>JASMLX010000049.1 GCA_030748495.1 Candidatus Poribacteria bacterium | reverse complement strand
AGTAACAGAGAGAGCAACTCGAACCGGCTGATAATAATCAACCTGAAAATAGCTTGTTCACTCTAAACTCGAGTTATTCTATTAAACAAGTTTTTAGAGAACTAACGCCTTTGAGGGTAATTCAACAGCGTTGACCAACTTGTCGAAGTTTTGGCTATTATGATAAAATAAATTGGTGGAATTGAGGGTTCAAATGTCGCAAATTGACGTCTCAGGGTTGAAAGAAAAATTTCCAGAGAGTTGGCTGTTAATCTTAGTGAATGAATGGAACGAAGATGGTCTTCCAATCGGAGGTTCGTTACTAACGCATTCAACCTCCCGTGGGCAGATCGAGGACGCAATTCAGATTGCCAGAGAGCTCGCTCCAGATTTTGAGTTTCGATTGGTTTTCACGGGTGATAGTGATCAGGCTGAAACGACTAAATTTATGACGGCAGAGAATGTGCTCCAGCATATCGAACTGGAAGCTCAGAAAACCAAGGCCATTAATGAGGCAGTCAACGCTGTCTCTGACCTAAATCGACCTCAATCCACCCAAAACGTACCCGCCAATACTCGGGCCAACTGGGATAATGTCTACTCTAATTATAAAAAATAAGCTGCGATCTTCTTCGGTGTTCTGTTCCCTATCGTTAACAAAGTTGCTGATAATGGGTCTACGGCAACTCTGTTTGTATCTCTCCGTTTTGTTTTTTATGACACCAATTGTCAATGGTGCTAATGAAAAACTAACACCAGAAGTACAACAACGGAAACAGGAGTTTCGGCAAAAAGCGACTGCCAAAATTCGTGGACAGGTTATCTGGCCCGGGCACGACCTGACTCACACTACGGTTCAATTGTACACCGACGAAAAACTGCAAGTTGCCTATACCAGTGTTCTGCAACTCAAGGAAGGATACTTTGAGGTCTCAGTCGAAGCTGGAACTTACTATTTGGTCGCTTTTGTCGACGTTAACCAAACAGCTATTTTCGATTTTGGTGACGGTATGGGTATCTATGGAATTTCGGATTGGAGTGACTCTGAACAACAGAAAAAGGTGATTCGAGTAGTAGGGGGTCAAACTGTCGATGAATTAGAAGTGAAAATCGCCGCTCGACTGGCAGATCTGAATGGGAAGCAAAAAGTTGTACCAGTTGAGATCTATAAGCCTTCTAAGTCGCAAATGTTCCAAGCCCAACTGGAATTGATCTCATCCGGAGTCTCAGGTGAACTGAGTTGGGGTAAGGGACTACCACAGATCTTATTCAAAAATGCGCTCGTCATGGCTTATACCGACGCCTCATGGAATTATAAGGTGGCGCAGACAGCCGTCGGAGAAGACGGTCAGTTTAAGCTCAATATTCAAAGGGGCAAATACTACCTGATGGCGATAATTGATAAAAATGAAAATAATCGTTTTGATATTGGCGATTACGTCGGTGCATTTGGGATTCAAAATTTGCGGGCAGATCTACCGGTTCCGGTATTTGTTGAACCCAATCGCTTTATTGAAGGGATTACTGTTGAGATCTCAGGTAGAAAATCTAAAAATGGTCGTGTTGTACCAATTAAAGCCAGGATGATATCTAGCCAGGACCAGTCCATTGAGATGGTTAATGTTAATGGAACTGTTATCGGAAGAGCAATGCCTTTCGAAAAGGCATTGGTAATTGTCTATACTTCTCCTGCTTTGTTGACTGTTGCAGCGGTATCGGAAGTCAGGCCGGAAGGGAAATTCTCGTTCTCCTTACCAGATGGTGAGTACTATTTGCTCGCTAGCGTTGATGTTGATCAGGACGGTAAGTATAGTGACGGTGATGTCATTGGTGGCTACGGAACACTCGATCTGGTGAACGCCCCCCCACAACCGTTAATGCTGTCGACTAAGGAATCAACGCAAATAAGCGGGCTCGAGATTGTAATTACCGCTAGGTATGGGTTAAATGGACAACTGACTTCAGTGGAAGAAACACCGATACTACCTGACAGCCTGGAGGCCATTGAAAGTGGAATCTCGGGACATTTGATGGTAGAGAATGTCAGATCCATTTCACCGCTTAAGACTGAACCGGCAGAATATAGAGAAGCAATTATTTCGGTTTCCAAAACCGATGATTTCTCACAGGTAATTGCAATCCCCGTTGATTTGGGGGCGGACGGATTTTATCAAGTTCCGCTGGTACCAGACGACTACTATGTGATGATTGTAGTAGATCTGAACGGTGATCGTAAAGCCGGTCTAAACGATGGCGTTGGCATTTTTGGAACACGCCGACCAGTTCGAGGTCAACCGCAACTGGTATCCGTTTACGAAAATCAAGTGACTCCTAACATCAATATCGAGATCACAGCCACTTATATGGATGAACAGGGTAATATCGCCGAAATCGACACCGGGCATCGGTCTGAGATTCGGATTCAGTATGGACAACCAGATGATGTCTACCAATTGCGTCGTGGTGATCGTCAAATCGAGGAGTGGTGGTACTGGACGCAAGGTATCGGCTTTAGTTTCGAACCGGCTGGACTCGGCTGGCGATTAGAAAACCAGCAACAGTTTGAACCGAAAATAGATCCGGTCCCTACGCCTTCAACCGCAGTTGCAGTTGATCAAACCAATATGGACGATCCCCTCTCGGACCAAGGCAATTTTTCTCAATTTCAGGCACAGCTATTTTATAGTTACGACGGCATTATCTGGGCCTACTCACCCACAGGTCAGCACCAACCCCTTGAGGCTGGAGACGCCCCCTCGGTTTCACCCGATGGACGTCTGATCTACCGGGATAATCAGGGAAATATTATGCTCCAGCAAGGGGATTCCATATCGGTACTCTTAGATCGGCAAGAATTAGCTACAGATGCTGTGATCTCGCCCGACGGTAGCCGAGTTGCGTTTGCTCGCCAACTAACAGACCGGGGTCGAATCTTTATTCAAGATATCGATACAAACCTTGAAATTTCAGTTCCCTCTGTTGCCGCTCAGATGGGGATGCCAGCCTGGGATCCAACCGGTGAGTTGCTGGCTTATGTGGAGACCGGTGATATCGACTCGTCCGAATCACCTGCTGATCGCGACATCTACAGCTACGATTTACGTGCCAACCGGATTGATCCCATTAGTGTTGGTGAAACGGATGACATCCAACCGGCCTGGTCTCCAACAGATTTGGGAATGTTAGCTTTCTGCCGGGTGGAAGGTAAGCGACAACAGATTTGGCTAATTCGCTTTGATGATCAGGGCCTGTCCACTGAAACTAAGCTGACAACCGCCGGTGGTCAACACCCGGTTTGGTTGCCAGATGGTTCCGGCTTGGTCTACGAAAATAACGGCCAATTATGGACAGTTGCAATAGACAAGACGGCAATATCCACAACAGAACTTAACCCTGTCAAAGTCAACGGAAAGCCTGTTTTTGGCCACCGGCCTGATGTCGCATCAGGTCAGTAATTTCCCTTGCGATTTAGCAATACCATTTGATAATATTGCCCCGCATAGGATTTTAGGTTGCTGGCGGGAATTATAGGCAGCAATTAAATTAATGACGGTACAGTCGTCAATAGAAAGGAGGTTAAAATTATGACATATGTCATCTGCGAGCCGTGTGTAGATGTTAAAGATACTGCCTGCGTTGATGTGTGCCCAGTTGATTGTATTCATCCTACCTCTGAGTTTCCAGAGTTATTCGAGGCTGCAAATCAGCTTTTTATCGATCCGGAAGAATGCATTGACTGTGGTGTTTGTGAACCGGAATGTCCGGTTGAAGCGATCTTCGCTGAAGATGACGTGCCGGAAGAGTGGGACCACTATACTGAACTAAATGCCGAATTTTTCCAATAAAACTACAAAGGTCGGCTAATCCACATATGTATCGACAATAGACTGAGATTCCAGTTGATCTCGATTCAGTTGGTTTTAGTCGATTTTTTTGTGCTTAAAGCCAGATCTAATTTCGCCCAAGTGGCTAATTTAGGGTAGATCTATTAACTTGTTAGCAGATGGCGGACAAGGTAGCAATTGGGTGTTCGGTGGTTGAAATCGAGATCGATGCTTTGTTGCTTACAGCCACTCCAATAGCGAGCATAAGGTAGCGGTTGCAAGTCGCTCCTTTGGCTAATGAAGGTCTTTTGACAACAAGCAATATTTTGACTGCCATCGCTGTTGTTAATCGGGTAACCCCAGACCCGACAGATTACGGGGCGGTAGTCATAGACAGAGCAGACACCACCGACCAGCATAGGACAGTCTCCTTCCTTTTTTCCTTTCACCAATTTGGTAGCTTCGATTCCGGCCTCCAGTACTCTTTGCTCTGAATAGCCCTTTTGTTCAACTTTAGCAATTGTACGTTTGGCTTTTTCTAAAATGTACTGTTGTGTAGTTCTAGGGAGGCGTTTTAGCCCTATGGACAGGTGTTGTGCTTCCACCGCACTAATCGCCATTGTAGCGGTATTCCGACAACAGTCATAACAATCCGTAGGACATGGATGTTCACCAGATTGTTGTTGTAAGGCTTGAACTTGACAGTCAATCTCTTTGATTAGATGAAAGTATTGAACTATCATCTGGGTTTTGATTTCGACCTAAGGCATCAGAATATCAAGGTCGTGTATAGCGGCTTGACAAGCAACAATTTTAGCCCCGTTTCTCAAGACTAATTTCATTTCCGCCCCGCTGACCCAATCGATTTGACCATCGAATATTTCGCCTTCTCGGAGCACGATCTTAATTGGAATTCCGCCTTGACGCGCTTCTTGTAGATCTTTGGGATCGAAAGGAATAATATCTTCCAGTTCGCCTACAGGTACAGCAATTGGTTGTGCTTGAATTTGTGGGTCTGATTCCCGCAACCGATCAATCATCTGTGCATCTTCGTCTTTATAGTAGTATTTAATCTGTTGCTTAGAAAATTCTCGACGTTTATTATCGATATCCAGTACAAATACCGATTCTATGTCCTTTGGATTTCGGACAAAGTTTAGGATCGTAGCTGAGAAAAGTTGCTGTTGGTAGGTAGCAAAAAACATCGGCACTTCATAACGGATCTGTTTCTCTATGTAGAGCGTCCCGAAATCACTTCTTTGACGATCTGGGTCTACGGATTCCTCTTCATCGATCCATTGCTGAAACATATTGGTATTGACGTTCCGTTGGTTCAACACACTTTCGCGTGGGATCAGATTTTTCCCCTGGCTCAACCAACGCTTTTCGAGAGCGGTCAAAACTAGCTCAATATCGTGTCCAACCAGGCCTTTTTTCCCCTCTTTGACAGTGAATCGAACCTTTTGTCCCACCCGTGGTTGGTCGTAGGGACCGGTAATCGACGAATTATGCATAAAAACATCTGCTCCACCATCTTCTTGGGCAATAAATCCGTAGCCCTTTTCCTCGTTGTAGTACTTAATAACTCCCCTCGGCACGATTCTCCTCCTTCTCAATCCGAGCCATTGCCGATTGAAAGCCAGCATACTCTGGATCATCCAACGTTACGTTACTATCTATCTGATCCCGTTCCGATGAACGAGACACCAATTTATAATTTGACTGAAAGTTTGGCATCAGTCCTGATAGCATATCTGATTCACTCTCTCTTCTTTCTTTTTCCCAATCTCCAATTTGTTGGGTAATTAATCGGCTCGATTTAACCATCTCGATCCATTGGGGATCTCCTTGTTCATGACACATCATTAACTCGCATCGGTTGCCCCAAATCGAAATACAGTTTTCCCACCATTCCCGATAATATTGGATGTCAGAACGATGGGGCCCAACCAAATCACACTCGGTGACCCACAGAGGATTATCTCCCTGCCAATGCTCAACGGCCTCTACATAATTGGTTTGCAACCCATTTTCATTATAATCAAACCAAACTGATTCTAGATCTTCGTACTTTTGATCCTCTGGTGGCCAGTAAAGGTTTAAACCAACGGCATCTAGTGAGAACCTAAACCCACTGCGGTAAATTGACCGTCCTACATCTGTTCGCTGTTCATCTGGAACGACAAACCGCTTGGCAGGCAAAGCTAGGTTTAATACCCGGTTATAACTGCCAAAAAGAACTGACCAAAACAGACTCCAGCGAAACCGACGCAACAGTGGTTGCCAGAAGGTATTCGCATAGACAAGTGAGGTATTAAAAGGCGTGACACAATCTATGATCTCTTGCCATTCCAACTGATTCCGATGGGTTCCAATGAGGTCGCTGCCGATACAGAGATACTGTGGTTGATAATCCTTAGCTAAACTTTCAAGCTCTAGTTTGATGCGTCCCATCAGCAAACTCCAAGAACTCATTTTGACCGTTCCAACCCAGCCTTGCCAGTTAGATGGCATCTTTCCACTTGCATCACGCGGTACAAAGTGAGGCTTAATCATGAGTTCAAACTCATATTCCCGGATGGCTGAGATGGTATCTCGAACGGGAAGATAAATCTCTACCAGTCGGGCTCGGTCATCTCGGTCTAACAAATATTGAGGAACAATTGCAACCGTGGATACACCAATCTCTTTCAACTGTGGCAGGATCTCTGGAAAATGCGTATAGTGGTAATCACTCCAAAATGTATAGCCTAGTTTCATGCCACCGACTCCCTTGGCTCTACAACCAATTGTGTTGTACTCCCGTATTCGGTCATTAATACCTCAATAATCTGCTCTAACCTCATGCCTCGAGACCCTTTCACCAAAACGGTATCACCTTCTGCTACTTGCTGGCTAAGCGCAATGACAGCATCTGTTACTGATCGGCACGAAATAATTCGCTCAATCCGGTCTTCGGCTCCCCGTGCAATTTGTTGACTTTCCTGACCGACGGTAATCAACAATTGAAAGGCCGCCGGGATATTCTGTCCGATCTGGAAGTGTAGTTCTACAGACTGTGCGCCAAGTTCCAGCATATCACCCAAAACGGCAATCCGCTTTCCTGGAGTGGGTAGTTCCGCACAAAAATTTAAGGCACTCTGTAGTGAGTCTGGATTAGAGTTATAGGCATCGCTAATAATCCGCAACCCATTGAGAATCAATGGTTGAAGACGCATCTCAACCGCACTAAACGACTCTAGTCCCGTTTTAATCTGATCCAGGCTTAAACCTGCCCATAGGCCAACGGCAGTAGCCGCCAACGCATTCGAGACATTATGTGAACCGAAACATGGTAGGTTTATATCGATGGAGCCAACCTGTGCTGCATAATTGATGGGCTCCCGGACGACGAGTGTAAAGGAGAGAAATCCATTTTCATCAAGGATAAGATCTTGAGCCGAAATATCACTGTTTTGACCAAAGTTAATTCTGTTAATTGGTGAATAGGTCTTAAAATTAGATAATATACTGTCATCGCTATTGAGAACCGCCACCGCTACATTTTCTAACAGTGCGGTCTTTTCATGGGTTACGCCGTTAATTCCACCCAGAAACTCAAGATGGCTAGAGCCAATATTAGTAATCACACCAACTGTTGGCTGTACAATTTCTGCCAATCGACCAATTTCCCCGGGCTGATTCGTTCCTAGTTCAAAAATAGCAATTTCGTGTTGCGAGTCTTTCATCTCTAACAGTCGCTTTGGAACACCAATCAAGTTGTTGTAATTTTTCTTTGACTTGAAGGTCTGAAACTGTTGTGATAACACAGAGGCAATCATCTCTTTGGTTGTCGTTTTTCCGTTGCTACCTGTCACTGCCACAATTGGTTGGTCAAACTGCTGTCGATGGGCTTGTGCCAAATTGCCATAGGCTTGAAGTGTATCTTCTACCTCTATTATCAGCGAAAAATCGAGGGACATCATAGCCGGCTCAAATCGAGAAACAACAATACCAACGGCGCCTTTCAGTAGAGCCTGCTCTAAGAAATTGTGTCCATCAAAATGTTCGCCCACCAGCGCCAGAAACAAATCTTTTGTATTGAGTGTTCGTGTATCGGTTGAAACACGGCAAATAGTCTGTTTGAGGTCGCCTCTGATCCGGGTTCCGTTAGTAATTTCAATAATTTGGGCAACAGAAAATTGCACGGGGTTGATTTGAAAGAAGGCTGGTCTGTATTTTAATTCAGGTAATTGTGACGGCTTAGTGGTTTATTCCGCTGATCCCACGTAAGTGGTAATTAGGTTCGGTTGCTCTTGTAATTGCTGAAGATAACGAGCTAAATCTTCGTTTCTTGGTTCGAGTTTATAAGCACGCTCCAAGTTTTGAACGGCAACATTTCGCAACCCAATTTTCATCCATAATGCCCCCAGATTTTGAAAAGCCGGGGCGTAAGCATCCTTGATGTCGATGGCGGCCATGAAACTATCTCTGGCTCGCATCAAGTACTCTTTGGTTGTTCCAACCAGAATGTGAATCTCAGCCCCCCTTTTCCACGGCGTGGTATAGACCTGACAGTTTACGGCTTTGGCTTTTGTTGTTGCTAGTTGAACACCTTCTTTATCATCGACCGTCAAATGGATATAACCAGAAGAAATTAGCTTCAGTGCAGTTTCGAGTTCTCTCAACACCTCTGTTGGTGTTCGCCCCGTCAAATCGCTTTCCCAAGATGGCCAGTTTGGTCCCGCTTGATCGAGAGCATGCTCGTAATAGACATAACCAAGGTCATTCCGGACTTCGGCATTGTCAGGTCGCATCTTGAGTGCGGCTTCGTAGACGGCTATTGCTTGACTGTAGTTCTTCATAGTACTAGCACGCTTCCCTTGCTGGCGTAGATCCCGAAACTCTTCGCTCTCCATATTCAGCGCACTCCTCGGTTGATAACTATCCGTCAAGTAGAGCTTATAAGCTAACGGAATAGAAATAGTAACGGTAACAACTGCTGCTATAATAAGCGGGAGTTTTAAGCGCAAGGTTCACCCTCCACTGCTGGCTGTACGGTTATATTCCAGACAGCCTGTATATGGTTCGTTATACACGCACACACCTCCTACATTCCTGCTTTTACAGGGATGATCGAAGGGTAAAATCACACAAACCTTGTTAAGCAATGTGGTATTCACTGCACAATCAGGTTGCGGATGACACCGATTTGGCCGCTACGCTCAAAGTGAATGCTGAACGGGTAGTTCCGTCGCAACTGGTTGGCAACTAATTTTAGATCTTCTAGCGTACCGATGTTAACGTCTCCGATTTGGTAAATTAGATCCCCTGTTCTCAATCCTCGTTTGGCAAGCTCGCTCCGCCGATTAATTACGGAAACCACAACTCCTCGTTGGGTATAGCGCTGAATTTGCTGACGGTCAGGTTGCCGAACTCGAATCCCCCAACCTTTTAGTTCATAGTTCCATTCTAACTCGGAAACCTGAACTTTTAGCACCAGCGGTTTCCCTTTTCGGCTAGCTTGTAAGACCACCGTCTCCCCCTGATCAAATAACCGGATTAGACTACGGAAAACGGGTAGATCTAAGACTTTCTGATTATCAATTGTCGTGATAACATCACCTCGCTTTAGCCCTGAGATGCCCGTTTGCTTATCCACCTCGGAGACCAAAACCCCGCCAACCGAAGGTTGTAGATTGTTAGCTCCTAATTTTTCCACTAATTGGGGTGTCAATTCTTGGACCGTAATCCCTAACGTTGGCGCAACCACGGCTCCGTATTTGACCAGCTTTTGAAACACCTTGATGGCGATACTTACTGGAATAGCAAAACCAACGCCCTGAGATCCACCGCTAGTCGAGTAGATCGCAGTGTTGATACCGATCAATTGACCTTGAGCGTTGACTAATGCTCCCCCGCTATTCCCCGGGTTAATTGAGGCATCGGTCTGTACCAAATTTCGATGCCACTGCTTTTCAGTTTTTAATGATCTATCAATAGCACTAATTACACCAACTGTTACCGTCGGCTTTGGATTACCAATCGAAGTCGCAAATGGATGACCAATGGCGACTGCCCACTCTCCAATCAGAAGGTTTTCCGAGTTCCCTATCTCGATCTCCACTAAGTCCGCAATTGGCGTTGCGCTATACTCACCGATTTTCAATACTGCTAAATCGGTAAAAACATCTTCTCCGACCAGTTTAGCCTTGTATTGGCGACCATCTGACAAAATGACTTGAATCAGATCTGCATTTTCGATTACGTGGAAGTTCGTTAGGATATAACCTTCATCATCCAGAATTACCCCAGATCCAAGTCCTCGTTGTTCGCGTTGTTGTGGAATCCGGGGAAAATCGAAAAAAGGTGACCGCCAAAAATCTTCAAAGAAGGGATTAACATAGACATGTTCAATCCGAGTAGTACTAATATTGACTACAGCCGGGCTGGCCATCTCAACGGCATTAACGATCGCATTGCGACGAGACTGACCGACATCTGCTTGCGCTTCAGATTGGATCTGGTATTGGAGTAGCGTTAGGCTGACCAACCAAAGAGTACTACTGATTCCTGATTGTATTAAGAAACAGTATCTATATACTGTTTCTCGATCGAGTCGAGGGCGTTGACCTGTTCCCGCGAAAACGGGAATCGAGGCACTGCGGTTGGATCGGGAACATGCTTTGAGATGCAGGTGCATTCGCCCGGGGTCGTTTCTCAAAATCTTATTATCTTGCTTGATAGCGAAGCGGTTTCTTCTAACCTTTATGTGAATAGTGAATAGTGAATAGGAATGTCATTTGGCTAATCAATTCTCAATTCTTATTTACGCCAGAGTAGTGGTGTCAAGATTATCAATACCGTATAAAGTTCAAGCCGGCCGAGTAACATACAGAGACTCAGGACCCATTTTCCAACCGGCACAATATGCGCATAATTGTTTGTCGGACCAAGACTGCCCAAAGCTGGACCGATGTTCATCAAGGCAGAGACAACTGCAGTACTGGCACTTAGCAAATCTAAGCCTAAACCGGTGAGAATGACCGTCCCTGTTACAAATATTGCCACACCGATGAAGAAAAATCCCAAAATATTGGTCATTACCCCTCTAGGAACAATTCGTCCATTCAATTTTACGGGCAGCACAGCGTGCGGTATAATCAAATGTTTGATTTCAAGGTAGCTCTGTTTGATTAAGAGCAAAAATCTAACTTGTTTCATCCCTCCACCGGTCGATCCCGCACAACCGCCAAAACACATTAGGAACACCAAGGTCACTTGTGAAACGAAAGGCCACATTTCAAAGTCTGCGGTACCATAACCTGTAGTTGTAATGATGGATAAAACTTGGAATCCCACAAAGCGTAGCGCATCGCCGATCGACTTGTAGACCACCTTAGCTTGATACACTTCGTAGGCGGTGCCGTTAACCACAATCTGTTGATTTTGAACAAAGTAACTCTGGTTCTGATATGAGATTTTACCGTCGACAACTGGATAAGTTTCGTTTTCTATTTGTACAATTTGATCTTGATCAACCTCGCGCGTTACACTATTGATTACAGCAACCGGTTGTAACATGGTATTAAGCGTCAAAGCCGCCATCGCTAGGGTAATCAAAAAGAGGTAGAATCGAAACTCCTCATCTTTCAGATAGCCGCCAAAATCGCCTTTCAGAGCCTTGTAATGGAGTGAAAAGTTGGTCCCGGCAATAAACATGAAAATGATGACCACCACATCGATATAAACACTGTTATAGTAACCTATACTGGCATTTTTAGGTGAAAAACCACCGGTAGCCATAGTGCCAAAAGCATGGCAAAAGGCGTAGTACAAGCCTTCACTGGGAGTTTCACGAACATTTTCAGGTACTATCCAAACGATTCCAATCCACAAAAAAACCACTTCTGCCAAAGTGATCAACACGTAGACCCACCATAAAACTTTTGCTGTCTCTTGAATTCTTGGAGTTATACGGTCGCTTTGTGGTCCTGGTGCTTCGGCCTGGTACAACTGCATACCACCAACACCGAGTAAAGGTAGAATTGCAACAGCCAAAACTAAGATCCCCATACCACCGAACCAGTGGGTGAAACTTCGCCAAAATAGAATGCCGTGCGGCAAATGCTCAATGTCTTCCAAGATTGTTGCCCCGGTAGTTGTAAACCCTGACATCGACTCAAAATAGCTGTCGGTAAACCTTCTGAAAACCGAAACTTGCTGGTCAATTCCATTACCGAGAAAATCTTGATAAAAAAAGTAGGGTAGCGATCCCGCTAATGCGACAAACAACCAGCCGAAAGTGACAACTGCGAACCCTTCTCTGTTACCCAGTTCCCGTTTTACATCACGAGTGGCCAAATACAAGATTCCACCTATAATAGCCGTGATCACAATCGTTTTGGTGAAAGCCATGAGATCTTGTTCTGCATAAGCGGCGGCAACTGCCAACGGGATAAAGAGTGCGACCGAAATGGCAAGCAAAAGGATGCTGAGCGTAAATAAGACCGGCTTCAGATTCATTTTAAATGAATAGTGCTTCTACACTCGGGATCGCACTAGATTGACTACAAACAATAACGTCATCTCCTGCCTGAATGACTAGATTCCCGGTTGGAGTCATAACTTTACCATCTCTAACAACTGAGCCGATCAAGGCCCCATCTGGAAAGTTAATCGCATGAATCTTTTGATCTGCAGCTTTGGACCGATTTTGTACCACTAATTCCAATACTTCAGCATCGATATCCCGTAGAACCGTAGCCGCTAAAATATGGCCACGCCGAACTAGGCGGAGAATACCATTAACCGCGGTTAGGTGGCGGCTGACCGCCGAATCTAACTCTGTAATAGAGGCGAGAATTGGCAAATACAAAGGCTGTTGTATAAGCGGCATTACACGTTCAGCCCCTTTAGATTTAGCCATTATACAGGCCATAATGTCGTCTTCATCATCTCCTGTTACCGAAATAAAACTGTCCGCACTTGAAATTTGGGCTTCGGCCAGTAAATTGGGATCTAAAGAACTACCATGTAAAACGGTTGCTTTCTTTAACATAGAAACTGCGTGTTCGGCCTGTTTAAGATCTGTCTCAATAATTGTGACCTGTATGGATTGCGATTCTAACATCCGCGCAATCTGGATGCCAACCGGTGTTGCACCAGCAATAACCAACCGTTCCAGCTTATGTTGTAAAGGGATACCTGAGAACTCCAATAGTTCAGAGATTGCTGTCGTGCTGCCCATGACAAAAATCTCATCTTCATCTAAGACTTTGTCATTGCCTTTAGGTAAGATGGTCTCCCCACTTTTGCGTTTGATAGATGTAAAGCGAATGTGAGAGAAAGTATCGCGCTGAACAATATTTTGAATTGATTGATTGATAAGCGGATTATTGGACTGAACACGAAAGGCGATGAGTTGAACTTTACCTTCGGCAAATTCGACGACCTCTCGAGCCTCGATTCCTGTTAGCAATCGAACAAACTCACGTGCACAGAGTTCCTTGGGGTTAATAATATAATCAATCCCTAACTCACTTGGTGTCAACAATTCCCCGCTTTGGAAGTAATTACCATCGGAAACCCTAGCGATTTTAGTTCTGACCCCACAACGTGAAGCAATCAGGCAGGCCAACATATTGATTTCATCCGAGTTGGTAACTGCAATTAGCAGGTTGGCGTCGGTAATCCCAGCCTCTTTTAGGAGGGTTGGACTGGCTCCAGAACCACAAATCGTCATTAAGTCCAGATTTTGTGCCAGACGATTACAAGCCTCCTCCGAAGGATCGATAGCAATAACGTCGTAGTTTTCGGAGATTAGTACTTTTGCTAAATGTGAGCCGACTTCTCCAGTCCCAACAATAATAGATTTCATATATTGTCCCTATATACCGGATAGATACATTTCAACTTTAGAGAGAAGCTAAGTAGTGAAGGATAACCTAAGGCGGCTTCGCAGACCGGTTGAGTAGAAGTGGTCTAATGACCCACCGGCGGCCTTTTCCCACCTTTTAAGCTTTAAAGACAGTCGGCAATTACAAATTCTTTTGGTATTTAATGATAACTTGATTTTGATCATACAACTTAACTGTGTTCTTAACTCTAATCGGAGAGGTGGAGGTTTGACCCGTCAAAGCTGAATCTTTGAGAGACTGGCGAATAATTTGCCAAACCTGCTGAGCGGTATCGGTATCCCGATATTCCAATATAAATCCGTAGTAATCGGTGCCACCAGATCCAGAACGACTGCTGTTATAAGTACGAAACACAAATCTGGGCGGTTGCTCACCCGCAACAAGCAGATCCGTCAGTGGCCAGTACCGCTGTGGAAGTTTAGCGTTCAAACCCAAATGGGTTGAATACAAAACCTGGTTTTCTTTAGGTAGTAAAGGGACCAATGGCACCTCGCTCGAATTAGCGTTGTAATTAACTTTAATCTTCTTTTCGATTTCTTGAGCGACTGTAAAAGTTGCTTCTCGGATGGCAGTCGCAAACTCGTACATTTCAATATCAATGAGATACCGCCCTTTCCAAAACAGGAGTTGATCATCCATTACTGCTGCCATCTGACTACCAATCATTCGGCGTTTATCTTGTGGGAGACGAATCGAACTGAAGATCCCATAAGCATTTTCAGGCGATCCCATATCAAATACCTCCACTAAAATTAAAGGGCGAGATCCGAGTTTAGGCGACTGCAATTCGACGTGTGCTTGACGCTGAAACCCATAGCGAAAATACTGTTTCGGATTTCCAAACGGTACATCGTAGTAAAGTTTGTCACCGATATAGACACCGGGCTCTTGTGTTCTTTCCCAGCCAAAAACCGCATTGGTAGCGGGCAACAGATCTACCGGGGTTACAACATCTGTGACGATAGCAGAATGGGAGTCTCTGCTTTCGCTCCTGCCTCCCATCTGTCTCTGCTTATTTGTACCTACTTTACCCTTTGACTCTGGATGGAAGGAAACTAGACGTTGTTGGATCTGCAAACTCAGATCTTTAGATCTACTCACGCTCTTCGCACACAACGTGCCATAAAGATACTGCTCACGCTGTGCAATCGACAAATATTGGTCTTTTCCTTGACAAGCAACTAATAAAACTAAGCACAGGCAGATGTATGGGCATCTGTTTTCCCAAACAGACTTGACACACTGTAGTCGACGAATCAGACGCTCTGTTAGTGAGGTAACATTACTTCTATTCAAACCGCTTACCACTGTTCTGCGAGTAAACTGTACAGATCATCAACCAGTTCTTCCACCAATCGTCCCTTAGCTTCTCCAAGTGTCTCTGGCGGTTCACCCCGGTCGGAAACAATAAAAAACTCATGAATCTGCTGGTAGTTGTCGTTTTGCTCAATCAGTTTACCCCGAACCTGGTCCTTAAAAGTATAATCAACGACTAATTTCATTTGTAGCCGAATCGGACGATTATTGGCATCGTAGTCGATGGCTTTGATGTCATAGTCCCGTATGATGATATCTAACTGGGCGTGATTCCCATCTCTCCACTTTTGGCTAAAACGGTCTACTAGCGCTTCACGGATGACTTCGTCGTAGAGTTTACCGGTTGCCCTTTCATAGGTAAAATCGGGATCCTCAACTGTCACAGGAGTAACGGTGACCGTTTCGATATGGTTCAGATAATCGGAGGTAGAAACGTAACCACAACCCAGCCCGATTATATTATAAACTACCATCACTATAATCGGCAGTTGCTCTATTGGTTTTGTTAGCAGAGAATCGAATAGGCCCGACTTGAATCTTAAACTTTTACTCACCAGAAAATGAAAACCGGTTGTCATTACGGGAAGTCAATATATTAGATATTGGAAATCGCTGTACTCTGTACTTCGTTAGCGGAGTGGTCTCGCTAATAGCCCTTCGGGTTCCACTCACGATATCTCGTTTGGAACATATCTCATTGGAACAACAGGATAGCGACTTATGGTAAGAATCCAAGTCTGAAACTGCTATTTACGGCAAAGGCAGGCTTACTAACGTCCCTTCGAACTCTGCTCACGACATATCGCGAGTTCAGGTCGAAGGGATGGCCATTTTTATTCAAATGGGCGGGGACGGTTATTTTTTGAACTACCGGAGAAAATACTGTCTTGAATTAACCCCGGTAGATTTTTTGTATGTTCGACAATCTGATCCCGATATTTCAATGAGAATATCAATGCGATAACTTGGATAACCAAAATGCCAGCCAGTAAATGCGTTAGCCATTTCTGTTCTAACAGGTTGTCTTGCTTAAGGAGTCTGGGGGCCGGAATTTTCAATTTCTCCGATCAAGCACAAAACCAAAGACTAGCGC
The DNA here is from genome assembly GCA_030748495.1 of Candidatus Poribacteria bacterium. Taxonomy (GTDB): domain Bacteria; phylum Poribacteria; class WGA-4E; order WGA-4E; family UBA9662. The sequence goes on along the minus strand of JASMLX010000049.1, from coordinate 28,022 downwards.
CTTCGGCTTGGGCCGGAAAACACACCGGTTAAAATTTAGGTTTTTCGCCAGATCGAAGGCAAACTTTGATTCTCAATTTCTAAGGTCGACCTTTCGGAATACGGGGGGCATTGTTACGGCCTTGGCCTTCGTTGCGATACCGGTTGCCACCCGCCGGTCTACCGCTACCCTCACGGCCCCGGTCCCGTCTCCTGGCGTTCCCGGTACCAGTTCTACCACCGTCTCGGTAACCAGAATTTCTGCGAGGCCCAGAAGGCCCTCCCTCAGACGGAGAATCTTCTCGCCGGGGTGTTTGTTCCGAAATCTCGTTAGCACGAACTGCACTTTCGCCAGATAAGGCTAAATCGACACGGTTTTGATCATCTATTGAGATCACACGAACGGTTACCTCATCCTCAATGTTTAGAATATCTTCAACCTGCCGGACGTATCCATTCCCCATCTGCGAAATATGAACCATCCCATCACAGTTGGGTAGAATCTTGACAAATGCACCAAAAGGGGCAACCCGAACAACCTTACCGCTGTATTCCTTGTCGACTTCTGGAACCGCGATAATCTCTTTGACTTTTTCTTCGGCTTCGGTTGCGGCTTCAGCGCTAGTGGAGGCAATCTCGACACGACCATCATCTTCGATGCTGATCGTAACCCCTGTCTCTTCCTGGATCTGCTGGACGACTTTGCCTCTCGGTCCGATGACATCTTTGATCTTATCGACCGGGATTTTTATGGTATTAATTCGAGGAGCGTAGGGCGAAAGTTCTTCACGTGGTGTGCTGATAACTTCGTCCATTTTGTCTAAAACGAATAAGCGAGCCTCACGAGATTGATGGATCGCTTGCTTCATCAGTTCCGGTGTTACCCCATCGATTTTAATGTCCATCTGGATAGCCGTGACACCATCTCTAGTCCCGGCCACCTTGAAATCCATGTCGCCGAGAAAGTCTTCCACTCCAATCATATCGGTCAGGATAACCTCTTGGTCTCCTTCCTTAATCAAACCTACACCAACACCTGCAACAGTTTTTTTCAACGGAACACCAGTATCCAAGAGCGCTAATGTAGCCCCGCAAACCGTTGCCATCGAAGACGAAGCATTTGATTCCAAAATTTCTGAAACCACGCGAATAGTATAGTTGAACTCATCTTTTGCAGGAATAACCGATTTGATTGCATTTTCAGCCAATGAACCGTGGCCAATATCGCGGCGGCTAGGACCCATCATGCGTTTGACTTCACCAACACTATAAGGAGGGAAGTTGTAATGTAAGAAGAAAGGTTTACTCTTCTCGCCAGCTAGACTTCGCTCAATATCAGCGTCTAATCCAGTTCCTAAAGTAACCGCACACAATGCCTGTGTTTGACCTCTCGAGAAAAGGGATGAACCATGAACATTTGGCAGAAGCGAAACTTCGCCTGAAATCGGGCGAATTTCGGTCACTGCACGTCCGTCTACTCGGGTACCTTGATTGAGAATGGACTCCCTCATCTCCTGTTTTTCTAGATCCTCGAGAATAGATCTTGTATCTTGAGCAACGGCCATGACAACTTCTTCATTATCATTAGCATCAATAACCTGCTCCAGGACATCAGCTTCTAAATCGGCTAAGAAATCACTTCTTTCTTGCTTTTCCACGGTGCCGATTGATTGGCGAATTCTGGAAACCGCTAGCGATTTCACTTTTTCCCTCAGCTCTTCATCAATACTTTTCCTAATGAATTCTCTTTTCTCAACTCCACAAACAGCAACTAGACCTTCTTGTAATTTGATAATATTTTTAATTTGCTCATGGGCAAAAACGATTGCGTCAATAACCTCATCTTCTGGTATTTCGTGCAAGCTGCCTTCGACTGACATAACGGCATTTTGATTGCCACTAACAAATAGTTCTAATTCGCACTGATCCATCTCTTCAGCCGTTGGATTAACGATCAGCTGGTTATCAATCCGACCGACAACAATAGCACCAACAGGACCGTTAAAGGGAATATCGGAAATACTGAGAGCTGCAGAGGTACCGATCAAAGCTGGCACATTGGCTAAATGCTCTCGGTCGTAGGAGAGTACCGAACATAAAACTTGGACTTCTTGGTTGTAATCTTTTGGGAAAAGGGGGCGTATACAATGGTCAATCAAGCGGGAAGTTAGCTGTTCCGGCACACCTGGTCGTGGTTCTCGTCGTCCGTAGACACCTGGAATCTTCCCGCCGGCGTATCCTCGTTCTCGATAGTCAACAGTTAAGGGAAAAAAATCTTTATCTGCTTCTCTTCTGTCTGCTACTACTGTTACTAAAACAACCGTACCACCATATTGTATCCATGCTGAACCGTCTGCCTGTTTTGCAACTTTTCCTGTTTCGATAGAGAGCATTTCTCTCCCCAGTTGCATTTCTACTTTCAACTTATTTCTAGCTCCTTCATTTTTCTAACTCTGTTCTCCAATGCTTCTACTATGGTGGAGGTTATCCTCTTCTACTAATAACATCTCTAAGACCGAGTTTCTGGATCAGTCTGCGATAGCGCGGTGCATCGTTCTTGTATAAATAGCGAAGCAGTCGCCTTTGTTGACCGACGAGTTTAAACATACCGTATCGAGAATGATGGTCTTTTTGGTGTGTACGCAAATGCTGAGTCAACTTCTGAATTCGTGTGTTCAACAGCGAAATCTGAACTTCTGGAGATCCAGTGTCTGTGTCATGCGTTTTTTGGTCTTCTACAATTTGTTGCGTAATTTCTTTATTCAACCCCAAATTATATACTCCTGATCTTACTTTTCCCTTTATTGTAATTAGCTTAGGCTAAAATACAAAGCTACTATACCACACCTTATTACAATTTGTAAATTAAATTCTAGCTGAGTTTCAACGCAGATCGGGCCACAACAATATCTCGCCGAATCTGATTAGCCAAAGTCGCCAAATCTGGAAATTTATGTTCCTCTCGAATTTTTTGGCAGAAAATAAGATCTAATTCCTGTCCGTAAATATCCTGATTAAAGTTAAGTAAATGAACTTCGGTTTGTCGCTTGTCACCTCCGAAAGTTGGACGAATGCCGATATTGGCGACCCCAAAATAGGTTGTCGTTCCACAGCCACTGGGCGAATTCAGTATAGCCCACACTGCATAGACTCCGTTCGGAGGTAACATTTGTCGTCCGGCATCTATGTTCGCAGTTGGAAAACCGAGGCCTTGACCGTGTTGGCTTCCACGGACAACAGATCCTCGAACTGTATAGGGGCGACCTAACATTGTTCGTACTAAATCTAAATTCCCCTCAACAATAGTAGCGCGAATTTGAGTGCTATGGACGGAAATGCCATCGACTTGCTGTGGTTCGACAACCGTAACACCAAATCCATACTTCCTACCATATGCCTGTAACATCTCCGGATTTCCGCTGCGGTTTTGGCCAAAGTGCCAGTCATAGCCAATGACGAGGTGTCGGACCTTTAGCTGCTGCACTAATATCAGCAAAATGAAATCTTCAGGTGACGTGCTTGCCAGTCGAGCATCAAATTTAAGGACGAAGACCGCATCTAGACTAAAAGAACGCAGAATATCGATTTTCTGGCTCAGTTGTGTAAGTCTGGGGGGCGCGTGGTTAGGTTGCAGGAACTCGGTTGGAGACGGGTCGAATGTCATTACTGCCGTTGGCAATTGCCTCGTTTTCCCCCAACGAAGTATTTCTTCAAAAACAGTCTGGTGACCGAGGTGAATGCCGTCGAAGATACCCACGGTTAGCACTACACCTGAGTCGGTAATCGGCGTGTCGTAGCCGTCGATTACCTTCAAGTCTCTGTCCCTTTGTTGGAGGAGATCTGCCTCCGGTAATGGCCTAAGACTTGGCGAGCCTGCTCCAACGGAATAATCGCCTCACTTGCAATTGATGGTTTTTTTTTGATTTGTTCGATGGTATACGCATCTTTTAAATGAAAGACGCCTGAGCTAGTCCGGGTCAACCCGGAAAGTACGGCACCACAGGCAAGATCTTTTCCGATATCCGAAACCAGAGATCGAATATAAGTACCTTTAGTACAGGTAATGCGGACAGTTACATTAAGAGTGGCAGTATGAGTAGACGCGCCTTCGAGTCTTGATTGCGACATATCGAAGGGTTGGGACCAATGGCCCCCCGATGGGTGTTTATCAGTAAATGAGGGGGTTAGACCGACCGAGATCAGTTTCAATAAAGAGATCTCTACTTTTCTTTTTGGTAGATCGTCGAGCTGAACCCCTTTTCGAGCCATCTTGTAGAGCCGCACCCCTTGGTGCTTAACAGCCGAAAACATTGGAACGGTCTGCTCAATTTGACCGGTGAAACGACAAAGAACTTGCTCAATCTGATCGGTAGTAATCTGGCTGGCGTCTGAAGTGGAAAGAATTTCCCCGCTAGTATCAAAGCTGTCGGTAGTTAGCCCGAGCATCATGGTAGCCTGGTAGGTTTTTGTACCAACTTGCAGAGCTTCAAAAAATTTGGTCGCTCGTCCTAGACAAATTAGTAAGACACCTGTCGCTATTGGGTCTAAAGTGCCACCATGTCCAGCTTTTTTAACTTTTAAGAGCCTCTGCACCTGATCCACTGCTCGCCGGGAGGTAAGACCAAAGGGTTTATTCAGATTTAGAATTCCATCCATCTATATGTAACCGTGCACTCGCGACGACCTTCGCTAAGGCTTCGTACAAAGGCTCCTGAATCAGACAGCCCGCAGCACGGGCATGACCACCACCATCGTATAATCCACAAATCTGACCAACATCAACATTCGTTTTACTTCGCATACTAATTTTGGTGTCTCCAGTTTCCAATTCGTTAGCTACAATTGCGACCTCAACCGAATCGATGGATCTAATGTAATTGACAACCCCTTCCAAGTCATTCGAAGAGGCTTCATTTTTCTTTAGTGCGTCTTGGGTAACAGAAATCCAAGCAATCTTAGCATCTTCTGTTGTTTCCAAAGTCTGCAAAACATCCCCTAACAAATGCAATCGAACTTGAGGAACAGTATCGTAAACAAAGCGATAAACTTCATCAACCGAGATCCCCTCCTCGATTAAGTCAGCGGCAATCCGGTGTGCGACAGGTGTTGAGTTGGAGTAGCGAAAACAACCGGTATCAAACATTAGACCTGTATACAGGCAGAGGGCACGCTCCGGTCCCATCTCCATCCCACTGGCCTCAATTAAGCGATAAATAATCTCAGCTGTCGACGATGCCCCGGTCTCAATCAAGTTGAGATCCCCAAATTTAGTGGCAGTATTATGGTGATCAATGTTGACAATAGCTTCTGTAGGTTGGAGCTGACGAGCTAACTGATCGCCAATTCGGTCTAAGCTACCCGAATCCAGTACGACCAAAACTTCCGGCATTATACCTGAATAAACTGTTCTAAGATCAGCGGGAGATTTGATGTGGTGCTGAAAAGGGAGAAAATGATAGGTTTTTGGAGTTATATCAGTATTAAAAATATGGACACGTTTACCCAGATCCTTTAAGATTGAATAAAGTGCCAATTCTGAACCCAAGGCATCACCGTCAGGGTTAACATGGGTCGATAGGGCAAAATGCTGATATTGACCGAGCAGATTTAAAACTTCAAAGTATTTTTGTACCATCGGCTTAAATCTGGATTTACCGTCTCAATTGACCGGATTGGTCTGAAGCCTATCCTGACAAAAGCTGACATCGTTCCACCATCTACTGGCTTGAGCATCAACGATAAAGCAGACGGATCTGCTCATGGATCTGATTTTCGAATAGAAGCTAACATTTGATCTATTTCCATTAATCGATCAACGGTATTATCAATTCTAAAACGAAGTTCCGGGGTATAACGTAAATTTATCCGAGCTCCAACTTGGCGACGCAAAAAACCGCTGGCTTTTTCCAGTGCCATTAAAACATCCTCTTTTTGGTCGCTGACCGCACTAACCACCACTTTGGCATACCTTAGATCTGATGTTAGTTCGACATGGGCAACAGTACAAAAGGCAAGACGTGGATCCCTGACTTCATTTTGCAAAATAGAGCTTAACTCTCTTTGGATAAGCTCTGCTGCCCGTTCAATTCGTCTCAAACCGGCCATGGCGTTATTTTAATAATGGCTCGTTCGCAAAGTAGCACCTTCGTTTCATTGGAGTATTTCTCTTCCGAATCCAGTTTGCAGGATGTCGAAAGGTAGGAACGAAGAGCCCCTTTCGTCTGGCTGCACCATTCCTCAAAACCCGATTAATAACTTAAATCCATCTCATAGTCAAGAAGAATAGCTAGGTGCATGTTTTCGATAAACTCGATGGTACGAGATAGCATTTGGTTAAGGTGTTGTGGGCTATTGGAAATAGAAACCAAGCCAATAACAGAACGCTGGTGCGCATCCAACGCATCAACCTCTGCAACAGCGACGTTAAAGCGACTTTTAACGCGGTCAATCAGGCTTTTGACTACTTGACGTTTATCTTTCAACGACTGACTTGCTGGAATAGAGAGATAAACAGTGCAAACGCCAACATGCATTGCGGAACTCGTATCTGATCAAATTCGACTTTTTTGGGCAAAGGTAACTTCGCTATTTGACTGTACGATTTACAGAAGATGCCTCTTCTTTAGAAGAGTTGCCTTCACTGAAGTTTACGTGCCACTCGCTCTTGAGTATAACACTCCAAGACATCATCAACTTTGAAATCATCGAACCCATCGATGGAAATTCCACACTCGTAATTCGTCGCTACCTCAGTTACGTTGTCTTGGAATCGCCGCAGGGAGTCGGTATTTCCCTCGTAAATCAAGCGGTTATTCCGTAGAACCCGCAGCGGTTGATTGTGGACAACTTTCCCCCAATTAACGTAACTACCAGCTACCGCACCAGCACGAGGAACATGGAAAATTTCGCGGATAATCGCACGGCCCAATACAATCTCCCGTATTTCTGGCTCTAATAGACCTTCGATGGCAGACCTAACATCATTGATGAGATCGTAGATAATATCGTAGCTTCGAACATCAATGCCTTCTGACTCTGAGGTTCTAATGGCTTCTGTTGTTGGTCGAACGTGGAACCCTGCTACAATTGCATTTGACGCTATGGCTAATAAAATATCAGCTTCTGTTATGCCGCCAACCGCTTGGTGAATTATATTCACCTTGACCTCTTTGTTACTGAGTTTCTGGAGTGATTCTGCTATAGCCTGAACTGACCCTTGAACATCTCCTTTAAGGATAATGTTTAGGTCTTTGACATCACCAGCTTTAATCTGCTCAAAAAGGGATTCTAGTGTAACTCTGCTATTTGAACCTAACTGAGTCTCTCGATGTTCAGCTTGGCGTTTATTGCTGATTTCTTTAGCAATACCCTCCGCTTCTACCGCGTAAAAGGTGTCACCGGCTTCTGGAACGCCGTTGAACCCGAGAACTTCTACCGGTGTTGAAGGCCCAGCCTCTTTGACCTGGTTCCCCCAGTCATCGATCATGGCCCGGACGCGACCAGAATACATCCCCGCTACAAAAGAGTTGCCGATCTTAAGTGTTCCTTCTTGTACCAGAATTGTAGCTGCAGCACCACGCCCTCGGTCTAATTTGGCTTCAACGACTGTTGCACGTGCCAATTTATTCGGATTGGCTTTCAATTCTAGCAACTCAGCTTCCAAAAGCAGAAGCTCCAATAAATCGCTTACACCGGTCTGCTCTAGCGCTGAAATCTCTACTACGGTTGTTTGTCCCCCCCACTCCTCCGGCATTAGATCGTGTTCGATTAATTGTTGTTTGACATAGTCAGATCTGGCACCGGCGACATCGATTTTATTGATAGCGACTACGATTGGTACTTCTGCCGCTTTGGCATGACTAATGGCTTCCACGGTTTGTGGCATAATGCCATCATCAGCAGCTACAATTAGGACAACAATATCGGTCACTTCGGCCCCTCTAGCCCGCATAGCTGTGAAGGCAGCGTGACCTGGTGTATCCAAGAAAACCACCTTACCACCTTCTAGCTCAACATGATAAGCACCGATATGTTGGGTAATGCTACCGGCTTCAGTCTGTAGGACATTCGATTGACGGATGGCATCCAGCAAAGACGTTTTACCGTGATCTACATGCCCCATAATCGTCACTACCGGTGACCTGGCAACCAAATCTACAGGATCATCTGCTATCTCGGTAAGAACTTCTTCTTCTAAAGAGCGTTGTCGAACAGGAGTGAAATCAAAGATTTGGCTAACCATCCCCAGTGTCTCAAAGTCTAATTTTTGGTTAATATTAGCCATGATTCCCAATTTCATCAACTGCATAATTACTTCTGTTGAGTTCTTTTTGAGTGCCGTTGCCAGTTGTCCAACAGCAATACCTTCAACGATTTCAGAGATGTCGCTAGCACCTTCGTCTGGGTTCTCGGCAACTTCTAGTTTAGATGGTCTTTTCTGGGGAGAAGGCGTCTTCGAAAGGCCAGATCTAACTTCCCCCTTACTTTTCGATTTCTTCTTTCTCCTCGATTTCTTGGGTGTTACCGCTTCCGCCGGTGATGTTTCAGTTTCGACTGTGATTTCTGTGATTTCAGCTTCAGTTACGGACGGCTGAGCGGATATATCTGCCAGTTCCGGGGCCGCGACAGTTCCGGTCTCAGACTTGATATCTCCGCCTTCAATCTCAGACCTGATTAGATCCACTGTCTCCGGATCCAGCGTACTCATGTGGCTTTTGACTTCGATCCCGTAGCTTGCTAACTGTTCAATAAAATCCTTACTGGCTAGGTCGTGCTGCTTGGCCAGTTCATAAACACGAATATTCTTGCTTTTACTTGATGTTTGTTGGTTTGTCATTTTGATGCCTCCTATTCAAAAAGGCTCACGCGAATGTGGCAGATGTATAAGTTTGTGCAACTAAAGGCTGACTCGCAGGTGCCAGCGATGGATGTTCCCACCCCACCTGCATTCTGTTAGGTCTGTAGCTTTAATAATATAGCGTTCAATTCTGCCACCTCTTTCTCAGAAATTCGTTTTCTCAGAGACCTGCTCAGGATCTGGGCAGATTTGCGCCTGCTCTGGTCATTTTCCCCTGTAATTTGCTCGACACACTTCAGACACGAACAAGTGTAAGCCCCTCTTCCTAAATACTTGCCTTCTAGATCGATATTAATGACCCCGTTCAAATCTATGGCTAACCGTATTAACTGATTTTTAGGAAACCTGTTTCGGCAGCCCAAACAGGTTCGAACCGGTACATGGGAAAGAGAACGTGCCTGGCAGTCAACTGCGAGGCGGTCGGTATGAGCTAGACGATTCATCCTGCTGAAGCCTCGGCTTATTCAGTATCAGGGGAAGTTTGTTCGTCCACGTTCTGTTGTAAAGCTCGTGCTGATTGGTGAATTCGTCGAGCTGTATTTTCGCCGAGCACGTTGGCCAAATCTGCCACTTCCGCCTCGGCAAGAGCTTCAATGGAAGTAAAGCCCGCCGTAGTTAAGGTCTCTGCCGTTTTCGGGCCAATGCCATGGATTTCGGTTATATCATTTACCACCGGAGATCCGTCAAGAGTAGATACATCCGCAGGACGACTTTTATCTTTGGCTTCTTTGCTGGAAAAGACACCAGCCATCTCTGCTTTGAGTTGGCTAACGGCTTCTGTTTCGCTAATGATATCGATTCTGTGCATTGTCAAACGGGCTGAGAGGCGAACATTTTGGCCCCGTTTACCGATTGCTAGAGAGAGTTGATCGTCCGGCACCACCACCTTAACGACTCCGTCTTCAGTTTCGCTAAGAGTTGCCCGGGCAATTTTAGCCGGCTGAAGCGAATTTTTAACAAAGATAGTAGGATCTGCATTCCATTCAATTAGTTCAATTTTTTCACCCTTCAATTCTTCGACAATAGCACGGACCCGTGATCCTCTGATCCCAACACAAGTTCCTACCGGATCTATTCCTGGTTCGTTGGAATGAACAGCGACTTTGGAACGATCTCCCGGGTCGCGGGCGATAGCCTTTATTTCGACCAAACCATCTTCGACTTCCGGAACCTCCAATTCGAACAATTGGGCAACCAGGCCGTTACCAGCTCTGGAAAGCTGGATTTCCAGCCCATGTGGTGTGTCCTCCACGCTTGTCACCAAGCACTTCAGCGCGTCTCCTCGCCGATAGTTAGGTCGGCTATGAGAAGAAAACTCGGCCAAGTCGCTATACGGTAAGACCCCTTCTGTCCGGTCCAGTTCTAAGATGATGTTCCGGTTTTCAATATGCTGAACATAACCTGTTACCAGTTCGCCTACCCTATCATTGAACTCTTGCAAAACCTGCTCTTTTTCCGCGTCCTTAATTTTCTGTGCCAGTATTTGTCGTGCAGTAGCAGCCTCAATTCGCCCGAAGTCTTTCAGATCTGCTTCAACTTCGATAATTTCATCGATAACCGCATCTGGTTTAATTAGCCTTGCTTCCTCGATTGGGATTTCCTTGGCATAGCTTTTCATGATATCGACGACTTTTTTAGGAACAAAACACCGGATTCCACCGAGATCTCTATCGATTTCGATGTTTATACCATCAGTAGTGCCATATCGCCTGCGTGCGGCTTGCATCAAAGCGGATTCAATGGCATCAATAAAGATTTCTTGTGACAACTCAGTTTGCCCCATCATTTGGCGAACGGTTGAGATTAAGTCGTTCATCGTTTCATCCCCACTATCATTATCTTTGTGCAGACCGTGTTTTTAGCTACCAAATTAACTCAATCTTAGCTTTGGTGATATCTGCGATCTGAATGTCGATTATCTGTTCCTGATGATTCTTAGGTGAATTGGTTTTATTGTTTGGAATCGACTGTAGCGATACAACCCCGTTAGCAACACCCGTAACAATTCCTACTAAATGGCGATTTTGTCCGTGATCGATATAGTCGACCGTTACCGGTTGACCGCAATTGCGACGGAAATCACCAAAGGTCCTTAATGGTCGATCCAATCCTGGGGAAGCGACTTCAAGGCTCCAATCATCAGCCAACAGTTGATGAACCGCCAGAACCGGCTGTAACATCTTTGTAACACGACGGCAGTCCTCTATAGAAACACCGTCAGATTTATAAATTAACAATCTCAACGTCTTATGATTACGGTGTTTCTCTAACTCCACGTCGACTAATTCTGCGCCTTCTGCATTCAGAATCGGATCTATTAAATTGGTGATTGACGTTTTTAGCGATTCTGTAGACATTTGCCTGTAAAAAACAAAAGAGCGGGAGAAATATCCCACTCTTTATACTCTCAGCCCTAGATCCTCAAACTGAGATAAGTACAGAGAAAATATATGACTGCTAGCTAGCCTAACATTGGACGCCTAATAATGCGCACCGCTACAAATACACGGACAGCACGAACCGTACAAACTAGACGGAAGAATATCATAACTCATAGTCCAATGCAAGATGTTTTTTGGTCTAAAATTAGAAGGTTGTCCCCAAATTAACATGTAATTTCCCCGATGAAAACGATCCCTCAGGGTTGATTCCGTAGTCGAGTCGAAGGATACCGCTTTGCGATTCCAACCGAACACCAAGGCCATAACCAATTTTGATGGGCTCAAAACGCCAGCTATTTTGAGCTACTGATCCGAAATCCAAAAAGGCGAAGATCTGCGATCGACTCCTCAAATGATAGCGATACTCAATATTGGCGTACAGTCGACGAATCCCAGAAAACCAATCCTCCTCGTAGCCCCGTAGCGTATTGGCCCCACCCAGAAAAAAACGCTCTGTTGGAAGAACCTGTAGATCTGTCAGATCACGCCCCCAAGCCGCTGCACCGTGTAAGCCGATTGCTAATACCTGTTTTACCCACAAGACAAAAAACAGTTCTAAGTCGATCCATCCTTTGTTGAGATTTAGGTCTCCTCTTGACCATTCAAAAGCAAGGTGCTCTCGTCGCCCTCGCGTAGGCGATAGATAAAAGTCACGGCTATCTCTGGACAGGCTAACTACCAGCGCATATTTCTGCCGCCGAGCGTCAAACCCATCCATATTCAGAGTGAAAATCTGTTTATAGGAGACCTGCAACCTACTTTCAAAATAGTGTTGGAACCGGGTCTTCAAATATAGATCTGCTCTCCTTTCATCAATCGGGGTGTCAGAAAAGGGCGGGTTCGGTTGACGGTCGCCTGTGGCCGAGAAGCGGGAGTTGAATCCAGGAGTGTAAAAGGTTGAAGAACCGGCTGGTGAAGACCGACTGATTTTGGCATAGGATAAACCGACAGAAATTGGTTGTTGAAAGATCCATGGTTCTTCATAACCGACTTCAAAAATTGATGCGATGCCTGACTTCCATAGAAGTTTCATTTTTCGTCCCGTTCCGAACAGATTGCTTTCTGAGGCTTCTAACATGCCTGTCAAGCGCGGTCGATCCGACGAAAGGTCCGCTTCTGTCGTCGGTGCATAACCGATTACGCCACTTAAACGGCCAGTTTTCGCCTCTACTACATTAGCTTCAAAGTCAATCTGACCCCGGTCTACTAACCGATGCTGGATTTGATAAAAATATTCCAAATTTCGTAGACGGTGTACTGCTTGGTCGATCTTTCGTTGATCGAATACTTGACCTGTCTGGATAGGTAGTTCTCTCAGGACGATATCCGCTTTCGTCTTTTGTAATCCGTGAATCCGCAATACACCAATCTCTGTCTGGTGCCCCTCCCGAATTACCAGTCGACAACTCAAACGACGATTAGCTCGATTAGCGGGATTTGAGGTGAATTCCAATGCAGTCAGTTTAATTTCGACTTTGGGATAGCCGTGGTCGCTGTAGGTCTTCAACAGCCGATCTATTCCGTCTTGTAAACCAGACTGCGTTAGGGTGCTATCCAGTTCAAGTTTTTCTAACAGCTCTGTTTTGGTAAATCGTTGGTTGCCGACAATCTCAATTTGACCTAATTGAACTGTTTTGACCTCTTCGACCTGAAGCTTGAGAATGATCTGCTGATTGGCCAAGGACTCGCTATCTACTGCGATCTGTGTCCAACCGTAGCCTTCTTGTCGGTAGGCAGTGAGAACCTGATCTAAACCGATCAGGAGTTGGTCTGGATCGTACTCCTGATCGACACCAGTTACCAATAGATCCCTAATTTGTCGTTGGCTCAAGATTGTGTTTCCAACAATCTTGATGCAACTAATGATAGTCTTTTTAGGCTCTAAATCTAGGTTGATATTTTGAGGATAGATAGTGATGGGAAAGGCAATAATGCAGATACACAACAAAGACCAATATCCTTTTCCTTCAGGAGAGATCGATCGCGAATAACGGCTAGTTTGCAAGAATCTGTTTTAAAAATCGACCAGTGTGTGACGCCTCGACTTCGGCGACCTGTTCCGGCGTTCCACAGGCAATCAGTTCTCCACCTTCATGACCCCCTTCTGGTCCCAGATCAATTACCCAATCTGCACATTTGATAACGTCCAAATTATGTTCGATGATAACCACTGTATTATCCTGGTCAACCAAGCGGTTGATCACTTTCATTAGTTTGTGGATATCGGCGGCATGTAACCCGGTCGTCGGTTCGTCCATTAAGTAGAGGGTATGACCGCGCCCTCGACGGGACAGTTCACTAGCCAGTTTAATCCGTTGTGCCTCGCCCCCTGATAGGGTGGTTCCAGGTTGCCCCAACTGCATATACTCTAGGCCCACATCCTTTAACATCTGTAGCGGTTGGCAAATGTTGGTCTGATCCTGGAAAAAGTCAGCTGCTGACTCTACTGTCATCTGGAGAATTTCGGCGATGTTCTTTCCTCGATAGCGAATTTCGAGCGTTTCCCGGTTGTAGCCGGTACCGTCACAGGTGTCGCACTTAACCCATACATCGGGTAAGAAGTACATCTCTATCCGGTTATACCCGAGCCCCTGACAGGCTTCACACTGACCGATTGCCATGTTAAAACTGAAACGAAGTGCGTTGTATCCGCGCTTTTGAGATGCATCTTGAGCCGCAAACAGGCCCCGGATTTTCGTAAACAAATCAGTATAAGTGGCCAGATTAGATCGGGGGCTTTCACCAATCGGATTCTGATCGATGTTAATGATAGTATTAGTATGCTCTAGTCCACGAATTCCTTGTGCTTGGGTAGTCGCAGGAATTGTAGCTCGATTCAAATTGGCCGAGACAATTGGGAATAGGGTGTGTTCTATCAGTGAGCTTTTACCAGATCCCGAAACTCCTGTCACACAGGTTATCGTTCCAACTGGAATAGTGACATCGATATTTTTTAGGTTATGGGTACTTGCACCGAGAATCTCAATTCTGGAGATCCCTGACCGGGCCAACCAAAGGTTGGATTGAGGACATGTTTGTTCTTGATCTACCCCTACCCCTACCCCTACACCTGCATGAGCTAGCCGTCGTTCAGTTGGAGCGTCAACAAGTAGGGCCCCAGACAGATACTGGCCTGTCAAAGAGGCCGGATTAGCTCGAACCTCGTTTGGTGTGCCCTGGGCCACAATCTGTCCACCAAACTGCCCCGCTCCAGGTCCAAAATCGAGCAGATGGTCGGATTCGGAAATGGTACATGCATCGTGTTCTACCACCAATACACTGTTCCCAAGATCCCTCAATTTTTTCAGTGCATCGACCAGTCGCCGGTTATCGCGCTGATGCAAGCCAATTGTCGGCTCATCTAGAATATAAGTTACTCCTGTCAAACCACTACCGAGTTGATTGGCTAACTGGATTCGTTGTAACTCACCTCCTGACAGAGTTGGTGCAATGTTATTCAAAGTCAAATAGTGTAACCCGATATCGACTAAAAACTGAAGACGGCTTTGGATCTCATTCAGCAGTTCTTGCCCAACCGTCAATTGGTAGTCGCTTAGGTTAACCTGTTGAAAAAATTGGGCGGCGTCACTAATTGACAAGTCCGTAATTTCAGCTAAAGTCAATTCATTACCCCGATCTTCGTCTCCATTCAGGCTAACCATAGGTTGGGTCGAGGACACACTTCCGCCAAGACGACAGCCGAGGGTTGGGTCAAGAGCAGGTATGGTTACTCGACGTGGAAAAGGCTGAAGTCTTGCACCTTGACAGTCTGGACAAGATGTCGGATCTCTACCGAGTGTGCCGAGCCCTTGACAGGTCGAACACTGTCCCATTGGGCTGTTAAAAGAGAAGTGTTGCGGTGTTAATTCTGGAAAGATCTCATCACAAGGAACGCAGGCAAACTGAGTGGTGAAAGCCCGATAAATCGGCTCAGCCTTATTCTCTGTCTGGTTTGGCTCAATCCGAATTACTACCACGCTTTCGCTTTTAGCCAAAGCGACTTCAATTGCTTCTGCCAACCGGCCTTCCTCCAAATTATCCTGGGAGATGACCAAACGGTCTATGACCAGGTTTAGTGAGGAAGGTTTTGGAATTAAGTGGGTTGACACTTGATCAAGCGGATAGATCCGCTTATTGGCTTCAACGCGTGCATATCCCTCGCGAATCAGGTGCTGCAGAATTTCGGCCAACGGTTCATCATCGTAATGCATCTGCAGATCTAAGGGCGACAAAACATAGATCCGGGATCGGTCCGGCAAGTTGAGAACTTCAGCTACAATTTGTTGTACAGTCTGAGCTTGAACCGACTGACCACAGTTCGGACAATGAGCTTGCCCAACTCTGGCGTACAGTACCCGAAGATAGTCGTAGATCTCCGTAATAGTACCTACTGTTGAACGTGGATTTTTATTCTGATCCTTACGCTCGATGGCAATGGCAGGAGATAAGCCCTCGATTCGATCCACCTGCGGTTTCTCCATTTGTCCTAGAAACTGACGTGCATAAGCCGACAGAGACTCGATATATCTCCGTTGCCCTTCAGCATAAATAGTATCCAGTGCCAGCGACGATTTACCAGACCCGCTCACCCCGGTTAAGGTCGTTAGTTTTCCATGCGGGATTTCTACGGTCAACCCTTTCAAGTTATGTTCACTGGCGCCAAAAACACTAATCGTTGATGGTTGTGTGGCTGGAAGCCGAGTTGGTGGAGGTGACAATTCCCTAGACCGGCCTCTGGCCACAAAGTTCCCACCGAAGACGCCGACCTGCGATTGGAGTGCCTGTTCAGTGGCTACTGGCTGCGATGGGGCACTTTTGACCTCTTTATTAGAAAGTATGGCTTTTAGTGCCTGTCCGGTATATGAAGTTTCAGCCTGCGCTGCGGTTTCAGGTGTCCCAACGGCGATAATCTGACCGCCGGCCTCGCCGCCTTCAGGCCCCAGATCTACAATATAGTCCGCCGTTTTTATTACTTCCAAATTGTGTTCGATTACCACCACGGTATTACCAGAATTGACAAATCGATGCAATGAGCGCAACAGTTTTTTTACATCGTCAAAGTGCAAACCCGTTGTAGGTTCATCTAAAACGTACAGCGTTTTACCCGTACTCCGCTTAGAGAGTTCTCTTGCTAGCTTAATTCGTTGGGCTTCTCCTCCCGACAGGGTCGGCGATGGTTGCCCAACTTTCATGTATTCCATCCCTACATCTTTTAAGGTTCGCAGAATTTTAGCCACTTTGGGGATTGCACTGAAGTGGTGGAGTGCCTCCTGTACGTCCATGTTCAAAATATCAGCTATCGACTTACCTTTATATTTTACCGATAGAGTTTCTTGATTATATCGAGACCCACTGCAGACGTTGCAGGTTACCCAAACATCTGCCAAAAGCTGCATTTCGATCTTATTGGCTCCATTGCCTTCACAGGCTTCGCAACGCCCCTCTTTGACGTTGAAACTGAAACGTCCAGGCTTATATCCCCGAACCTTAGATTCGGGCAGTTCGGTATAAAAGTTGCGGATCTGGTCAAAGAGTTTGGTATAAGTGGCGGGATTAGAACGGGGAATTCGCCCAATCGGAGATTGATCGATAGCAATGACTTTATCGATCACCTGACGTAAATCGTCAACAACCTGGTCACCGGCTACAGCACGAATTTCCTGATACTCGCCAGGCGTGGTCCCGGCTCGCATTAAATCTCGATCCAGAGCTTTGTGCAAAATATCGTTTATTAATGAGCTTTTTCCAGATCCACTAACCCCTGTTATACAGGTGAATACACCGACAGGGATTTGGACATCGACATTTTTTAGATTATTGTGTTTGGCCCCTCGAATTTCGAGATAAAGTGGATCGCCTTGATCAGTGAGTTTAGCTTCTCGACGGGCTTTGGGAATCGCGATTTCGAGCTCTTTTCGCAAATATTTGGCTGTCAGCGAGTCGGCCATCTCTGCCACCTGACCAGGAGTGCCAACCGACACGACTTGGCCACCATTGACACCAGCCCCAGGCCCGAAATCGACCAGCAGATCTGCAGACCACATTGTTTCTTCATCATGCTCTACCACAATCACCGTATTGCCTTGATCCCGTAGATGCTTCAAGGTAGTTAGCAGGTGTTTATTGTCACGTGTGTGCAGGCCGATACTAGGTTCATCCAAAACGTAGATGACGTTCTGCAAACCGGCCCCAATCTGCGAGGCCAACCGAATCCGTTGCGACTCTCCGCCTGATAGCGTTGGTGCCGTTCGGTTAAGGGATAAATAACCCAGTCCGACATTGGTTAAAAACTTGAGGCGACCTCGAACCTCTTTCAGTAGTTCTCTGGCAATCAACTGGTCTCGTTTAGGTAAAATCAGACTTTCAAAAAATTGGAGGCAATCGTCGATCGTCATCTCGGTGAGATCAATGATAGATTGATTTTGAATGGTCACCGCCTGCACCGACTTTTTGATACGCTTTCCGTCACACTCCGGACAGATTTGTGGCGCTAAGTAATGCTTTGCCGACTTCAGCCATTTAGTGTCCTGGGTCTCCTGGGCATAAGCGAATTCGGTCATCAGGTCTGCCAGAACTCCATCGTAAACCCGTCGCCTTTTATGCCGCCGGTTTCTATACCAACGGTAGATCATCGGGATCTGCTCCCCTTGGGTCCCCTCCAGAACAATTTGCTGATGCAATGAATCTAATTCGCACCAGGGTTGTTCCAAACTAAACTGATAATAGTCGGTTAAGCTATGAGCGATGAATAGGGTTCGCCGATCTTCCAGCTTACCCCAAGGTAACACCGCACCGTCAGCAATGGAGAGTGATTCATCCGGGACAATCCGGTCGGGCACCACCATTTCAACCGTTCCCAATCCACGACAGACCGTACACATGCCGGAGGGGCTATTAAAAGAGAAATCACTAGGTGTTGGTGGCTTAAAACTGATTTGGCAGCTACCGCAGGTCAAGTTTCTACTAAAAAACTGATCCTCTGCATGTTCAGCCTGATTGCTATCACCAACTACACTAAGAATCAGGTTCCCTTCTCCCATTCGTAGGGCCGTTTCGACAGCATCCGCTAACCGTGGTCGGATTCCAGGCTTCTGAATCAAGCGGTCAATCACGATTTCGATGTTGTGTCGCTGGCGTGTGTCAAGTGGGATATCGTCGACTAACTGAAAAATCTGCCCATCAATTCTAGCACGGGTATACCCCAATCGTAAGGCATCGTCGAGTTCTCGCTTATGTCGACCACGTCGACTTCGAACGATGGGGGCCAAAATTAGAAAACGGGTTTTATCCGGCAATGTCAGGATCTGGTTGATGATTTGGTCGGCAGTTTGCGCACCCAGTGGCTGCCTGCACTCAAGACAATGGAACTCGCCAACGTTGGTATACAGCACCCGCAGATAGTCATAAATATCGGTGATGGTGGCAACTGTCGAACGAGGATTATTACTGACCGATTTTTGATCGATGGAGATAGCAGGCGAAAGGCCTGCGATAGAATCGACCCGTGGTTTTTCGATTTGCCCCAAAAACTGACGCGCGTAGGACGAGAGCGACTCGATATAGCGACGTTGACCTTCGGCGTAAATCGTGTCAAACGCTAACGAAGATTTACCGGATCCACTTACACCCGTAAAGACGATCAGTTGATTCTTGGGTAGGCAGAGATCTACGTTTCGCAGGTTATGCTCACCGGCACTACGGATTTCGATGAAGTCTGTATTTGCTGTCTCTGCTAATCCTGACTTTGCATCTCGTGACATAGATCAATGTTTCAAGATTGGGCTAGTTCAACTTTTGCCTGCTAACTCTATCGGGGCCACTTCGCTATCGAGGCCGCTCCGCTATCGAGTGAAAATTAAAAGTTGGTTGTTGACGACCGAGTTTTCTGGCCTCTCTATCGATTTAGATTCTCGATAATCCGAAACAGATTTTCAAAGCATATACGCGAGGCTTGTTCACCTGCCTGAGAGAATTCGCTACCACCTGGAGTATGAACAATATCATCTGCTAACTTAAGGGTAGGTCGCCAGTGGGTCTCCAGTGTCAAGTGCCCATCATACCCGTCGTCGATGAAAGATTGCAGCTGTCCCGGCCAATCTATTTGACCATCGCCAACAGGCACCGACTCCATTTCTCCGCTCTCTGGATTTCGGTCTGCATCCTTTAAGTGAGCGTGTACCATCAGCGGCTTGAGGCGGTTGTAAGCATCCGGGTATGGCGTCTCTCCATCGTCCTCCGCATGGGCTTCATTGGCTGGATCCCAGATGGCACGAACGCTCTGGCTATCGATCTGTCGAATAAACCGTTCCGTTAATAGGGCTGTTGCCAGTGAAGTTGAATATTCATTTTCCATCCCTAAAATCACGCCTTCACCTTCAGCCATTTGAACCGGTTCATCGTAGGCCGCAACAATTTCATCCCACCGATCCTCAACATTGTCGAATTTCCAGAAAGCGAAAGTTCGGATAATCGTGGCATCGAATTGGTGTGCGAGTCGAATACAGTCTTTCAGGATCTGTAGATGCTCTTTTCGCGCCTCCATATCGTCGACATCACACTTGAAAAAGGGGGAAGCCACACCGATGATCTGCAGGTCTGTTCCCTCCAAAATTCGCTTCATCTCCTCAATATCTTTGGACGTCAATTCTTGAGGCGGTTTATCCCAAACAGAACGAATCTCAATTGAATCGAGGTTAAATTCTGTCGAGAGGTTAACAACTGTTTGAAAGTCCTGTGAAACTTCGTCACCAATAACACCAATTTTGAACATCTGATTTCCCTTGCTAACGGATGTGCTCACTTCATTAATAAAGCAGCCTCGATGGCGAAGCGGCACTTTAGTTACCATCCGCCTTTTATCTTAAATTGTTAATTTGGTTATTTGTAGGTATGATCTGGATGTGGGAAAAGCCCTTGTTGAACCTCTAGCCGGTAGGTGGTAGCCGCACGTGAGATAACTTTGCCCAGATCAGCATAGCGCTTAACAAAGGTCGGCGTAAAGCGATCGAAGAGACCTAGCATGTCGTGTAAGACCAGGATCTGTCCGTCACAGTCAACACCAGCACCGATACCGATAGTTGGAATCGCTAGCGAATTCGTAATTTCAGTGGCTAATGGCCGAGTTATTGCCTCCAAAACCAAGGCGAAACAGCCGGCCTTTTCCAGCCTTCCGGCTTGGTCAAAAATCTCCTGTGCCTCCTTGGTGCGTCGGCCGTGGACGCGAAACCTATCTGTGGTCTGTGGCAATAATCCAATATGCCCCATTACCGGCAGGTTGTGTTCAACTAAGGCTTGTGTGATTTCTGGATGGCAGCCTTCAAGCTTAACCGCTTCCGCTCCAGCCTCAAATAATCGTTGCGCATTTGCGATTGCTAGATCAATAGAGGTATAAGAGCGATAAGGCAGGTCTGCTACCAATAAGCAAGTTCGGTTACCACGAGCAACTGCTCGTGTGTGGTGAACAATATCGTCCATTGTTACCGAAGTTGTCGATTCGTAGCCGAGAACGACCATCCCCAATGTATCGCCGACGAGGATAATGTCCACTTCGGCCTGATTCAGAATCCGGGTAGTCGGATAGTCGTAGGCGGTTAAAGCCACAACTTTTTCTCCTGCCGGTTTCATGCTCTGGATGGTTTCAATCGTCCGCTTCATAACTTTAAAATTCACTGTTTATTAGGATTCATGCCCTTACCAACTTGCGCCTACCTACTTACCGCACCCCAACTGCGTGACTTGACCAGTCCAAAAAGAGATGGTAAAGTCACGCGACCAATGAGTATATCAAGTGTTTTTGACCTCTGTCAAGATTGCTTCAAGACCGTTTGGCGTCGAATGTGGCTGTTCTGTTTAGTCTTTCGTCATCGATCACTTTGGCTATCAGAATGAAGCGAAGAAAATCTTTCAGCAGATTATCCGAAACACGGTAATGCTCACAAGTATTTGGGGCTAATTGCACATCAACAAAAGTTACCTCACCAGGCTTTGAAGCATTTGGAGGTTGCCAATAATCTCAACCCAAACAACCCGACAACCTACTATTATCTTGGTTCAGACCAATCGAGCTAGTAACGTCACCCGTGCGTTAGCCGCCTACCAATTGGCTAGCCGATTAAAAGCCAGACCTGGTCGATGTTTATGCCAGTTTAGGTGATGTCTACCTACAATTAGGGAAGACCAGTGCCAGCCTCATATTTTATAAAAAGTTTATCAACATGGCTCAGTATCGGCCTGAACTCGAACACAAATTGGATCGAATTAAGGCCAAAATAGTTGAATTGACAAACGAAACGGAGAGGTTAAAGGGCCAATAAAGTACTTAGGAAGTATTAGGAGAGATGAAAACCGACGCTTTACCGCTTAGGGCGATGTCAGGTAACAACTCTTTGTGCTAAAGAGACGTCAATTCCGGTGCCAGATAATTTCCTAAATCAAGGAACCAAGAACCTATCCCAGTTTAAGATTCAAGTAACGGCTGATTGGCCTTAACCCTTTCTGAAAGCCAATACGAGCCTATAAAGTACAGGGCTCACTGCGTCTCTTGGCAGCATATGGGACGTTGGAAAGTTAAACCAGAGTCGAAAAGCTACTGATCAATTGCGCGTTCAAGCGTTTTTTCCGCTCTATCTATTTCAGAACTTAGGTTTTGATGAGGTCTGGCTAACACCAGAAAACGGTGGTAAAAATTGCGAGCTGAACCTTCATTGCCGATATATTGATATAGCTCAGCTAATCCTAGATAGGATAGTGGATTGTCTGGTTTCAACCGAATAGCAGTATGGTATGCTGTAGTTGCATCTTTAACCCGTTTTTGGTGAAGGTATATCTCCCCCAAGTGGAAATTGACAAAAGCTAGATCAGATCGAGATTTTACTGGTAATGGTG
This sequence comes from Candidatus Poribacteria bacterium, assembly GCA_030748495.1. Classification (GTDB taxonomy): domain Bacteria; phylum Poribacteria; class WGA-4E; order WGA-4E; family UBA9662. The sequence goes on along the minus strand of JASMLX010000049.1, from coordinate 5,862 downwards.
AATTGTGCTCGACCTGGTATGATTGTAGGATAGATTTGGCTTTCAATAAATAAGTAACTGCGAGATCATAGTTGGCACTCACCTTCTCAAGAATGGCTAAATGTTGATAGGCTGACGGGAGGTCGGGATCAAACTCAATACATTTCAAGAGAGCCTGTCTGGCCGCAGTATCCTGGCCTTTATTTTTTAGTAATCGGCCTAAATTCAACCAAATGATGACGGCATTTGGGGCAGATTCAAGTGCAATACGAAAGTGTTGTTCTGCTTTTTCCGACTGATCTTGATTAAAATAGATCAGTCCAAGATCGTAATGGCAATCGGGGTTTTTTGGTTCATCTTCAAGTCGTTTTAACCGGTTACGGCGAATAGCCTCAAGTGAATCTTTTTTTTGTTGGAGTAGGGATTCAATGTCATGGCGTATTTGCTGTGAATCAGGCTCCAGATGCGCGGCTACTTGCAGTGATTCTAGTGCATCTTCTAACTGTCTAGCACGATAGTAAGACAAAGCGAGTTCCCTGTACCTCTGTGCGTTATCAGGATTCTTTACGATGGCCAATTGATTCTGTAAGATCTTTCTACTAATTAACTCTTGTTTTTTTTGAACCGCTTCATTGAGACGCTTTTCCGTGCTTGGGGCTTCACCGGAATATGATAACGATCTTTGATATGCTTCTATAGCTTGATCGAGTTTCCCTTCCAGATGATAAATCTCACCCAGATTATGATAGACTGAGGGTAAATCAGGAGAGAGATTTAAAGTTGCAAGATATTCTTTTTCTGCTGCCTTAAATTGACCGAGGCCATGATAGACATTTGCCAAATCGTGGTGATATTCTGCGACATCCGAATCTAGGTTTATGGCTTGGTTATATTGCTCTTGTGCTGCTTCCAATGCTCCCTGTCTGTACCGTATTTGCGCCATTGTTGCGTAACTTTCGGCCGTCTGAGGGAAAAGAAATTGTTTGGCTTGTTGACACGCGACTTCAGCTGCATCCAAGTTGGAAACTTGTAGATATGCGTTTGCTAGATAAATATAAGTTTCCCCGTCTCTTGGGTTTGTCTCAACCGCGCGATTAAACTTATCAATAGCCTCATCTATTCTGTTTTGTCTAGCAAGTTCTATCCCCTCTGCAGATAATTTTTTCGCATGGTCAACTGGGTTCGCCAGACCCAAATCACAGATGGATAGTAGTGAGAGAGAAAAAATCCAAACTGCTGGAGCTAATCTTTGGATTAAAGAGGATAGAGCCATTTAATTTTCTAAAGTTAGATTAGGAGAGTTAAGATATTATTTGCCGATTTTTAAGATTTGGTTAGCATCAATATCGGTGAATTCCGACCTTCTACCATCCGGCCATATTACCTTTACTAATTCTGCTTCTCTATTTTCGCCAAGTCCAAAATGGAAACGAAGATCATTCTGAGAAGCATAGCTATTACCTGAACGGCCTTCCCGCATCTGTTTTAAATCCTTAGTTTTAACCACAACTTTCACCCCGATGACCGAACTATTTTCAACTTGCACCTGCAACCAATTTAGATCCGGAGTTGTCTCGTTTCGAAGGAGAGTTGGTGGAGCATCTATATTTACCACCAGTACATCGATGTCGCCATCATTGTCGTAGTCGGCAAATGCAGTGCCTCGACTCGACAAGCTTACTTTCAGTCCTTCTCCTGCAACTCCAGATATATCACTAAAACCACCGTCTTTATTGCTAAATAGCTGGTTGGTTTGAGCATAGGACTGGCCATATTCAAGATGTCGGTCTACTTGAGGAAAGATATGTCCATTGGCAACGAATAGGTCCAGGTCGGCATCATTATCATAATCAAAGAATCCGGTTCCCCAACTCATGGGCAAATAGGTGGGCTGCCACAAACCCGCAGATTTCGTCGCATTCTCAAAAAAAAACCATCTATATTGCGATATAAGCTACTGCACTCACCAGTAAAATTAGTCACCCAACCATCGAAATCACCATCATTATCATAATCGGCGAAGTCGACTCCCATACACGCCTGGGAGTCCCCGGAATCGGCGTAACTGACGCCAGCCAAACTGCCGATTTCAACAAAAACACCGCTCCCGTCATTTTGATAGAGGTAATTGGCATTGGCATCGTTGGCGACGAAAAGATCGGTATCCCCATCCAAATCGAAGTCGGTTGCGCAAATACCCAACCCGTAAAACTCCTCAATGTCGATCAAACCTGCCTCGGCTGTTTTTTCCACAAATTTTCCATGCCCATCGTTCTGATAAAAGAAGTCCTCCCCGCCCTTTAAACCCTTTGGGCCAACCATTACTTTCTCTACCCCCTGCCAATCCAGAGTTCTTTTTACTGCTAGGACTTCGGCAATGGAGCTATCAACGTAATTTACCACGTATAAATCCAAATCATTATCGTTATCAGCATCAAAGAATGTCGAGCCAACACTCCATCCGGCGTCCGCAATACCAGACTGTTCGGCCAGATTACTAAACGTTCCATCTCCATTGTTCCTGTAGAAGCAATTTGGTCCAAAATTGGTGACGTAGAGATCAAGCCACCCATCTCCATCGACGTCAGCCACACAAACGCCACATCCCCAACTATTATCACCAACACCTGCAGCGGCAGTTCGGTCCTCAAAAGTACCATCACCTCGATTGTGATACAGGGCGTTTCTGCCCTTTATCGATGGAGAATGTTTGGTGATTTTCCACCCATTTACCAAATAAATATCTACGTGCCCGTCACGATCATAATCAAGAAAAGCCGCCCCGTTACCAGTTGATTCCAGCAAATGTTTTTTTTCTTGGCTGCCGGCATATGTTACCGTCGCTAATCCCACAGTTTTGGAGACGTCGATAAACTTAGCCCGTTGGCCTATAGTGGGTGAACAGAGGCCAATAGAACAGTATATATTAAATAATAATGCGACCCAATCTACCGGTCTTCTTTTTATCCTGAACACTACTTCAAAAAAATGCCGGGATTCGGAAGAACCCCGGCAACAATGTTTGATTTTATAGATTCGCTGTTAAATTGCCAATTATGGCCTTTTTAGTTTGCCCCATGTGGTTGCCAGTTTGTTTAAGGTTTCCACTGGCAGGTTATCCTTCGGAATGCCTTTCCCGTTGACGCGCAGATATTGCCAAGCAACCTCGGCCGTCGCTCGTCCGACGCCGATTCCACCTTTTTTATGAGGGCCTGGATATTCTATTTCACCTGCTTTTTGCCATTTATTACCTTTGAAAAAATCAACGGTCAGCAGTTGGCCTTTGATTTCCCCACGCAAGCCATAGAGTACTTTCTCTTTTAATTCACCTACGATTTTCTTGTCGTCGGTGATATCACCTTCATTATCTTTACCACCGATTTTGCGCAGCCATTCAATACTATAGCCACTTCCCGCACCACCACCATTCTTTCGTCCTATAGTTCGAAAGAAGTAGTTGCTCCCTTCATCAACCCAGCGGATATAAAGGTGAGCTTCCTTGTGGGCACCAAACTTCAGATACTGATACTTCGATTCAATGGTATAGTCTGTCCATTTTTCTTCAAAAACACCGATTCTTTGGTGGCCTGTACCAACATTGTTGTCAGTGGTCAAACCGTGCTTGGTCAATTGCCAACCGGCATCGCCAGCACCAAGTTCAACATTTTTGTGTTTGACAAATTCGTTAAACCATTTTTTTGCATCTTGACCCACAAAGTCAAAGGTTAATGCATAGCTACTAAGACTACTGAAGATCAACAGCATAATCATAGATAAATTGAAAAACAATAACTGATGAATTTTCTTTTGCATTTCTTTTTCCTCTTGTTATCCTAACCTTTTTATTTGCAGGACAAAGAATTAAATTTTAAGTGATTAAAGGATAAATGAATTTTTATCCTTTAATCATTAGTTTGTCAGATCCTAATACTTTTTCAACTTACCCCAAGTCGTAGCAACTTTGTTTAAGGCTTCCACACGTGTGGTAGTATCTCCGGGAATTCCAGGTCCATTGACTTTCAAGTATTTCCAGGCAACCTGAGCAGTGGCACGACCAACACCAATCCCACCTTTCTTATGAGTACCGGGGTATTTCACCTCTCCGATTGGGATCCATTTGTTGTCTTTAAAGAAATCAACTTTTAGTAATTCACCTTTAATCTCACCTCGAAGGCCATAGAGAGTCTTGTCTTGTAACTTACCAAGGATTTTTATGTCATCCCCATCCTTAGTAAGATCACCTTCGTTATCTTTTCCTGCAACTTTACGAAGCCATTCAATACTATAACCACTTCCCGCTCCACCGCCATTTTTTCGCCCTATGGTTCGGAAAAAGTAATTATTCTTTTCATCATTCCAACGAATGTAAAGATGGGCTTCTTTGTGGGCACCTTGCTTTACATACTGGTATTTGGACTCGAGAGTGTAATCGGTCCAATCCTTTTTAACTCCAATTCTTTGATGTCCGGTGCCAACATTGTCATCTGTTTCTAATCCGTTTCCAGTTAAATGCCATCCGGCATCTCCAGACTTAGTCATATCTGGACTCTTGACAAATTCATCGAACCATTTCTTGGCATCCGGGCCAACGAAATCATACGTTAGCGCGTGTCCAAGAGTATTAACAAACACAAAAAGAGAAACAAGCAAAAGCTGGAACGCTACATTCTCACCAAACTTCTTCATTTCTATCTCCATTAGAAATAACGAAAAACTTATTTTTAGTTAAAAGCATCTGGAAGTTTAACCCGGACTAACAAAATTCGCAAGGAGAACTGAAGCGGTTCTCGACTTCAAATACCCACCTTAAGGACATCTATTCGGTACAGATTTCGACCAAACCTCTTCATTTCTATTTCCATTAGAAATAACGAAAAACCTAGAAGCTATTTCAAAACTAAATACAATTTAAACTTGCACATCTAAAGGAGTTAGATCTAGTTTAAGTTGGGTCTAAACAGGAACTTTTGATGGACAATGGATCAGACTTGACCCTGGCGGCCAAAACCTCAGCCTTCAGCCAAAGGTGAACCCAAGCCCAGAGGCAACAGGCAAGTGTTTGACGGCATTATCTGGGTCTTGCGAAGTGGTGCCAGATGGAATGACTTACCTGATCAATATCCACCAGCTAGCACTTGCTGGTCAAGATTGCAGCCATGGGAAGAGCAAGGTGTTTGGCTTAAAATATGGCCTAAGTTCCTGTCAAAACTGAACCAACAGGTCCAGTTAGATTGGCCAGAAACCTTGGCCGGTAGCAGTTTGGCCTGGGCCAAAAAAAGGGCCCAAGCCTTGGAAAGAGCAAAGGCAGCAAGGGTGGATGGTGGTGGTCGATGGCCAGGCAGTCCCTATCGGTGCTGATCTGGATTCGGCCTCGGCGAGTGAAATAAAACAGTTGCAACCCACGATTGAGAAGATTGCGGTGCCGAGAAAAGGTGATGGTCGACCGCGGCAAAATCCTGTCCGCATCATAGTGGATAAAGGGTCCGACAGTGATCCGCTTGACCAAAAGCAGTTGAAAGGCGACATTGAATTGATCTGTCGGTAGCGTAAAACAAGCAGACCAAGAAAGATGAAGATGGTGGCAAATTGCGGCCTGACAGGCGTCGATGGAAGGTTAAGCCGACTTTGGCATGGCGGCCAAACTGGCGACGACTAGCTTGTTGGTTGGGAAAGAGAAATTCAGATCTACCAAGCTTTCTTTGACCTTGCTTGCATCCTGATTACATTGAGGCCGTTTTGAAATGGCTTCTAGATATCCCTTCTCGGCCAAAAGCTTGCCCGTCAGGCCTTGACATCAGTCTTTAATCGCTGTTCGATCATTGACATTGCCGGTCGTAACTTTAAAAGCCAGAAGTTGACCGACTTGATTGACGATCAGATGAA
>JASMLX010000499.1 GCA_030748495.1 Candidatus Poribacteria bacterium | reverse complement strand
AGCCACTCGGACAAGCCCTCGATCAACGATATCTTTCCTCGCCTTGAAGAGCTGATCACTAGACTTCCAGCCTCGTTTCCCCATCACACTTAAAGGGGCACAGAGATCGCCATTGTTGCGCCCGTTGTACTGAGCCGCGATGTCGATCACCAGTTTGGTTGCTCGAGGACGCAGGGTCCTGAAGTTTTCGTGGTTCAGCAGGTCATGGGGAAACATCACAAAAGACTTCGTTGTCTGGCGACCTTTGATCCTTCTTCTTTTTTCATTTCGGGTCGTCATTGGTCGTAACCCCCCCTACCCGCACCTACCCTACAGGGTACGGGGGGTTGACCCTCAGAAAACCCTTGTTTTATAGGGTCTCCAGAGGGCCAAACAGGGGGTTTCTCCTTCTTCAAAATCTGCCGAATATGGCTCTCTGAGACATCCCAGTCAGTGGCCAATTTGGCGACCGAGTGGTTCCTATGACGGTGCTCTTTTCGGATGGCATCTTTGGCCAATTTAGAGAGGGGCAAACGTTGATAGAAAAGC
>JASMLX010000498.1 GCA_030748495.1 Candidatus Poribacteria bacterium | reverse complement strand
ATTAGAGAACAAATATTTATCCCGTCCCCCACGAAGCGGGAGGTGCCCCTCAAGGCATCGGGCGGTTTTGAATTTGTAGCTTGCCCATTTATGGGCGGAGTTGGATTTTAAAAATGTCGTTCCTCCATAGCGGCGCGGAAATACAGTTGATTTTCATAGCAGGAAGAAGTTATCATCCCGGCTCAACTCATAAGGCCAGAAAGAAAAAGCCAGCGTAGCTCAGGGGTAGAGCAACTGATTCGTAATCAGTAGGTCGGCGGTTCAATTCCGCCCGCTGGCTCCAGTTAAATCAATGGGTTATGAGATTCGTCTCATGGCCCATTTTGTTTGTGTAGGCACAGTGTAGGCATGAGGATTCAAACAATTGAGGGCTTATGCTGGTTAGGGTGTAGCTCATTTTTGCCTCTGGCTAGCTCTGGGGCTAGGGTTTTGGGCTCCATAATCCCCCCCCCTTGCACATCCCCACCAGCAGTCATAATATAGTATAGATACATACGTGGCATTGACTGAGGATAGTCATGCAAAAACA
>JASMLX010000497.1 GCA_030748495.1 Candidatus Poribacteria bacterium | reverse complement strand
ATGGTCTACACGGAACAAGTAAATCACAGCCTGATCCACTCCAGCACCGTCCTGGTTACTTAGTGGGTCTGTTTCAGCTAACTCATTTTCACCTTTTGAAGGCTTCAAGTTGGCTTTCAATGGTAAAAACGGTCGTCTGGAAACCCATGAAGGTATTCCCTGGCGGGATGCCTTCCAGGAGGACCAGGCTAAGCTCCATGAGAAGGAGATGGACCAGAGTTCACATACACGGAACAAACTCAAGTATCACGAGATCGTCCATCAGCGCAATTTCGAAGATTTTCATCGTATTGAGTTCCCCTACGTCCGCAGAGGTCATTGGGGCGGAGATAAGCTCATGTTTGATGAGATCTTTCGGGGAGAGGTTCCATGGCAGTTCTCATTGGCATCGCGGCCAGAAAGAGCATCGACGAGGGCCGACCCCTCAGGATCGACAGTCTAACTGATCTGAAGCCTCAGCTGAACAAGTGGGAGCATCTGGACTAGTTTATATGTTCTGAGATATACCAAGCCCTATTCAGGAACGAACA
>JASMLX010000496.1 GCA_030748495.1 Candidatus Poribacteria bacterium | reverse complement strand
TACTTCTATCAGATTGAAGCAGAAGATTATACGGAAACCAGAAAGATGGTAATCCTGAAATAGTGCTAGAGACAAAGAACTGACTAAAAGAAAAGGAGTATCCAACATTGGGTACTCCTTTTTTGTTTCAACAAATATAATCGTGCTTGTGCTAAAATGCATGAAACGACTTTGATTTGGTGTAAATCTAATCAGTAGTGGAAGTCTTTGATGTTCTCAAATGCCTAATATGGTCTTAGGGGTAACTGGTGAAATGAATATTCCTTGTACATTGAGTAGTTCTTTATAATGAAACTAGAAAAAATGAATCGTTTATTTGTTATTATTATTACCATCGTTGGTATGGGTTATCTTCTCTCTGCTTGTGATAGCAAAAATGATGCAAAGACACATTATAATCTGGGATTGCTCTATGGAAGGCAAGGCAAACTAGAGGATGCCATTGCCGAATTGCAACAGGTAATCCAGATTGACCCTAACTATGCACCTGCACATTACAATCTGGGATTGCTCTATGGAAGGCAAGGCAA
>JASMLX010000495.1 GCA_030748495.1 Candidatus Poribacteria bacterium | reverse complement strand
CTTTAAAGAAAGCGTAATAGCTCACTGGTCAAGTCGGCCTGCGCGGAAGATGTACCGGGGCTAAGCTGTGTACCGAAGCTGCGGATGCAAGCTTGCTTGCATGGTAGGGGAGCGTTCTGTAAGCCAGTGAAGGTGTGCCGTGAGGCATGCTGGAGGTATCAGAAGTGCGAATGCTGACGTGAGTAACGATAAAGGGGGTGAAAAACCCCCTCGCCGAAAGTCCAAGGTTTCCTGCGCAATGTTAATCAGCGCAGGGTTAGTCGGCCCCTAAGGCGAGGCCGAAAGGCGTAGTCGATGGGAAACAGGTTAATATTCCTGTACCGCATATAACTGCGATGGGGTGACGGAGAAGGTTAGACCATCCGGGCGTTGGTTGTCCCGGTTTAAGCGTGTAGGGAGTGTTCTTAGGTAAATCCGGGAGCACAATTCTGAGACGTGATGACGAGATTTCTTTTGAAATTGAAGTGGTTGATACCATGCTTCCAGGAAAAACCTCTAAGCTTCAGGTTACATGTGTCCGTACCCTAAAC
>JASMLX010000494.1 GCA_030748495.1 Candidatus Poribacteria bacterium | reverse complement strand
TCTTAAGGTTCGGGGTCAGGGGGATGTCCAAGATGGACAGGCCGAAAAGGTTTAGGAGTTCCAAAGGCTTACTACCCTCACTGATTAAAAAACGCAACCTTGGGGGGATGATCTCGAGCGCCTTTACAAGCACCAAAAATCTTGTTATATTCCGTCGACCTCCGGTTATGAAAAATCCCTAGGGGTTAAGAGTGAACACCGTTGTCATATCTGAGTGATAGCAAGGAGTTTTCGATATGAAGTTAATTTACTTAGATTTAGAGAACGGTAGGCCTGGATTTATCGAAGACCTTACCTTCAGTGTTATTCCGGGCATTGAAGGCTTTATTGATGCGAACTTTGACTTCTTGGATGAAGACGAAGAAGATGTCTATGTTATGGTACTCAGCTTCAGTCCCAATATATCAGGAACTCCATAGGAGGGGAGCATGGATAAGAAAACATTACTGACAACGCTCGTTGGGTTGGTTTTATTTGTGGGGTTTCTGGCACTGATGAATAGGATACATCATCCCCCACAAACTAAGGAACA
>JASMLX010000493.1 GCA_030748495.1 Candidatus Poribacteria bacterium | reverse complement strand
CTATCTCAACTGATCGATCTCCGCTTGGGAGGCAACCGACTGACCGTCCTACCAGCAGAGATTGGCCAACTAACTCAACTGATCGATCTCCGCTTGGGAGGCAACCAACTAATCCATCTGCCGCCGGAGATTGACCAACTAACTCAACTGGCTCACCTGGGCGTGAATGACAACCAACTAACCGTCCTGTCAGCAAAGATTGGCCAACTAGCCCAACTAGCAATATTCCACATAGCCCACAACCAACTGACCGCCCTGCCGCCAGAGATTGGCCAACTAGCCCAACTGATCGATCTCCGCTTGGATGGTAACCGACTGACTACCCTGCCAGCAGAGATCGGACAACTGACGGAACTAAAACAGCTTTACCTGAGGAGCAACCGATTAACCCACTGCCCGCCAGAGATTAGCCAATTAACTCAGCTGGATAACCTCGACTTAGGGTACAACCAGTTGGTTCGGCTACCGAACGAGATCCAACAACTAACTAGCCTGAGTTACCTCTATCTGATGTTTAATAACCTAATCATCC
>JASMLX010000492.1 GCA_030748495.1 Candidatus Poribacteria bacterium | reverse complement strand
GCTGGGGTCACTGGTACCGTCTATGCGATCCATGAGAGTCGTGACGGCACCCTCTGGGCAGGTGGCTGGCAGGAGATGTGGCACAATGACGGTAGTAGCTGGCAATCGGTTGCTGGAGTCACTGGTACCGTCTATGCGATCCATGAGAGTAGAGATGGCATCCTCTGGGCAGGTGGTTGGCAGGAGCTGTGGCGCAATGACGGTAGTGGCTGGCAATCGGTTGCTGGGGACACTGGTACTGTCATTGCGATCCATGAGAGTAGAGATGGCACCCTCTGGGCGGGTGGAACTAATCGTCTGTGGCGATATGACAGTATAAGTGGTCAGGCCAAAAATACCGAGTTAGATCCACTCCTTAAAAGTGTTAATTGCTCCTGCGGTTGCTCCAAACTAACAATCTATGCCTGCCCCTGTCCGTTGGCACAGGAAGTAAAAGCCGGCTTTGAGGAACAGTTGGCACTTGGAAAAACTGGAGAGCAAATCAGGGCCGAAGAACTAGCACTGCGTGGTTCTCAATTTGATGCCATGATAGAT
>JASMLX010000491.1 GCA_030748495.1 Candidatus Poribacteria bacterium | reverse complement strand
GAATTGGTCTAGATGTTGGGCGATAGCAGATACCATTATAAAATCTCCTCAGAAAAAGGGTTACTTGAAAGGAGACTGTTTGATAGGCTACAATTGCGGTTGTTCAAGACTGCAATCGTAGCGGCCAAACGGTCTCTAAATTGTTACAGCCCCTGCTCCTAGAGTAGGGGCTTTTTTATTGTCTATATTTCCAGTTAATTCTGCTCTGGTTATCCAGTCTTCTATCTCCGGACGGATACTAGATGCTCACATTATACACGCATGGCACTAATTACGCCAAGCAAAACTTAAGCCAAACCAACTCCTACTATCCACATTCCTTATAACGGAAACAATGACGGTTGCGCCTCAACGGCCGAATCCTCGCTATCCACTAAGCGTAACGTATAACCGTTAGGATAGTATTTATTGGTCGAACAGTGAGCAAAACGATGACCGGGTTCTGGACTATGAACATGCTTAGATCCACAAAGGCAGTCATCAACAAAAACATAGACCCCGATATCTCCCTTGTGTAGTGGTGTCTTTCGAGTT
>JASMLX010000490.1 GCA_030748495.1 Candidatus Poribacteria bacterium | reverse complement strand
AGCCGGAATTTCTAGTTCCATTACAATTTCCAAACCTAAACAATGCTGGTAAAAATGCAGCGATTCCTTAAAATTACTGCAGACAATCGCGATATCTATCGTGGAATGTGTCAGTTTTAGCAACTCCGCATCTCCTTTTCTGCAACTGTGGTTATTGAGGTAACTATATTTTCAGATATTGGAATCAAAGGCGAAGGCCTATAAGCCATGATACGCCATTTTGTTGATTCGGTCAATCGTTTTAGACGAGGGTGGTCAAATCGACCAAGGTGGGTATTAGCCCTCAGGAGCGTTCTGTCACTCGGTGGGCTCAGGCACTTCCTTCTACCGCTTACAAGCCGGGGATTACAGTCAGATCCGCAAGATGGTGATCTTGAAGTAGTAGCTGATTTTACTGCTGAAAACTGAATCGGTTTCTCCAACCTTTGGCCTATCAATTACCCAACCCGACCTGACTCTATCAGTCTGCTACAAAAACGGCTCGTAGGCGTTGCAATACCGAGCTCTCCCTACATCTCGGTTAATTGCTGATGTTCCG
>JASMLX010000048.1 GCA_030748495.1 Candidatus Poribacteria bacterium | reverse complement strand
CTGATTTCTGACACTTGGAAGGAGAAGAAACCTTGCATTAGAATGCCTCATAATGCTCTCACTGCTTGGTGAGAGGTCAAAAAGGCCGAACTGAGGTTAAGTTAGGAACAGGTTTATTTGCTTCGGTTTTGACCTGGAGATGTATCCGACGGTTCTTCAAGCTCAGATAATTGAAAGCTAAACAACTGATTTTCTGCTTTGATCTCGATTTTTGACACCTGACTCTCGGTGCCATGCTTCACCTCAACTCGATATATTTGATTCAATTCGACTTTAGTACTAACGTGGTCATTGGCGTCAAACCGCTCATCATTAGTTTTTCCTTGGAATATAGTCCGGTTACTGATGTCCTTAACCATCAATTTTGCGGATAGACGTTCGCCATTCTGATCCGTGGTCTCAAACATCACCCGAACTACTTCGTCCGGTAGGTCTTCTTTTAATCGAGTATAGCGATCGGTGACGTTGACAGCCCAAACCTGGTCAGTATCCTCAGACCATGCTAGTGGAAAGACCAGATTAGTCGGTTTGTAACTAACCGCATAGATGGCGTGCAGACGACTATCTCTATCGGCTTGGGCAGCACGGCCAATAAACCAACCCTGATTCAAATCATCTCCTGTCGGTTCACACGCGCCCGTAAAATTCCAACCGTTATCCCAGATCTCCACCCATGAATGATTGCCACTCATATTTGACCATAATGGGGTACCAACCAAACGGGCCGGAATACCAACGCTACGACAAACATCAATCAACATTACCGATAGTCCAGTGCAGGATGCAACTCCGGTTTGGATGGTCTCCGATGGGGCCTGGTCTGGGCGACTCCGTTTTCTTGAATACTTAACGCCAGTTTGTTTGAAGATTTGGTGGTTCAACTTTACTGCTGCTTTTCCAGGGGTCTTTGCCTCTTTAATCAAACCCTGGAACTGGTCATAGAAGTTCTTACGCCAATCTTCTCTAATTTCTGTTACATTAGCGTAAGGCAAAATATTATTCAAAAACAGGTCTTCACTAATCTGCTCTTTCCATGGCGATTGATGCCAAGCTTTATAGGCATAAGTAACGTGTTCTAACAAAAAATCGGCAGTTAGGGTTTGGAGATCTTGCTGAGGCATGTAGGCAATCAAGAATTCCATACCGGTTCGCTCGGCCTCTGAAATCTGGTCCAGTGCGGTTCTTAGCTGCATCGCATTTTCACCGGCTCGCATAAGGGCTTGCTCGATAAGGGATTGAGCTGAGACTGAGGTGGTGAATATTGCTACTAAACACCATAGCAGTACCAACAGCGTGTGATTGGAACTTATCATTGTCGATGGCTCTTTACCATTTGCTACTCGGTAATACCTGTTATTTTTGACGCACCAGTCGATTTAGTTTTTGCAGGTCGGCTGATTTTAGATCTGGATTAGCCTGGTATTGATAGTAGGCGCTAAGAACCTTACCGACATAACGCTCAGTTTCACGGATTAAAGGGATGTTCTTCTGAACCCGTCCAGGCCCAGCATTATAGGCGGCGAGGGCCAAGGCGTAATTCCCATCATAACGACTTAGCATCTGACGCAAGTACTTTGCTCCGGCTTCCAAGTTTCTCTCAGCATCAAATCGTTGATCAACTTGTGGATCAGTGACTGGAGAACGCGAGTTACTATAGGTAGGCACCTTCAATCCTAAATCCCTTGCCGTCAATGGCATCAACTGGGTTAATCCAGCCGCACCGCTTCCCGATACCGCATCGGCCTTGAAACTGGATTCGGTTTTGACCAGCGCCATTAGATACTCAACTTCAATTCGGTTCTTGTTAGCGATCTGTTCAGTAGTTGTTATTTTTCCGGTACTACTATCAGTAGAATATCTTGGATCAGATTGATCCGTAGGGGAATTTGGGGAGGTTACTTGAGAGAGTGGTTGTCTGGTTGGATGAGGTGGTGAAACTAAATTTTGACGAATGAATTCCCCGAGTGAAAAATCGAGCGACAGAAAATGTTGGTAATCGTTTGTATCGTGCTGATAGGCATAGTGAATAGCTGTGTGTCCTCGCTCCACCGAGGCGCCAATTCGCCAACTTGTTTTGCTTTGTGGTGTCGGGGTCGTACCCACCAGTTGTGTGACCAGTCCGCTTCTCAGCCATAGACCGTACATACCAAATTCCACACCTGTTCGCCATCGCCAGTCGTTCGGGCCGAGTGTTCGGATGTCGAAACTGTTTCGGATACGCAGATGAAGGTGCGGGTCAATTAGATCTGGTTGGCGAAGATGGTAAACAGCACCAACTTGTAAATTGGCGAATTCCGTCTGGGTCTGTCCCAAAGATAAAAGATTCCCGGAATCGATAGAGGCTAAATTTGCCTGGTAGTCATTGACCGAATTTAGATCTAGGTGGTGGTATGCTAACCCGATCGATACTTGCGCATGAGGTTGGATCATCATCCCAACACTATAGGGAATCGAGAGGTCACGTAGTACTTCATCAGGGCGATCAAAAGATCGATACAGGTGCTGTCGGGCACCAATATTAAAACCGATTTGTGCTCTGGAACCTACGGCTCGAGCTAAAGTTAATAGTAACTGATTGTCCCCCCAAATTTGTGTTCCGATAGGGTTATTTAGGCCAGCGACAAAAAATCGATCATAAGATACCAGGTCAGTAATGCCGATACCGATGGTTCCAAGCGAGAGCTTAGATTTGCTGTTGACTCTAATCTGAAGAGGTAAGGTAACGGCTAAAGCTGTCTGGGAAAAATCGTAGCTGAAGACGGCCTCATCCAATCTGGCGATGGTAGAAGGATTATCAAAAAGACCAATCGCACCGTGTGGGGTACTGACCAGTTGGCCTCCAAAACCAATAGCACGAGCATCCAAGGCAACTTCTGCCGTCACCCGGCTACAAACGATAAGCAGTAAGAGGCAACAAAGATTGCCTATTCCACCCCTCCTCCTCCATGCGCTGCACATCTCGACGAACAAGGTTACGAACGAAGACGAATGTAGCGGCGTGGATCTACACTTTTGTCTTTCCATCTAATTTCAAAATGAAGATGAGGTCCTGTCGAGTAACCGCTGTTTCCGGTTAGGGCGAGAACTTGCCCCTTCTTCATTCGTTGTCCAACCTTAACATAGATGATCGACAGGTGACCGTAGACGGTTTTGTAGCCTCCAAAATGTTCGACTACCACGATGTTCCCGTAGCCCGGATCCCAACCTGCACGCACAATTTTTCCACTTTTACAAGCATAAACCCGCGTTCCTTTCCTTGCCCGCAAGTCTATTCCGTGATGAAATCTCCGTATTTTAGAAATGGGGTGTTTTCTATAACCATATTTAGAGGTCATGGTCAAAGGGATTTTCATTGGGTTCCGAAAACCCGTGCCGCCCTTTTCCGGGATGAAGATTTTCTGCCCAGCGGGCAGATGGTCGGCGGACATAAGTCTATTGGCAACTACTAACTTACTGACAGTCGTTTGATGGGAAACGGCGATTTGCGAAACCGTATCTCCCCTTTTGACTTGGTACCAACGACCATCTGTTTTCAAAACCGGGTTTGCTTCTGGAATAAATAATTTTTTATCGACATAAAGTCGCCGATCGTTTCGGATCTGGTTGGCGCTAATAATGGACTCTTGTGACACGCGATACTTACGGGCTATGTGGCTAATGGTATCACCATTGCGAACACGATACCAGACGCCTTGGTGCCTGCGTCTGGCGAAGCTAGCGCCACAAAACAGTATAACTAAAAAGACAAAACAAGCAGAGCGCTTCAATAAATTAAGACCAAACATAAATAATCAACCTGAAATTGAGAAATAATCTCTGTTAGATGAATCTACGATTTGGATCAAGCAGAGCTTTAGAGCCCAGTGACCGTTAGTAAAACCGTTTTGGTTTCAGTTAAAATCTGTGTTCTGGCATCCAATCCGTCCTCAGATACAGCGCGTTTAACGCCAGTCACAATAACGTGAACGACCTCGATGCTTTCTAGGGAATTGAGTTCCTTTGGAGCCGTCCACGACACCTTGGGAAGCGTGTTTTTATCGGCGAGTTTCCCATACCCTGTAACGTTGAGCCAAGCTATCCGAATTTGAGTGTTAACCGGCGGATCGAACGTAACGGCAAGGTCGATTGTTTCTCCAGGCGAAACTGTCGTATGATCTGTTTCGATCTGTACATTCAATCCTCCTGAAGAAGATGTATTTTCTTTACTGCCAACCGTATTGCTAACACTACTACCACCACAGCCAACCCATACTAATAATAGCAAGAAAAGCAAGCTGAGTTTGCTCAGTAAGCCTGTTCTAGCAAATGAAATTTGTAACAATGAGATACGAGTCATCGTCTTCTCCATACCAAATTATTTAATAGTATATCAGTAAAACTGATTTCCAGTTCTGAGGACTTCGGTTGCGATGTAAATCACCGGATTACAGATACCGGGCTTCATAAATCGAGATTTTTGACAATCGTCCATCTACCTTTACCGGGTAGGAATACCGAGACAGTTGGAATCCTCTATCAGTCAAATAATCGGGAAAATCATTCGCATTTTTCCGACCCGGCTCGGAAAAAAAACACCCGCCCGCCAAAAACTAAATGCGCCTTAACAAAGGAGAGCACCGGTTGCCAGTTCTGCCGTTCGTAAATTACGTCTGAAGCCAGAATAACGGAAAATTTATGTCCTAAGCAA
The DNA here is from genome assembly GCA_030748495.1 of Candidatus Poribacteria bacterium. Lineage (GTDB taxonomy): Bacteria > Poribacteria > WGA-4E > WGA-4E > UBA9662. The sequence goes on along the minus strand of JASMLX010000048.1, from coordinate 40,020 downwards.
GAGAATGACCAGTCCATTTGAACGAAAGTTCCATCGCAACCGTTTCTCAAAGTGTTATATTGGGCAAATAATAGCGCATCTGCAATCCAATCAGAGAAACAGAGTCGGCCTCCTTGTTGGCAAGCAACGATACCAGCAAGACCCATGCCACATCCTAGATCCAGTACCGATTGCCCACTGAAATTTCCAACTGTTGCCAGATGGTGTGCCAATCCAATCCCCGCCTGCCATATTGTTGCCCAATAAGGAAAAGTTAATAGTTTAGTTGTTTTTAACTGATCCAGTAATAGACCAGAATCTTCCACAACTGTTATCTCTAATAGGCCCGTTGGTATCGTGATCTGCTGGTCGGCAGTTTGATATTTTTGTTCGATCCTCAGGCGCAAGTCTTGCAGGTGCATTTTTGTTAATGCAATGATTTCGGTGATCTGTTATAATATCATGGACTTGCGCTAATGAGCAAATGGGCATTTACTCTACAGAGTTTAAATACTTTGCCCCTAGATAGAGGACGGTATGAACAAGCACTCTTATAAGGATTATCCAACCTGGTTATTTGGCGGACTTTTATCGTTGCTTCTGATTGCCTGTGGTGGCCAACAACCAGGCAACCAAAGTCTGGCTAATGGGAACGGAACTCTCACTCAACTTCCTAAATTGATTCGAAAAGATCAGGTTACGGGGAAATTTGTTCCTGCTACCCGGAAAGATGCGGAGATGGTACTAGTTCCAGCTGGAACTTTTTTGATGGGAACCTCCAAAACCACCTCTAATCGAATTGCAACCGGGTACGCCATGAACTTTTGGGACGAGATGCCCCAGCATAAAGTTAATTTGCGCGATTTTTATATCGATAAATACGAAGTCACTAATGAAGCCTACAATAAGTTCTATAAAGATCGAGGCGGTACAATGCCACGATTCTGGAAAGACCCAAAATTTAATCATCCAAGACAGCCGATTGTCGGTATCTCTTGGGACGATGCTGATGCCTATGCACGCTGGGCCGGCAAACGACTGCCGACAGAAGCGGAATGGGAAAAAGCGGCCTGTTGGGATTGGGAACGGGCAGAAGAGTTAGGGGTTCCAAAAGAGCCGGACGCTTGGAATGAAGACATGCTAAAGAATGCCGTTAAATGTGTTCAACTCTATCCTTGGGGGAATGGGATGCTGGAAAATAAATTGAATTTTAAGCGGGTCTATGACCGGCCATCTATTGTTGGTTTCTACGGTCCTGGTCCTAATGACGGTTCTAGTCCTTATAAGGCTCAGGATATGGCAGGGAATGCCTCAGAATGGGTATCTGATCTATATGATATCGGCTACTATTCCAAGTCTACAGTAGATAATCCATCCAAAACGAGTGTTGGTAGCCGTTTCACACCAGATGGGCGGATCACTTATGCTGGCGGAGCCGAACACCGCATTCATCGGGGTGGGATGTGGAACGAATGGCGAATGAAAGAGCTCGATGTTCGGTCGGCTCGCCGTCTTCATGCACTACCAAATACCCGTTCACCCGGCATCGGATTTCGTTGTGTAGTTGATGTAACTAAAGTACAACAAGATCTGAATTTAGAGCCGTAGCTACTAGATGTCAGATAACTCCAAGATGGTGGTCAAACGGAAACATTTCCGATATCGAAATATCGAAGATCTACGCCAAGAAATTGCTGAACTCGGTTTAACGATCCGTTTAGCAGATAGAGTTGAAAACCTTTTTCAACCCGTTAAAATTGGTCATAAAACAGCGGGAAATGCTTTTGGCATCCATCCGATGGAAGGGTGCGACTGCACACTCGATGGTAAACCGAGCGAACTGACTATTCGACGCTGGTTGCGATTTGGCGCAGGCGGAGCTAAGCTGATTTGGGGTGAAGCAACTGCGATTTTGGAAGAAGCCAAGGCCAACAGCCGCCAACTGGAAATCAACGACTATACCGCCAATTCGATAGAACAACTACTGACGCTAACACGAGATAAACACAAAGAGATCTTCGGTGCCAACGAAGAGGTGATTGTTGGGATGCAACTGACCCATTCAGGTCGATACAGCTATAAAAAACCGCTGATTGCTTTCCGACATCCTGTGGTAGATAAAGTCACGCTAGTCGATAAAAAGAAAAAGATTCCAATTCCAGAGGACTATCCAATTCTTTCAGATGATGAACTGGAACGGCTAGAGGATCGGTACGTTGAGGTGGCTAAGTTAGCCTATCGAATCGGATTTGATTTTATAGATCTCAAACAGTGTCACACCTACTTGTTAAACGAGTTATTAGCCGCTAAAACCCGTGAAGGCAAGTATGGTGGTAGCTTTGAAAACCGGACCCGTTTTATCCGCAATATTATTGGTAAAATACGGGCTGAAGTGGGGGATGGTCTAATTCTAGCTAGCCGGATCAATGTTTATGACGGTATCGCCTATATGCCGGATCCAAATACCAATATCGGTATGCCGAGAGAAACTCCAACCCCCTACCCATATGGCTTTGGGGTTGACGAAAACAATCCGCCACAACCCAATATGAGTGAACCGATTAAACTGGTAGGATTGATGAAAGATTCAGGCGTAAAGCTGGTCAATGCTTCTATGGGTAGCCCCTACTATAACCCTCACATTGGTCGCCCCTTTGAGCGCCCACCGATTGACGGCTACGAAACGCCTGAACATCCGTTAGTCGGGGTCGATCGACATTTTCGACTGACCGCCGATATTCAGCAGGCCCACCCAGATCTACCGATTGTGGGAACAGGCTACAGTTGGTTACAAAACTATGTCGTCAATGCTGGCGAGGCTAACGTACAGGATGGAAAAGTTAGATTTGTGGCCGTTGGGCGAGGATCAATGGCTTACCCGGACTATGTCAAAGACACGATGGAATCGGGGCAGATGGCTAAAAATAAATCTTGTGTGGCTATCAGCTACTGCACAGCTTTGATGCGCGCCAAAGATAACCCTCTTCATCAGTTTCCTTCAGGCTGTGTTCCTCGTGATAGATTCTACGCCCAGATCTACAAAGATGCTGAAAAGACACTAACTCAGCAGTGATTACTCTGAGGAGTAGTCTCGCACGAGACGAGTTCTTCACTTGCCAACCAAAGTTTGTGTCAGCCGGTTCCGTCGAGTCGGTCATCCTTTCGAGACCTGTCATCATCTCATCTCCCTCCATCCAAACGAGAAAACGCCTGACGTAGAAGGTATTCTTGTTAAGGTAGATCTGGCTGCCATCTGTGGGTCAGATCTACATACTGTCTCTGGTCGCCGTTCAGCACCAACTCCCTGCATTTTGGGGCACGAAGCTGTTGGTAGAATTGCGCAGTTTCTACCCGATTCTATCAAGCCGTTAGCGACCGACTATCATGGCAATCCGCTACAGGTTGGCGATCGGGTAACATGGAGCATTGCCGCTAGTTGCAATCAGTGCGACTTTTGTACCGGTTACAATCTTCCACAGAAATGCGAACGGTTATTTAAGTATGGTCATGCCAGATCGGCCGCAAACGGCCTGGAATGTTTGAATGGTGGTTTTGCCGACTACATTTACCTCCGTCCAGGAACTGCCATTTTCCGTCTACCTGATGAACTCGACGATAAATCTGCTGTCTCGCTAAATTGTGCTGCCGCTACAGTAATGGATGGGCTGCGAAAACTAGATCAACCCATTGGGGATACTGCTATCGTCATCGGTCTCGGGATGCTGGGGCTCTATACTTGCGCAATTCTTGGACATCAAGGCTGGCGAAACCTGATCGGTATTGACATCAATCCACAACGTGCCGAATTAGCAACCCATTTTGGGGCAACACAGAACCTAGTCTGGAGCGACCAAATCCATCGACAGATCAATCAAACGGTCAAGAGTTGCGGAGCTGATCTGGTCGTTGAGGCTTGCGGTAACCCGGCAGCGCTAACTTCAGCATTAGACTGGTTGCGGTTTGGAGGGCAACTGCTATCGTTAGGTTATGTTTATCCCCAAGCAATGGTCAACTTTTCTGCTGATCTATTAGTGCGAAAATGCCTCACGGTTTCAGGCAACCACAACTATCATCCCAGATCTTTAGGACAAGTAATTGATTTTGTTCAGCAAACACAGGATCGTTACTTGTACTCATCCTTAGTAGGAGAAGTTTTTCCCTTATTGGAAATCGACCAAGCATTTGCTCAGGCTAAACGACAAAATGCCGTTCGGATCGCGATAGCTCCTAACTTAACCGATTAATAATCCCGCAGGTTATCCTCGACTTGATTGGGGAATTTGGAGGAATCGACCCGGTCGGGGAATTGCTATGTAATAATAACCAGATGGATAAATTCTTCGACTTAACCATCTTTCAGACTCCAATTGTAGGCATGAGCATAACTCTGGTCCAGTTACTGGTTTTTGTCAGTGCGATTATTTGGGTGCTCTTTATTACCCGCTTGCTACATCGTTCAGGACGGCGGATCTTGACACGATTCCATGTCGAGGGGCGCATGTTGCACCTGATTTTATTGAGTTCATCTGCCACTATAGTTGGTATTGGTCTTATTCTGAGCCTGAGTGTTCTGGACGTCGCGGCTCCTCTCCTAGTAAAACAAATCCTATATTTTTCTATTCCGATCGGTCAGACCGAACTGAGTCTTGTCAAGATTCTATGGTCTTTAGTAGTTATGTTAGTGGCTTCGATTGGTTCGAAGTATTTACGAACAATTCTGAGAAATCAGCTATTGCCACCTTTTGACCTTCCTCGCAACGCCGAATTTCTATTGTTGCGTTTTGTCCATGTCTGTATTTTCGGACTGGGAATCTTAATCGCTTTAAACGCAGCTGGACTTAGCCTGACCAACTTTACGACGATCCTTGGTGGATTGAGTATCGGAATCGGTTTTGGCTTACAAAATATCGCATCCAACCTGATTTCCGGATTGATACTGATTTTTGAGCGCCCCGTTCGGATTGGCGATACCATCACAGTTGGTGATACATTTGGCATGGTCAACGCTATTAATCTAAGGTCTACCCACATTACAACCAACGATAATATCGATATTATTGTTCCGAACTCCCAATTGGTCTCAGAGCCCATAACAAACTGGACACACCGGGACGAGCAGGTTAGAATCAAAGTTGAAGTTGGTGTTGCCTATGGTTCAGACACAACACAAGTAAAGAACGCGTTGACCGAAGTAGCCAAAGAGCATCCGAGAACTATTAATCAACCCGAACCACACTTGTCACCGCTTGTAAAGGCGCCTGAAATTCACTTCATTCGCTTTGGTGATTCCTCTCTGGATTTTCTTCTCTATGTCTGGATCTATGATGCCAGGGAGCGGCACCCCATTTTGAGTGATCTTCACTTTATGATCGACCAAAAGTTTAGAACTAGAAATATTGAAATTCCATTTCCTCAACGAGAGGTTCGGTTGGTTTCTCCAAATGCAGTCAAAGATAGCATCGCAAATTGAGATCGGGGATGCTCCGCCACCTAAAGTAGCCTCCTCTGTTGTGAGCATCTAAATTGATTTAACTAAAAAATTGACGGATAACAGATATGAATAGATCTCAGCTTATCCCCAGCCGATGGACAAAAGTATTAATTATTGGCTTCTTTTTACTGATCTTAAACAGTGCTTATCTGATCAGTTTTGGAAGCCCAACAATGTTCTATATTGGCAACGTATTGTTGCATATTACGTTAGGATTGGCCTTAACTGTTGCACTTGCTATTCTCCTCCCTCGTTGGTGGAAATTTTACGTTACGCTAGAGTTTGGCGTCTGGCAAGCCGGTCAACTCTTCTTGGCCCCGGCGGTAGTTACCGGCATTTGGCTAATGTTTGTCGGTGGAACTCGCCCTAATCGTTGGCTGTTAACAACTCATATCGTTATCGCATCAGTCAGCTGTATTTCCGTTATTTTCCATCTGATCTTAGAACTGAAATTCTGGCGACGAACCTCTACTATAATTCTATTTGTAGCCATTATATTTCCAATTGGCGTACTAATATTTCGTCAATATTTGCCCAATCCAGATTATCTAGTCAAGAATCCAATCAACGATGTTCCAACTAGTATGTATGAAGAAGGTGGTGGCTCTAACAGCCCATTCTTTCCATCTTCATCTGAAACGGCGACGGGCCAACTGATTCCAACCAATTTTTTCCTTACCTCACAGACCTGTGCCGCTAGTGGTTGTCACCCCGATACCTACCAACAATGGCATCAATCAGCTCACCATTTTTCATCCTTCAACAATCAATGGTATCGAAAATCGATTGTTTATATGCAGGATGTCAATGGTATCCAGTCTTCTAAGTTTTGCGGTGGTTGTCACGACCCCGCAATTTTGTTCAATGGGACCATGGACCGGCCAATTCGTGAGAATATCCATACTCCAGAAGCGCAGGCTGGATTAGCCTGTACTGCTTGCCACTCCATTGAGCGAGTCAAAGACACAGTGGGCAATGGTGGCTACGTTATTAAATATCCCCCATTACACGAGATCGCCGCTAGTAAGAATCCGTTTGTGCGCCAACTGCACAATTATCTAATTCGCCTGGATCCTGAACCACATCGGCGGAGCTTTCTCAAGCCCTTCCACTACCAAAATACAGCTGAGTTTTGCTCGACCTGTCATAAAGTTCACTTGGATGAACCCATCAACAATTTCCGTTGGTTCCGAGGTTTTAATACCTATGACCAGTGGCAGAGTAGTGGGGTTTCGCATCAGGGGGCATTATCATTCTATTATCCTGAGAAACCGATGAAATGCACCGATTGCCATATGCCGCTTGTAGATTCACAAGATGCGGCTAATATCAACGGAAAGATCCATAGCCACCGCTTCCCAGCAGCCAATACTGCACTACCTTTTGTTAACCGACATCAAGAACAGTTAGAAACAGTTAAATCTTTTTTGCAAAATGATCAGGTCACTGTCGATATTTTCGCCGTAAATGATGGGAATAGAGTGATTCCAGTTGAAGAAACAATTCTTCAGCCGGGTCAAGATGTTCGGGTAGAGGTCGTGGTTCGAACACGTAACGTGGGGCATCATTTCCCTGCTGGCACAATCGATGCTTTTAATATCTGGCTAGAATTGAAAGCAACCAACGAGAGTGGAGAGGTGATTTTTTGGAGTGGGTATATCGAGGCAAAAGACGGTAATGGTCCTGTAGATCCAAGCGCGCACTTTTATAAATCCTACCCGATTGATGCTCACGGAAATCCGATCAATAAACGAAACGCCTGGGCGGCTCGAACAGTAGTCTACAACCGCACAATTCCACCTGGTGCCGCCGATACAGTTCACTTTCGACTAAAAATTCCGGAAAATTGCGGCGACAAGATCACACTTCAGGCCAGGCTGAATCATCGAAAATTTAACTGGTGGCATACTCAGTGGGCTTACGCCGGTATTCGTGATCCTGATGATACAGACTTCGAATTGGATAAATCCTACGATGATGGGCAGTGGATTTTCTCAGGTGACACCTCCCAAGTAGCAGGAAAGGTAAAGCAGATCCCGAATTTACCGATTGTCACAATGGCAGAAGACCTGGTAACTATTCCAGTCGGTGATAAGAACCACACTAGTGGATCTAAGGCCACAGCGAGTGAGTCCAGTCCTATAAAATTGGATAACACTAACCGGATGCGAGAACGATGGAACGACTATGGGATTGGGTTGCTGTTACAGGGCGATCTGAAAGGGGCGGAATCTGCATTTTTAAAGGTGACAGAGCTCGAGCCTGAATACTTGGATGGTTGGATTAATATCGCTCGCTGTCGAATTGCTGAGGGTAATGTCAAAGGGGCACAGGAGATGCTGGATCAAGCAATGAAGATCCAGGAAACTTTAGATCCACAGAATCCACATCGGGCCAAAGTACACTATTTTTATGCTCTCAGTTTGAAACCTTACGGTCGATATGATGAAGCCTTGAATCATCTGCGGCAAGCGGCCAATCAATTTCCTAGAGATAAAATAGTTCGAAACGAAATCGGGCGCCTATTGTATCTGCAACGGAAATATAATCAGGCAATTAAAGAACTCAAAAAAACCTTAGCCGTAGATCCAGAAAATCTAAACGCTCATTATAACCTGATGTTGTGTTACCGAGCGGCAGGTAATAAAATCGAAGCTACCAGAGCAGAGAAGCTATATCGTCGCTTTAAAACAGACGAATCTATGGACCGGATCACGGGCTTAGCCCGGCGAGCCGATTCAGAAGCCAATCAGGAACGTCAGCCGGTTCATGTGCACACTTCTAGCTATGGCCGATCACAGGCTACACCATCAGTACCTGTACCTGAGCAGTGATCCTTTGGTTCAATAGAAGTTCACCTGTGAAAAAGACGGGCAATAAAACGCTTTACCAGTACATACGGTAGAATTGGACGCCTTCTACATCAATGTCTACGAAGTAACGGTTTTCGTCCGACTGCGCTAAACGCTACCGTAATATACGGTTCTGACCTTCAATATGATTGCCTTTCTGCTGTCTCCCTTTCCTGTGACCTATGGTTGGCCTTCAGCAATAACGATAGCTGCTTTTGTTTATCGGCTAGTATTGCAGCAGAGTTAGACCAATAATTCAACTCGGCATCACCTGGCGAAAGACAAGAACAAGTTTGAAACTTTAGGTTTGGTTTAACACCCGTTTGACCACCGGCAGGAACATATTCAGTCCCGAAGACTTCCACACCACCTAGATATGGATGCGACTCGGAGCCATATCTAGGGTTAAGTTTATGGCTATGCGGTCTATAAAACCTGCAATTTTAATCGTGATAATGGCTAGTCGTTTGTATGTTTCCAATCGATTAATGTATAGAACCAGCCATTCCCCCTGATATCAACCCCTAATTTTCTAATGTCATAGCCCCGGTTTTTCAACGGATCCCGATTGAATTCCCCTTTTATCTGTGCTACCCTATTACTCCGTCGGCCGGGCGGAAAGCCGCGGATCAGCAAAAAAGAACGGGCAACAGCCTGGCAGAGATTTAGGATGCCTTTCACATCTTTTGAGAGAGTTTTTATAGTGAGGAGGAGAAAGCATGTACGTTATAGTTGCGCCAATCCAGATTAAAGAAGGATACAGCAAGTTATTCATTGAGGCTATGCTGGAAGATGCCAAAGGGTCGGTGAGCAATGAGCCGGGTTGCCTGAGATTCGATGTCATTCAAGATGGTGCAGATGCTAATCGGATCTGGCTCTACGAGGTTTACGTGGATGAGGCCGCTTTCAAAGCCCATCTGGAAGCCCCCCACTTTATCAAGTGGCGGGATACGGTCAAAGACTGGTTTGATGAAGGGCCTAAAGGTGCTGGCGCCGGCAGTTATAACATCTGGCCTCTGGATAACGAGTGGCAGTGACTGTGGTTACTGCCGTAGTTTCGATCGAAGCATCCAACTGGCCCTAACGATTTGAATCTTGGGAGAAATATCGAAATGACGGTTAAACTTGGCAGCGGCGCATATACTTATGAAGAAATCGCTGACTGGGCACAATTGCCCAACGATTGGCATTTTATAGACGCAGTTGACGTCGTTGTCGACTCGCAGAATCGGGTTTATGTTTTCAATCGGGGCAGCCCCCCTATCGTCGTCTTGAAGCGGGATGGCAGTTTCGTCACCTCTTGGGGAGAAGGCTTATTCACTCGTCCTCACGGCCTGACACTCACTTCGGATCAAGAACACGGTGAGGTTCTTTATTGCGTCGATGATGACGGCCATTGGATCGGCAAATTTAGCTTGGATGGGGAGTTGATTACGAGTATCGGCACGCGTGATCAAGGAACACCCCGGCGGAGCGGTCGGCCGTTTAACCGACCGACAAAGGTGGCAGTGGAGCCGGAAACAGCTGAGCTTTATGTCTCTGATGGGTACGGCAACGCCAGGGTACATAAATATTCACCTGATGGACAGCATCTCTTCTCTTGGGGCGATTATGGTACAGACGTGGGAACTTTCAACTTTCCGCATAGCATATGTACTGATAGTACAGGCAAGGTTTACGTCGCGGACCGGGAGAATCATCGTATCCAAATTTTTGACAGTCAGGGCACTTATCTTGCTCAATGGAACAATCTTCACCGGCCGTGCGGACTGCACATCGAAAATGACATTGTCTATATCGGTCAACTACCGACCCATCTTGATGTGAATGAGGGCGACCCGAATTTGGGGGCCTGCGTAAGTATCCATAACCTGGAAGGGGATTGCCTTTCTCGTCTAGGTGACGTACTGCCTGGTGAGAAACCCGGACAGTTTACATCACCGCATGGTATTGCTGTCGATTCGCACGGTGATCTCTATATAGGAGAGGTCGCGTGGAGTGCCTATGGGTGTAGATTCGACCCACCCAGAACCGGGGTGCGAAGTTTCCGTAAACTGGTTAAAGTCGGTTCAGCATCGTGAAAAAACGTCTCCTATGTCTTAGACACAGACCAACTTGAGACTCTGATAAAGAGGTTTACAGAATTAGTCTGGTTGGTACCCAGTTCCGCGGTATGGACGGAAGTCTATGTTACCGATTCAGGATTGCTGGAATCTATCTTTCAAAAACAGTTAATACTTCCTACTTAGCCACCAACCTTCAGAACCTATAGATAGCCCATACCCAACGCAAAAGAGGTTGTTGTTCATCAATCAATAGTTTCCAAAAGTTCTAAAGAGTATTCGAGTTACGGTTTCGTCAATGAAAGGTAAAAACTTCTGTCTCATAACTGGCAGGAACAACATCTGTCGTTGAACATCTTCAGAGAGTTGAGGCCTCAACTCATAGACTGGAAAGTACCAAACCGATTTCTGATTGACGATGTAGATTTTACAACTCAAAAACCTAACCTACTGCAACAAAAAGGGCGGAATATTTTGCGATCTTCCGCCCTGAGTCATAGTAGCTGAGTCTTGGGATATTACTCTTGCTTAATCAAGCCCCAAGTCGAAGTCAGCTTTTGTTGTGGATCGACCCCTAGTAGTTTGAGCTTGCTGGCATTCATCTGTTCCTTGACCTCTTTGGCACTTAGTACACGGTGCCAAATTCTAACTTCGTCGATAGTACCTACAAATTCACGTGAACCTTCGTGGGTCTTACCTACAAATACGTCTTGCTTATCGTTCTTACCCGGCAGGGCACCTTTCCCAGGTGATGTGCCGGCTGGTTCCCCGTTGACGTAGTAGATATGAGAATTTTTGTTTTGGCCTTTGCCGGGTTCACTACCAGTGTGTTGTGCCACCACATGTTGCCACTTTTTCAGTCCCACTGTTTTATTTGATAGAGAACCACCCATCGAACTAAAGTGGAGGGCACCGCCACCATCGGTTGTAGTGTAGAAACTGTAGGAGCGCGGGCCATTACTTTTGGCTAGAATTCCAGCCCAGCGCGCCGTACCACCACCTTTATGCGATTCTGCGTTAATCCAGGCCATAACTGTCACCGCTTTGGTTACACAGAGACTGTCGTCATGCGGTACGGTTATCCAGTCAGTTTTACCGTTCAATTGCAAGGCCTTACCAAATTTCCCATCAACTAGATTGGGTTTGCCAGCGATTTCACCGTGATTGCCGTGGACTGAATGGTCTTCTACCTTCTTCCCGTCCAATTCATCGAATGATAGATACAAGATCATCGTTTTATCCAGATCTTTGGCGGCATCCGCAAAAGTGATTCCCATCAGCAACGAGAGCGTATATATGAGCAAATGTTTCATTATTCAAATTCCTTATATAAAAAAAAAGCGACCTCATAGAGGTCGCTTTTTTGAATCAGTTTAAGTCGGTTATTGGAATTTCAGCTTACCCCAAGTGGTCGCCACCTTATCTTCGGGTTCAACAGCAACCTGGTTTTTGCCAATGTTCATATGATGTGTGACCTCTTTGGCACTCAGTATTCGGTTCCAAATCCGCACTTCGTCGATGATCCCTTCGAATTCACGACTACCCTCGTGACTTTTGGCAATCACTACATTGGCAGTGTCTTTTTTTCCAGGCAACGCAGCTTTACCGTCGAATTCACCTGCTAATTCACCGTTGACATAGTAGATATGTGATTTACCCGTATGTTGTGCTACCACATGCTGCCACTTATTCAGTGCTACTTTCAACTTACTAGAAGAACCACCCATTGAACTAAAGTGCAGCACACCACCACCATCAGAAGTAGTGTAGAAACTGTAGGATCTAGGATTGTTACTCTTGGTTACAATCCCTGCCCAACGTGCTTTGCTAGCACCGCCAGTATGTCGTTTGGCATTGATCCAAGCCATCACTGTTACCGCTGTATCAACAGTCAGAATGTCAGCATGAGGAACCTCTACCCAATTACTCTTACCATTGAATTCTAACGCTTTACCGAATTTACCCGCTACCCACTTAGGACTACCTTTCAGCGCACCGTGATTTCCATAGCGAGATACGTCTCCAGCTTTGTCTCCACTTCCTTCGTCAAAAGGCAGATAGAGGACGAGCGATGGCTCCGGGCCACCAGTCGATTTGGCCTGAACTACATGAATTAGCGGAGTCACGATTAGTAACGTTGCTAAGATCACAATGATAAATTTAACAGACTTCATACATTCTCCTACGTGTACATCGTTAAGATGGCACTAATTATATGATAACCTTAAATCAATGTCAACACATTTGTCTTACAATCCACTTCAAATACAAATAATACTGAACGATGAATCTGACGTAACAGATCTGATAAAAGAGGTAGCTAGAGATGTTGTCTAGAGGGACTGCACATAGTGGATCTGGCGAGCCACCTCGACGAATCCCATTTTAGGATAAAAGATAGTGCCGACCGGATTTTGTGCCAGAGTCTCAATCTTCGCTATTGCCATACCTTCTGTCTTGAAGTAATCTAAAGCCACTTGGATCAACTGCTGGCCTAACCCTTTTTGCTGGAAATCGGGCAAGACAGCTAAGTTGGGAATTTGCCCAATTTTTGTGATGATATCAATCCGGGTTGTAATATAGCCGACAACTTTGTCTTCAATCTCAGCCACGAAGATACCATTGGGATTAGCTTCCGCATCCATGTCGATGTGAAGCGCCTTGCGAGTTTTCCAATCCACCCCACCAACAATGCCAAAGTGATCTTCAATGTTTTTATCTATGGAAACATGTTCAAAGCAAATCACGGTGATCTGACGAAGGGTTTCAAGATCGGTTGGGCAGTATCTTCTAATCATCTGTGGGTGCTCCTAAGACAAACCATTTTATTGATTTGGACCTACCTAAAATTCAAAGTTAGTCGCTTCAATCGCTAACGCGTACTATCTTCCAGATATCTAGAAACACGCTATAGTTATCTGAATTATCAATGGAAGAGAAAGGTTAAATTAGGAGCATCGTAGTGCTCCCCTAACTATTGTCGCGTTGCCGCAGGATGTATATGTTCTTGATGCAAACTCAGGTGAACAGGAGGCTAAATCGAGGCTCTACTAAAGAGTCCCGCAACTAAATTCTAAAGTCTATTTTGATGTTTGGTCGCGTGCGGGGTTCTCAACTATAAACTACCTTTGGTTGATAGAACACCACTGGCCCGCTGATCGATAGAAGTAGCTAAGTCGAGCGCTTTACCAACGGCTTTGAAAATACCCTCGATGATATGGTGCTGATTTTTGCCGTAGGGGGCATTGATATGGAGCGTAGTGCCACTGGCGTTGGCGAAACCGTGAAAGAACTCTTCGGCCAATTCGACATCGAAGGTTCCCACTTTGCCACTACTCAACACCACCTCGTAATGCAGATAGGGACGTCCGCACAGATCCAGATCGACCTGAGCTAGGGTTTCGTACATGGGGACATTAAAACTGCCGAAGCGCCGCATCCCTGATTTATCACCAACGGCTTGTTGAAAAGCTGATCCCAGGCAGATGCCGACATCTTCAACCGTGTGATGGTCATCGATGTGGAGATCACCAACCGCCTTCACCTCCAGATCAAAAAAACCATGTTTGGCGAACAGTTCCAGCATGTGATCTAAAAACCCTACACCGGTCCGGATCTCTGACTTTCCGGTGCCGTCAAGGGCAAGGGTGAGATTGATGCGTGTTTCGTTGGTGTTTCTCTCGATGGTAGCAGTTCGTGACAAGATATTATTCCTCTTTTCTCAATTTCGTTTTTCTTCGATTTTAATGTCGGTGCAACTATCTCAATAAGCAGAGTTTAGCACACGGCTGAAATGAGAATCAAGACGGGGGGATAAGTACGGTGAAGCAGAGGAACCGGATCTTGAATGGAGAGTGGGAAATTGAGTCCTATTCACCTTTCATTCTCCATTTTAAATTTTCGACTCTCCAAGCGTGCGTTCACCTTCTATTCTAACTCTACTTTTCATCCTCTAGTCCGATTATGCTATAGTATTGAAAGTCGTTACATCTGTGAAGCCGAAGTCAACCTAAAAACCTGATCAGAACTCGATGGTAGCAGAAATAATAGAATGAAAGTTGTGTTAGCCGAAAAACCGTCAGTGGCCAGTGATATTGCCCGGGTGATCGAGGCCAAAACCAGGCATGACGGATACTTCGAAGGAAACGGATACCAGGTAACCTGGTCGTTTGGTCATCTGTTCTCTTTGCAGGAACCCGCCGCTTACGACTCGAGTTTCAAACGTTGGTCGCTTAGTACCTTACCGATTATTCCCGACCAGTTCCAACTCACCCTCATCCAGAACGACGGTGTAGCCAAGCAATTCAACACTATTAAAAAATTGATGCGCCAAGCGAAAGATATTATCTGTGCTACTGATGCCGGACGAGAAGGCGAACTAATCTTTCGCTATATCTACCAGATGGCTGGTTGTGAAGGGCGGCCCTTTCAGCGACTCTGGCTCAGTTCGCTAACCGAGGAAGCGATTCGCAGTGCCTTTCAAAACTTGAGGTCGGGCCGTCAGTACGATCCCTTGTTTGCCGCTGCCAGGTGTCGTCACCAGTCGGACTGGATCGTCGGTCTAAACGGTACGCGAAACTTCACTGTCCGTTACGGTGGATCAGAGCGGATACTATGGAGCGTGGGCCGCGTACAGACCCCGGTGCTAGCCATAATCGTCAATCGGGACGATCAAATCCGTAACTTTCAACCAGAGCCTTTTTGGGAGTTGATGACCACCTACCGAAAGGTGACCTTCAAGTACAAAGGGAATCGGTTTAGTAAGGAGGAGGAGGCACAGAAGCTAAAGGGACAAGCAGAAGGACATTCCTTCAAAGTATTGAAGGTGAACGGCAAGCGACAGTCACTAAATCCACCGCTCCTCTATGATCTGACCAGCCTGCAGCGAGACATGAACCAGCGATACGGGTTTTCAGCTACCCAAACTCTGGAGTTAGCACAATCTCTTTATGAGAATAAACTCCTGACCTATCCTCGAACCGACTCTCAGTATCTAAGCAACGATATGAAAAGCGATGTCGTTGAAGCATTACGGAAACTGAAACCGCTCAAGGAGAAGGAGATTTCAGCTCTCGATCTTAATAAACTCGGATTTAACGCCCGCATTGTCAATGACAAGAAGGTAACCGACCACCATGCCATTATCCCGACCGGACGCTTGCCTAAAGGAATTTCACCCCAGGCCACTAAAGTGTTTGAAGCGGTGCTGATTCGGACCATCGCTGTCTTTTATCCCAAGTGTCTCAAAGAGATTACCACTGTAGAAGGGGAGGCCAACCGGGTAAAATTTCAAGCCAAGGGAACACGAATCGTGTCGCCGGGCTGGACCGTACTCTATCCACAACCGCAATCGAAAAAGGAAGAGGATCAACCCCTACCGGAATTCGTGCCTGACGAAACCGGACCACATACTCCATTCGTTCGTGCCGGTAAAACAACTCCTCCACGACACTATACCGAAAATTCGTTGTTGGCAGCCATGGAAACAGCCGGCAGGATGGTAGAAGACGAGCAACTGAGGGAGGCCTTGAAGGAGCGTGGCATTGGGACTCCGGCTACACGTGGTGAAATTATAGAGACCCTGTTGAAACGTGGCTATATTGTACGGGATCAGAAGCGGGTTACGGCAACTAATCTGGGCCGATACCTCATCGCACTTATCAAGAACCCCAATTTGAAATCACCAGACTTAACGGGTGAATGGGAAGGAAAGCTAAAAGCTATCGAACGGGGCGAATACGACGCCGGTCAGTTTATGCGTGAGGTGACCAACTTTACGCAACAGTTGATTGAAAATAGTAATTTGCGTGATATTGGCCCTGAAAGTTCAAACCATTGCCCTCGATGTGGAGGGGCGGTGGTTCGGGGGAAAAAAGGTTATGGATGCGCCAATTGGCGAGATGGATGTCAGTTTGTACTTTGGGAAACCTACAAAGAGATTCGACTTTCCGAACGACAGATTCAAGTCTTACTGCAACACGGGGTGTTGCTGAAACCGTGGGTTGACCGGCAGCAGAATGAATTCATCCTCTATCTATCGACCGACGGGTACCTGATGGAACTGCCGGTTCCTAAAAAGGAATCACAAGGCTATGGCAACTACAAAGGGAAGAAGAAGCGCCGATCTAGCTCTAGCCCCCGGCAGAAAAAGGGCAATTCACAAGGCACTACCCCGTCTAAGACTGTAGACAATCTCGTTAGCACGTGCCCTCACTGCCAGCAGTCGGTATTGGCTTACGATGAGGTTTACCGTTGCCGCCAATGCAAGTTGAAAGTACCAAGAGTGATTGCTGGCAAGAAGATCAACCAGCGCTCGGTCAAGACACTGCTGGAGAAGGGGGAGACCTCGGTCCTAAAGGGGTTCGAGTCAAAGGAAGGGCGTCCGTTTGATGCCCGACTGAAATTGACGGAGAGCGGTATCCGCTTGATTCGCCAGTAGATATCCTTAAGTCAAGGTGTTTAATCTCATCTCAACTCCTTCCCTAGCAAAGAAGAGCGTGAAAAGAGAATCGTCCCTCTTACTGATATCCACCCCATTTTTCCAAAAGAGGAGAGTTATCAATAGTGGCAAAACCTCCGCAGATTTTTGCTTGATTCAGCGACTGACCCGTCGATAAGGCCAGCTAAGATAGCCTAGCCTTCTTGTGAAATTTCGTCGAAATTGTCTTCTCACACCTCTTAGAAATTACCCTACCAGCTTAAGAGTTGACACCTATGGATTCAACTCCATTCGACAGCTTTATTTCTAGACCTTAGGGGTAGGCCATACAACTGTTGTCATTCGAAGGAAATACCATAGAATTTCCAGTCTGCTGATAAATCTTCGACCTGATTATCAGGAAAAATATAGATCTGGAATGGTATAATGTCAGTTAGTCTAACAAGGTGGGAGACCTATTCGGCTGACCCCACTTTGTTGCTACAGGTTCACTGATTGGAGGCTTTTTGATGATTGGAATTGCAAAATTGAGCATGGCGCATGTCCATGCTAAAGGTTACGCCAACCAGATTCGGGATAACGCAGAAACCGAATTGGTTGCGATTTGGGATGAGGAAGAGTACGGTGGGAAACAGGCCGCAGAGGAGTACGGCGTTCCTTACTCCGACAACCTAGACCAGGTTTTGAGCCGAGACGATGTCGATGCGGTGGTGGTCGATGCTATTACCTCTGACCACCCTGAGGTAATGGTCGCCGCAGCAGAAGCCGGAAAACACATTTTTACCGAGAAAGCCTTGGCAATCGACGTTGACGGTTGTGACCAGATTATTGAATCTGTTGAAAAAGCAGGCGTTAAGTTTATGATCTCCATGCCCCAGCGGTGTGACGAAGGAATTCAACTGGTCAAGCAGACGATCGACGATGGGTTATTGGGTGATATCACGTTTGGACGTTTTCGAATCGCGCACAGTGCCGCACTCGACAAGTGGTTCAGTGGCCCTAGTACTTGGTTCGCTGACGCTGAACGAGCAGGTGGTGGTGCTTTGTTTGATTTGGGGTGTCATCCTGTTTATCGAATGCGCTGGTTATTAGGGGCACCCAAACGAACTATGTCGCTAATGAATAACTTTACCGAAAACTATCCCATCGATGACAATAGTATTTCGATTGTCGAGTTTGAAAACAAGGCCCTGGGTATTGTCGACTGTTCCTGGGTTCAACGATCTGGCCCCAATATGACGGAGATCTACGGGACTGAAGGCTCAATCGCCATTGGAGGTGGTGACCTTCATTTCGAAAGCCGTAAACTAGATGACCAACAAAAAGAGGAGTATTTGGCTAATCGTCCTCCGGCGCTACCGTCACCAATGCAACAGTGGATTAACGCCATTCTGCGAGACGAACCGATGTCGATCACCATCCAGGATGGACGTGAGTTGACTGAGTTGATGCAAGCCTTCTACATGTCTGATCAACAAGGAAAGGCGATCGATTTCCCCCTATAAAAACTGCTTCTATAACACTCATGTAATAAGATGACGGCGGCGTGAGCAAGTTCGGAGGTTACGAAGAGTAAGCCTTTTCTGGCTGAACTTTATGATCTCGTCCCGCGGCACTCGGGTCGATGCAACCTGAAGTTCTATATAGATCTCTGTCGTCAAACTGGCGGTAAAGTACTGGAACTCGGATGTGGAACCGGGCGCGTGCTCACGCCTATTGCGGTGGCTTTGCATCGAAATCGTCGGACTGGATCTGTCACGACACGTGCTGGCGAGGTGCAGTCAGAATCTGTCTTCTTAGCCCGGGGAGATTCGCTATCATGTGCGGCTCGTTGAGGCGAATATGACAGATTTTGAACTGGGACAGAAATTTGCTACCGTCATCATTTCCTTCCGTCCATTTTGGCACCTGCTGTCTATATCCGATCAAATTTTACCTGTCCTCGCTGTGTTCATCGCCATCTACAAACGGATGGCGTCCTTGCATTCGACCTATTTCAGGTAGACGCAAGCAAAATGATTAGCTCGCAGCATGTGGAAGAGACTGAGTACCTAGCAGAATTTGAACTGCCGGATGGGTAGGAAGGCGCGCAGGTGCTTCCGATTGGCTGCGACTCACTGCACTGAACAGCATAACAATATCGAGATTATCTACTACCTTACCGACACTGAAGTTGAAACCCAGAGGCTAATGTAGGTTTTTCCTTTCCGCTACTTCTCCAGATACGAAGTCGAACACCTTTTTTGGTAAGGACGGGATTCGATCCCTTGGCGGTGTACGGATTTTTTGACAGATTGCCTCTGGCGGACGATTCACCAGAGATAATTTTTGTGGCCAAGAAGGCAGAAGACAACAACCGGCTTCAAGCGATGCAGTGACCGGTACTGCTCAACCAGAAAGGTGAGGTTAGAAGGATTCGGATTGGCTTAATATTAGGTTGTCGAACTGATCGACCTTAGCCTTAAAATCAGGGGGAACCACGGTTGTCGCACTCAACTCGAAAATAATCGACGGTGAGGCAATAACAACTCCAACCGATAGATCTTGACGGTGGTAAAGATTCGTCAACCGGGGCTCTCCGAAAACTACCTCCTTTTGCTCGAACGGTTGTGCTGAGATGTCTGACGTGGCACCTATTTTTTCCGAAGTTGAAGCAAACTTCGGCTTTTCGACATAGCCAATTGCTCTTAATCGTAAATTAACCACCTCCACCGGATAGTCGGTTCGAGAATGGCCAAACCTTTTAGCGTGTGCCTGATGAAAATAGGTTTCAAACTGTTCGTCGAAAGGGACATTCAATTCATATGACTGACCTGAATAACGCAGATCTAGTGTTAGCTGATACTGTGTTAACTCTGGCTCAAATCCTTCGTTTCCCAGTTCAGTTTCCGCTTTCTGTCTAAGGCGTCTGAATTGGTTCGTCAGTTGGACATAGAGATGTTCGTTTGCTTGCCACAAAACGGTTTGCGAATAGTCCTTAACCACGTCGGCCAACAACATACCCATGGCCGATAATAGGCCACCATGCGGTGGAATGATGACGGTGGGAATGGATAGACTTTGGGCCAGTTCGCATGCATGCAGACCACCGGCACCTCCAAAAGAAATCAGTGCGAATTCACGAGGATCGTAGCCACGCTCAATCGACACCACCCGGATAGCTCGTGCCATGGTAGCATTAGCAACCCGTAAGATTCCTTCAGCCGTTTCGAGTGGAGACTTTCCGACTTCGGTTGATAGCTGATGAATCACCTTGGTAGATCGTTCTGGTTGTAGCGACATTTTCCCGCCTAGAAAATATCGAGGGTCAATCCGTCCCAGAAACAGGTTGGCGTCGGTGACTGTCGGAAGATCGCCGACGCCATAACAGGCAGGACCGGGATCAGCCCCGGCACTTTCTGGCCCAACCCGTAGGGCACCGCCGAGATCGACCTGGGCAACAGATCCACCTCCTGCTCCCACTGTGTGAATGTCGATCATAGGAATTTGGATCGGAATTCCACCGATTTGACTCTCAGTCGTCAAGGAAATTTCTCGGTCGCATAAACTCACATCGGTTGAAGTCCCCCCCATGTCGAAGGTAATCAGTTGTTCGTATTTTGCGGTTTTCCCAATTTCGTAAGCACCGATGACACCGCCTGCAGGGCCGGATAAAGCGGTTCGAATTGGCACTCGACTGGCAGTCTCAACCGAAATGCTTCCACCGTTAGATTGCATAATCCGTAACCTTGGTTTAGAGGCTAACGATCGATTGAGGCGAGTGGCCAGATTCGTATGCAGAAAGTGAAGGTATTTTTGAACTTTCGGTTGAACATAAGCGTTAGCTACCGTGGTACTAAAGCGTTCAAACTCGCGATATTCCGGCAAGATCTGGTGGGAAGTCGAAATTGGAATAGACCTGTTCACTGCTCTCTTCACCAATGCTTCGACTACCATTCGCTCGTGTTTGGGGTTGATATAGGAAAAAAGAAAGCAAACGGCAATAGCTTCAATCGATGGAAGCTGGTTGATCAACTGGTCTAGTTCAGTAGGATCAAGCGGAACCTGCACTTCTCCCGTATGACAAATTCGCTCTTTAATCCCGTAACGTTTGGATTCATCTACTAACGGGACAGGCTGAACCAGATTGAAATTGTAGAGTTCGGCCCGGTTTTGCCGACCAATCTGCAGTAGATCCTCAAAATTTTTCGTCGTCAGAAGTGCGACTTCAGCACCATTTCGTTCTAGCAAGGTATTGGTTGCCACGGTCGATCCGTGAGTCACGGTTAAATGGGCCTTAGCAACTAGCGAAGCAGAGCCCATCGTCTCAATTTGAGATACGACCTCTTCCAAACCTTGTAAGACGGCTTCGGCCGGGTTCGAGGGGGTAGAGAGCAGCTTATGGGTGTAGATCCGGTTGCCGATCGACAGTACAAAATCGGTGAACGTACCACCTGTATCGACGCCAATCGAAATCCAGTCAGAAGTTTGTTGGTTAGTCATTCAGTCGGTTTTACTGGTCAGAAAATGATTCTAACTGTGCGACAAAGAGAATGTCGAAATATAGTCCGGGCTCATACCGTGCGTTGGTATCCCCTGCTTTGAGGTGATGGATTAACTGAAATAGGAGCTTCACTGACAATTCACGGATCAGATCAGGAATAGAATCGACTGACGGTTGTTAGATGGGTAGAGGAAGGTAAACGTATCGTAACCATTGCAGTTTGCCTTGCGCCAGCCAAACGGTATGAATAAAGTTACCTACTCTTAACCTGCCAATCCAATTCTATTCTGCCACGCACAACAAAGCTGATGATCCGCGACTTGCGTCACTACTACCTCGAAACCCTGAGTGGCTTGGTAAAGTCGCCGATCTCGTCGAAGCGCACTTGGCCCGGCGGTGTTACTTTCAATGGGGAAGCAGGCAGATCTATCTTTTCACCCCGAAATTCTGCCGATGGGAAGGTTGTCTTACTGAGGCTTTTACCTGTAGCTACAAAAAACGGAAATAGATCTTCTCCAACAGCAATTGATAGATCTTCTATTGATTCATCCCAACTCAGCTTCCGGTCCGGATCATCTGTCCAACGCTGTGACTGAACCCAACGCCAGCGAGGATACCAGATAGGCCCATAACGATCATCTAGCTTCTGCCAAACATACCAAATCATTAATCGGTCCCAACCCTCTCGCCAATTTTGGAGATTTTCGGCTTTAAAAATCTTTTCCGGACTCGTTTCGGTTGGCGTATAATCAGACAGAAATACTTGATCGCATTGCCGATTTGGTCCGGCAACGACATCGTATTTAGCGACGATTTTACCTTGAAACCAACCTGCATGTTCCTCCCCTTGATTTCCACCAAACGGATGGTCAGCGATCAACTCACCGGGACCAGACATCGTATGCGCCTGCTCGTGGGCGAAAATGCTACGCATTCCTTCTGGACTGGTCGAGATGGTGCCTGTTTCTTTCGGCAAATAAGCGTTGACAGCCCATCCACCTCCGCCACCACTACAAACAACCAGATACATCGGTTCTTCCGGTTTTGGCGACGGCACCCACCGATAGAGATCGTTTGTAATGTCCATAAAGTCTTGTCGGACCGTAGACAAGATTTCCGGCGTTTGGTTTTTGCTGTAGTAACAGATAATGCCATCTAATAGAAGTTCAGACTCCTGGTAGATGCCACCACCACCGTACATCGGTGTCGGCAGTCGAGGTTCACCGCCGGCAGGAGAAGATCCTGCCGCAGTCCACTTAACTGCTTCGGCTAGTAAGTCTGCTTTCTGTTCAACTTCATTCGGATCTTTCTCACTAAAACGGTATAGATCTGGAGCCGCAAAGAGGACAATTCTCCCCTTCCCGTAGGAACGGCGAGCATAAATCGGTTGATCCTCTTCATTTTTCAGCACCGTTTCCCAATTCCCATCAACTCGGATCAGTGGCCAATTGCTTCCGTTATAAGGTGTTCTCTCCGCTAAAAATTCCGCACCGTATTCGGACAATAGTTGGTTGAGAGACCATGAGGCATCCGGTTTAGAACTATGCCAATCACCAGAAATAATTAGTCCTCCACCACGACTCAAGTAGTCTTCCAGCGCTTCCCGTTCTTCCAGCATATAGCCGGGGTTTTCAACTGCACCTTCACTGAGGACAACGTTCCATTTTGGTGTTGCCCACCAGGCGAAAGGATACACTTTTGGTGCCACGGAAATTCTGATTCGAGCGGGAGATCCAGGCGTTAACTGCGTATCGAGGGTGGCATGACTGCCTGCGCTCCGAATTCCGCGTCGATGTAACTGCTCACCCAATCGCCAAAGCAAAAAGAAGTCGCACTTATGCGACATGTCCACCAGCAGGTTGATACCTGTGTCGTTGGAAACCGAAATTGGATCCAGCGGATATTGTTTTGCAACCTCTATCGGCAGTGTTTTCCCAGCCTTCCACCACTGCTCTATTTTTTCAGCTGTAAACTGCATATAATCGTCTCCACTCCTAATTGGTAAAACTGTATTGAATAATATTAAAGAGATTACTCCGGGTAGTATGCCCAATACATTTGCATAATCAATAGCGGATTGGGGCCGACTTTCGGTTAACGTTCTCTCGTCACCTTGGCTTGCTGTTGGCAAGTAACCAGCGCCCATCGCAACTATACGTTTAAGTTTGAATGTGTTATAACCAAGTAGCGACACCGGCCTTTCAACGCCTCCATTTAGCTGATAGTAGGTCAAGAGGGAAAGAGCTGATACTCACCATCTCGATCGAGCGTGAGGTGACTACCGACTATCGCCTGAATTGGCCCTGTAAGTGACTATACATATGGTGATCAGGACAACATTGGTTGGTAAAGGGTAAGCCACCTGGCGACAGCGGGGAATCTATCAACTACACGAACTAATCTTGAATCTGGGTTGACTCTGTCTTGAACACGATATGTATTCCTAGGCTTGAACGATTTCTCCAACTCTCGCCGTTCCTCAGCAAGCGATGGAAATCGTAGTTGTCTAATACAGGTCAAATTACCCCAGATAGTGTAATTACCCCGAGTTTGAGGCCCGCTAATTTAGCTGGAATATGGAATTACCATCCTACCTATTATAACAAAAAATTCGGGCTAGATGAACTCTTGGTGGATCAGGGGTTAATAGATAGAGCTGTAGCCATTGCTATTGTTGATCATTCAAATCAGTGTTATAATTCTTCCATTCCAAGTTTGGCCTCGCCTTTATTTCATCTATTAGCCTTACTTGGAGTACCTCACTATTTTATCCTCTTCTTTTTCCCAAACAGGTTCTCAATGAGAAGTTTGGTTGGTCTTTAAATCGAATTATTATGGAGTCAAAATACATATCGCCATCGCCATCGCCATCGCCATCGCCATCGCCATTGTTACTGCCAACTCTTTAATAAGAGTGCTGTAGCTATTGTACCTGCACTATCAGAAATAATGCAGTGTCTGGGATCGGTTTTTCTCGAATCGCAAGTACGAAATTCAACTTGTTTGACAGGTCCACCTACATTTAACTGAAGAGTCCATAATGATATTTCAATTACAACGACTAAACTCGGTGGGTAAAGGTAAGTCCAAACTTGAATTCAGAGGTAGGATTGCGGGGTTAACGTGTAACAGGGAAACGACCATAGTGACAGAAGAATTTACTAAATAGAGGGAACAGGGTGGAAATAACACTAAAATCGATGATGTCAGGCACTCGGCCAAATATTTTATTTATTTTGGCTGACGATCTCTCTTACCGAGATTTGAGTTGCTTTGGGCAGGTCCAATTTGAAACCCCGAATTTAGATCGACTTTGTCAGACCGGGTTGCGATTTGACAACGCCTACTGTGGCTCACCTGAGTGCGCCCCTTCCCGTGGTAGTTTGATGACCGGATTACACATGGGGCACTGCCGAATCCGGAAAAACAACTCAGCACGAGGGCAAGAGCACCTGTTGGCCTCTGATCTCACTATAGCTGAAGTGCTGAAAAAAGCAGGTTATGCTACGGGCATGGTCGGTAAGTGGGGCATTGGTTTACCGGACACTGAAGGGACACCTGATAAAAAGGGTTTCGATTTAGCATTCGGTTTTTACGACCAAGGGCGGGCACACACCTATTACCCTCACTACCTTTATCACAACAGCGAGTCGATACCGATTCCCGAAAACTACGGCTTTGATATGGAAACCACCTATCGACATACTCGCACACCAGCAGGCTTGCACATCTACGATGATGAGGGGCAACTCATACCACATGGGGTTGCTGATCCAAAACGGGCCAAAAATTCAGAAGATCTCTGCTACCAAAGGGCAATTGACTTCATCGACCAACACCATCAACAGCCATTTTTTCTTTACTATGCGACCCAACTACCGCATGGCCCTTGCATTACGCCAAATCTGGGCCAGTTCAAAGATCGGCCTTGGTCACAGAAACACAAAGAGTGGGCAGGCATGATCACTCATCTGGATCAGCATGTTGGCGGGTTGCTGGATCGGCTATGCCAACACGAGATTCTTGACAATACACTGATTATTTTCGCTAGCGATAACGGCTACGCTCACTGGGGATATATGGGACGACAAAGGTATGCTGACGATCCTCTGTTTCGTAATAAAGGACCGTGGCGAGGCGGAAAATTTATTGCGCGGGAAGGTGGCGTGCGGGTCCCGATGTTTGCCCACTGGTCTGGGCGGATATCGGCCGGTGTCTCTTACCACACCGTGACTCTATACGATTTCTTTGATACTGCTTGCGACCTGGCAGGCGTACAGGATCCACCGACAACGGATGGTGTCAGCTTTGTACCAACTCTCGAAAACCGAGAGACCAAACAGCAGAAACACGACCACCTTTATTGGGAAAACGGCGGCCATGCCACCCATGCCCAAGCGGTTTGTCTCGACCAGTGGTTTGCTTACCGTCAGCATCCAAACCAACCGGTACAACTCTGGGATACGAAAAACGATATCGGTGGTGAACACGAAGTGGCAACAGAACATTCTGACGCTGTTCAACGAGTCTTAGATATTTTTGAACTAGAACACCAAGATAGCCAATGGTATTTAAATCCGGGGGAGTCAGAAGAAAGTTTTCAATCCAAGTCACAAAGGGCGATAGAATTAGGCGACCTGCAGGAAGGGGTTCGCGCCAACACCGAATATCGAGGTGAGACCAAGTCAATGGAGAAAAATGAGGTGGCCGTGGATTTAGCTATCCCTGATTAGAAACGATGAATCTGTAATAGTCTCAACCTCGCTGTTGACAGCGACAATGTAAGTGCAATCCCACCAAAGCCAAAACACACCAGAATGCGTGAGAGCGAGGCAATTCGTCAGAAGGGTTTTATCCAGTACTATAAATCGAAACCATCCCTGATGGCACGCTAAACCAAGTGATAAAAAACCAAGCGATAAAGAATCTACTTTCTACTCTCCTTGGTTATCCTACCTACGATCGACGATTGGCAGTCTCAGGCCGGTCATGTGTTTTAGTAACTGTGAATCCTGCCTCAACCGGAAAAATCGTGATTAGTAGCCCTGGGTTCAAAGGTAGCAAGGATGGCTATCAAAATAAATACAAGAAGGTCGCACAGTGGATACAGCAGTCATATATTGCCGCTTTTATTCGGTACGAAATCGTTTGGCTAACAGATAACATGATGGATAGCTACGAGAATGAGATCTGTCAGGCTCTACGTATAGTAATCGATTATGCATTAGCTGAGGCAGAAGAAATCTGCCAAACGTCAGATCCTGAGATTTATCTAGCCGGTTTTTCAGCGGGTGCTTCGGCTTCAGCCGTCGTCTCGCCCGAGTACGATCAGGTTAAGAAACTCCTACTGATTGCCCCTACCATAGATGCGGGTAGAGAAAAACTGCAACAGGCATTACCAGCCTATCAGGGAGACCTGTATATTACAGTTGGCGATCTAGACTATATTTCGGAAATGACGCCAGAAATGATGATACAGCTATCTACATCTGCCCAAAAAATCAGGTTGGTGGAGGTCGAGAATTGTGACCACCAATGGACGGGTAAAACAAACGGACGAATTCTCTCAAAATCCTTCATTTGGGCCTTCGACAACGATGAGACTTATCCTTGTCCAGAAGGCGGTATTGAGCTTTACTAGACATATGTCGTTGACCCGGTAGCTGACGACTACACCAACCAACCATTTCCATCTTCTAGGCGATCAGATCACCGAAGACGGTTTCTTTGGCCGATGTTAATGACGGTGGAGGACCGGAGTTTATCTCCGATCCGGACTTCAACTTCAAGCAGTTTCGCTTCAACATAGTACTACGTTGGGAACATCGACCGGGTTCTACTCTCTTCACAGCGTGGTCGGACGGGGCGTCAACACCCCGTCCGACAAGGTGTTCATGGTCAAGCTCAGCCACTGGCTAATATTAAATACCTCAGTGGATAAAAAAACATACCGATTCCCGCCTGAGGTATCGTTTTTATCCTTGCAGGACACAGCTATCCATTTCCCTTTCGGGAATAACTCGAATCTATTCGGAACTGAGAAAGATCCGGCGGTTTTCCACCATGGCGGCGGTGGCACTTGAGACAGAATTTCCGTCACACGGTACGGCCATGATTTCACTGGCCATTGGCTGGGCCGTTGTAGTTTGATCCGATCTTTGTACTCGACCACATGCACCGCTAGTTTGAAGAGTCTAAGCTGGACTGGATTTGGCTGATCATTGGAAAGCTCTATCTGCTGAAGGATCACGGTTCTCAAGGTGTGGTGCACAATACATCGGCGGCACAGGAAAAATAGAGACCTAAATGGTTAGCCAGGAAACGGTGGTCGGAAGTGTGACCTGAGGCCAGGTCTTTTTTGATCTCGATAGACGATTTCAGTTGAAGGCAGATCTAGTGAGATCACCACCAAACGAGGATTGTCAGCCAAGCTTATCACCTCCGCCTTGAGAATCACTCGAAAGGCAGGTGTCCAACTTAGGACGACAGACTCGACTTGGTGGTCGGTATGGCTGCGTTTAGGAATCGTTTGGCCGGCACTGAGTTGCCGGTCAGGCCGAAAATAAAATCGGTATCCGGATCATCCGGCGCCAATAACATTAATTTCGGCTTGGAGAAATGCCGCCCTCCACGCAGGACGATACAGGGCTCAGGCCAGGCATCACGAAGGCGTTTCAACACCGGCCTGATAATTATGGCCTTTGAGCTTCTGGCCGGTATGAAGCACCGTGGTGATGAATTTTCCCCAGAGACCTTCAAAAAGAAACCGAGGCCGGTCACTGTGGTGGTAATGGTTGTGAAAGGAAGACTCCTGCGACTCATGGTCCTCATCTTCCGTATGGTCCAGGTCCAGAACAATCGCTGCGGCAACCTTGGAATAACGGTCGATGAACTAATCCACCAAAACCTGAGCCAGACGATAGAGGTCTCGTGATGTGGCCGCATTCTCCCGGCCGGGAAAGATGGCCGCACGGGCCAGATCCGGATCTTCTTCGAGAGGGGAACGCCCCACCCCCATCTTGAACCGAGGGTCTTTGCCAAGTGGATTGGCATCATTGGCCTCTTCATAGCTGCCGGCGATTGGATAGACGCGTTGCGCTATCAGATCGACCCGTCGCTGGTCAATGTCGGAAGGATGAGGCTGATCTTAAAAGCTTCCGCTATTTGATAGGTCAGTTAAATCGGCCACTCTACTCCACTGAGGATCAGAGGAGCTAAATCCGTAGAGAGCAACCCCGCATTAAAATCAGCGAGGATTGTTAATCTATTACTTGCAGGGAATCGAAGTTGTGCCGGGTTGAACTGAGTGATGGTGTTTCTCGTTTTCATTCTTTCGAAGAGCTTTATCAAAAGCTTAATCATATCAATTAGTTCAACGATTATCATCCCCTTTTCATGAAATATTCAGGCTAAAAGCAGAGTAAAGAAAGGATGGCCAATGATTTCGCTACATTCGCCTTGTTACTCTCTTGTCAAATCCACACTTGCTGTTGTAATCGGGAGAAGAAACTACCCGTCGAAAGCGTCAAGCGATCCCCATATTTCTCACCAACTAACATCATCCGATTCGCCACACGAGAGATGCAACGACTAAATCTCGATTCTGGGAACAGTATCCGAACAGGTTGTCGTTGAGCGATGGCCTTGTTGACAGAGGTATCCTTATTGACAAGCCCGTAATTAATTAGTTTCTTTTTTAAGTATCGATCGCAGATCTGATTCAAATGAGCGAAGACAGCCTCGCCTTCTCTTTTGCTTTTGACCTGATTGACTACTAGTCCAATTAGTGCAGAGCGATTGAACTGAACCGTCGATTTAATAGTAGCATAGGCATCCATAATGGCGGTGATTTCTGGTGTAACAACAATAATGATTTCGTTGGCAGCATGCAGGAACATCATCGTCTGTGGTGAAATCCCAGCCGCCGTGTCGATTAAAAGCAGGTCAACGATTTGCTCTAGTTCGATAAATAGATTGGCTAAGGTTTCGACCTGATGCCGGCTGAGATCTGCCAATTCCATTAGCCCCGATCCGCCCGAAATCAGTTGTAGCCCAAACGGCGTATCCATTATAATACCTTCCATATCCGTTTGGCCTTGCAGTAAATCGAGTACGTTATGCTGTGGTTGAACATTCAGTAACAGATGGATATTGCCAAGCCCCATATCAGCATCCAAGACAACGACCCGATGCCCCATCCGGGCGAAGTGGCAACCGATATTACTGGTCACCACCGACTTTCCTGTGCCACCTTTCCCACTGGCGATGCAGATTACCCGTGCGGTTAGGTCAGTGGTAGGCCTTGGCTGATTACGGGACGGGTTCGTTGCTGTTGCCGAAACATGAGACAGAAGTTCCAGCCCTCGTCCTAGTGATCGTCTATTTTGCGGAACAGATTCTTTGTTTTTAGTCTTTCTGTTTTTGATCTTGGTCTTATTCTTCAATTAACAATCACCACTGTTGTTGCCCGGGCTAAAGTCTGTCGGAAAACCACAAGTTCTCTGCAGCGAGAATACAAGTGCACTATCTGTGCTAATTCGCTCGAATTGTGGACATATTCACATCATTTTACTTCTAAGTAACTTCATCTTTCACCCGTCCTGAAAAGCCGCCTCTTCAGTTACTTACCAAAGTCATATCAGTTTCCTAGCCGAGGGGGTGGCAAGTTGACAGTGAAGGCTAACGCCAAGCTTGAATCGGTAACGTCCACTGCTAATTGCCGGTTCAGAAATTGACAGAATATGATCGTGCATCTGGTAAAGCGAACTCAATTCATTTAGGCTGGCCCCGTACTGTCGGTTATTCACCTCAACTCTCTTTTCCAAGTCAAAGGCTATTTTGTTGGATCACTTCCTTCGCTAGTGCAGCGTAATCCTTGTAGCCCGAACTCTTCTTGGCGTATCGGGTAATTGGGATACCGTAACTAACCGCTTCTTCCAACTTGACGTTGGTTCGAATTGCTGTTTTGTAAAGGAGATCTCCGAAATAGGTCTGGATGTCGGCTAATACCTCTTTGGCGATTCTTTTGCGGATATCTAGCATGGTCGCTACAGCCCGAATCTGCAACGGCTGGTCCCTTTGGCTAATGATCTTCTGGCAAAATTCTAACATTTTGGCTATACCATGTAGGGCAAGAAAACTGGTTTCAATCGGCAACATTAGCTCATGGCAACCAAAAAGCGCATTCTCGGTCAGAATCCCCATGCTGGGGGCGCAATCAATTACGACGTAATCATAATGATGGCCTTGTCTGTTCATCTCTTCCAGACAGATTGACAGCCGTTCATGACGGCGGGGTTGGCGAACCAACTGTTGGTCAGCTTGAACCAACTGACTATCGGCGGGAATAAAATCGAATCCGTCCTCAATTGATCGAATGGCCTCAAGAATTACTCCCGTTTCTAGACCAGCGTCCATTAAAGCTGGCACGATCGTTACCGGATTTTCGATCACTGTTTGGCTGACTCCAATGGTTGCATGCGCTTGTGGATCTAAGTCGATGAGCAGAGTTTTCTGTTTTTTTTGAGCCAGACAAGCGCTCAAATTGATGGCCGTAGTGGTTTTTCCACATCCCCCTTTTTGGTTGGCAATTGCAATTACATACATCAGCTTACTCGACCTCTAGAGGCGAAGTCTCGATCTAGCTTCTGGACTACCTTCAGGTATTTTTCCTCAGCTTTTCGATATTCGTTGTACTCGTCTTCAGATAGTACTTTTTTGGCTACTTTTCGATAGACTTTGACCAGATCCACGAAGTTGGTAGCAATTGTGTTAGCCACCTGGCTAGCCAGGTGTTGAGTGGTGACCGGTGAATTGCCTGTCAAGGCTTTTAATAGATCTGTAGCCGCTTGAATGATATTTTCTGCTACTTTCGCTGAAGTGCCGGTTTGTTGGCTTAAATCTGTCGCTGAAATCTTTAACAGATCTTGTACTGTTGTGCAACCGGCCGCTTCCAACTTGGCAGCGGTAGCGGAACCGATGCCTCGAACTTGAGTTAAATTCAACACCATAGCCTCTAAATTTTAATGTAACGGTTTTACGACAATAATCGTAACATTTAGCTATACCCAAACTCAAACAAATAGAGGAAAGGTAGATTATCATCGATGAGAAGCCATGGTCCTAAAGCGGTCAGAAAAGTGACCAAGAAGATTAACCGATTGATCGACGAGTTCGAATTGTCTACATCCGAAATTCGGATGATTCTCAGACAGCTAGAACGTCAGTTGCAGGATTCTATAGAACCCTTAAACGCCCGTGAAATCGAGGATATCAACGCCATTCTAGTTGAGTTGTAGTAAACTGCGACCTAATCAAATGTTACATACAATATGGCCAATCGCCTATTGAGCCAAGCATGTGTGTGTACTGTGTTGTGCTTACTCCTGCAACTTTAGATCTGGCTTTCGCCCGATGAAGTAAACGGCGGAAGCTAGAATGTGAGCGTGTGGATGTAATAACAAAAGGTAGTCCAAAAAAATTAGTGGGAAGGTGACCCAACCAATAATTAACGAGAATGATTTGGCTAGCATTAGATTGCCAAACGAAAGCGCCAACCCCAAATACTCCCTAAAAATCCAGTGTAGCGAGGTTGTTGGGCCTGCACAGGCGCCACTTTCAATCTTGATAAAAGCGGAGAAGAGATGGTCAAAACCAGCCACGGTATAGCGCTGGTAGTCGTGCGGCGAAGCGTGAAACCCCTGTAGAAACGGCACCGCTGCGCAGACATAACCGTTGGGTTTTAATACCCGTTCTATCTCAGCTACTACCTGTTTAGGCTCCTTAACATGCTCCAGAACAGCGCAGTTAATGACTGCATCAAAGACCTGGTCCTGGAATGGCAGATAGTGTCCGTCTCCCACTATATCGGTCTCTGGCGTAGACGTAATCTCAAAGTTGGTCACATAACTGGCTCGACGATTACCCCCCGCTCCTAAATCCAGGATTCTGGCTTCTGATCCCAGTTCTCGAATTACCCGTTTTACCGCTTGGTTCCATCTGGGGGCAGGATAAGGGCAGCCTATCAATAGGCGAAGCCACCTGGATCTTCTGAGGAAGGTTTTGATCTCTGGAATCGACAAGATTTGGAATAATCAACCGAACGTTAGTATCCGGATAGTTTAAAGCAAGTAAGCTTGGATTGAAAGACCTGTAGATAAGGATACCACAGTGGTATCTTTTATATGGGACCGATGCGACGTGGCCCTCGATCCATTGCTAGCGTTGAGGCATCGAAACTCGATTTCATCAACTCGGCTCGTTTAGCAGTAAAGGCTGGGGTTTCCCACTGATTATCGAATTCGTCTGGATCCTCTTCCAGATCGTATAGTTCTCCATACGACCGTCCGTGGTACACCACCAACTTATATTGTTGATCTCGGTACATAGTAGCAAAAGTGCCATCGGAGGCTTGAAGAGCATCATAGTATTCACAACGTACAAAGTCTCGATGGTAGTTTGGCGAGGCATCTCCTATCAGTATAGGTAGCAGCGACTTACCCGTCATATAGTCCGGTACCTCTTCGTCAACTAACTGCAGCAGTGTCGGTGCTTTGTCACTCAGTTCAACTAATGCGTCGCTCCGCAATCCAGCTTCGATGTGCCCAGGCCAGGAAAAGATCAGCGGCACACGAACCAAACCTTCGTAGAAGCGACACCCCTTCTGTATTAGGCCGTGATCGCCCAGCATCTCACCGTGATCTGAGGTGAAAATAACGATAGTATTGTCACGTTGACCACTCCCTTCAAGTGCATCGAGGATGCGACCCAACTGATCATCGACCTGCTTGATCATGGCTACATAAGCTGCTTGTAAGAGGCGTACATCACCCTGACCATAAGGTGAATCCTTTTCTAACGAATAGTATCGGTTGTTGATATCCAGCTCTTCAGGTCGACGCACCTGCGACTGAAAATCTGCGTAGGCTAGTTGCTCCTGCTCAATCAGATCGCTGTCTCGAAACAGCGCGCCCGGCATCTGTGCCGGATCAAACATATCTCGATATTCCCGTGGAGCGTTGAACGGTGGGTGCGGATCGTAAATGTTAACACTGGCCAACCACGGTTGTTCACGCTGTTGACAGATGAAGTCGATCGTCTTTTCAGCGCACCATGTGGTCTGGTGCAATCCCGGCGACACCCCATCTGGATCTGGAACCAGATCTGCTAATACTGACCCGTTGGTGCGAACCCAATCAGCATAGTCGTGGCCGACAGGCCAATCGTCACGGGGAGCGTGACTATACTGCCAATAGCGGTAGCCGTCATTCGTTCGGGGTTCAATCCCTTGTGAAGCAGAAGCCAGATGCAACTTGCCAATTAGGCCGCAGTCGTAGCCTGCATCAGCGAAGAGTTTTGTCACCAACCGTGGGCTATCAGGGAAGTATTCTAATCCGTTACCATTAACATGGACGGCACTAGCATACATACCGGTCAGAAAACTGGCCCGACTCGGCGTGCAAATCGGACTCTGACAATAGGCGTGCGTAAAAGCTGTACCCGACTCAACCAGATGATCAATATTGGGCGTCGAGACGTGTGTATACCCAAGGGCGCCGATAGTATCGTAGCGTTGCTGATCCGTACAGATCCAGAGGATGTTGGGTTTCATTATACTCCTTTCGGAAGATAAATACTGAAATATTACTTACACCACCGAATTCAATTGGTTGAAGAGTGGTCAACTTAACGTTCTTAGTCTCAAGAACAAATTGGTCAAACAGGTGGACAGATATCGTTGGGCGGAGAAGCACCGACAGGTAAATCAAGTGGATCTGTAACAATATGTCGTTGACCATTGTAGGTGGCCTGAGCCTCGATAAAGATCACCACGTGTGCCACTCGCCACTGGTCGCTCTGATTCGGCCCTGCCGTATGAAAAGTCATCCCGTGGTGAAAAGTGCAATCTCCTGCCTGAAGAGGAATGGTGATTCTGGGCCACCATTCAATGTCGGGTCGCTCTCGCCGCCACCCATCCTGATCCGAGGTAGCAATATCTGCCACCTCCAACAGATAGTGAGATTTAGGTAGAAAAGACATGCAACCCATCTCCACCGTAGTATCTTGCAAAGCGATCCAGGCTGATAACGCCGTGATCCGGCGGTCATAGGGCCATTTGACTAGATCTTGGTGAAAGGCTGTTGGTACTGGCAATCCTGGCATCTTGGCCAGAATGTGGTCGTGCCAGAGTCGAAGCTGTGTACCTGCAATTTTGGTGGCAGTAGCGGTCAAATTGGGGTGAAGGGTCAATTTCCGCATCTTCTCATCTTCACGCCAGACATTGACTCTCTGATGGAAAGCTCGGCCGTAGTTGCCACTCTTCGGTACTGGCATCTGTTCCAGAATTCGCATTGTGGCCTGTCGGTAGCTGGCAGCCTCCTCTAATGTGATGATTTGCGGAATTTTGATCACACCATCCTGCCAAAATTGGTCGATTAATTCAGCTGATAGATCTACTGCTTGCATGATATTATTCTCTGTTTCTTTCGATTTCGTTTTACGGATTAACCATGAGGGGGTTCAATCTTTAGTCTCAGCCTTAGAGGCTTGAGTCTGGTCTTTTAGCCAATCCAACAAATCAGCACTACTGGCGGCAAAATAAATCATCTGTCGCCGTACGGCAGAGATAAAGCCGTTAGCGACAGCCTGATCTAAAAAGTCAGCCAGTGAATTGTAATATCCTGATACGTTGAGAAAAGCACACGGCTTTTGATGGTAGCCCAGATGCGCCCAGGCGATGGCTTCAAAAATTTCTTCCAGTGTCCCGATGCCACCTGGTAAGGCAACGAAAGCATCAGCACAGTCGATCATCTTCTGCTTGCGCTGGTGCATAGTATCTACCAGATAGAGTTCCGTCACTGCCTCGTGCACGATTTCGGCTGAAAACTGCTTTGGAATTACACCCACCACTTCGGCTCCGTTCTGTAGTGCAGCGTTGGCAATAATACCCATTAACCCCACTTCAGATCCACCATAGACCAGACTAAACCCAGCACGGGCAAGCTCTGTTCCTAAATGGCGAGCAACTTCAGTATAATCAGGTAGGTTCCCCGACCGGGAACCACAGTAAACACAGATATATTTCATTTACTTCGCAATCTCGTTCGTCACTTTAGACAGATTGCAGCAGACCACAGCCGCGCAACTAGCCAGCAACTCCCAATTTGGTACTCCTGGATATACTGCCATTAAAAAAATCAGACCACAATTTAGAACTAAATAAAAAAATATGATTATCCCACGTAGATTTAACGTTCGAGCATCTGCCGTAACACGCTTTGCTCACCTAAATCGTTGGTCAATCGATAGATGACGGTATATGTTCCTGGCAAAGAGGCCAATAGATCCAAGTCGATTTGTGGTTTAAACGTTACGGTCTCAGTACCATCGTCTGGAACTTCGATTCTCTGTGCTAAACTCTCTATGGGGCTACGTTCACCTAGCGGATTGAGAATCTTCCAATAAATTTCAACCCACTTTGGTCGTGGGTTTTTGTTGACGTAAATCACAATTTCTTGCCCGATAACCCCCAGTTCTGAAATAGTTTTCGCGGCTAGCGAGGCACCCTCCAAGTAGCCTCTCCCTGGAATTGGGTGCCATTTCCCCCCTGTGGCTAACGCCAGTTGCTTAACCGGCAAATAATCAGTCCCGATCACTTCAACTCTGACATTCTTTCGTTGTAGATCAGCGACTACTTGATCCAGGCTATAAGAAGACTGGCCGTCGTAGTCTAAATCGTGGAATGCACCGTCAGTTGCCAAGACAAAGATAGGCTGTGAGCGCCATCGAAAGCGGATCCTATCCAAAGCCTCCATTATCGCGTCTAACCCTGATTCAGCCAGGTCTCCACCGCCCTCGATCTGAATTTGGTGCAGCCAGTTACTAAACTTTTTAAACCTGGTTGTTACCCCGTGTGACTGAATTCCCTGCTGGTCAGAAAACACAACTAATCCCACTGCGATATCGCGGTCAGCCAATCGGAATTGATCCAGGAAACGATCTATGTAAGCTCGAATCCCCCGGATATTGTCTGTCATGCTGGCAGTTTTATCGAGAATAAAAACCAAGTCGATCTTTTTAGCAGGTACTTGTTCGATTAAACCCAATGCCAGATGACGCATCATCGACGGATAGTCATTTTCCGGAGAACTTCCAGCCGTCGAGCTACCAGCTGATTGCCCGCCGCCACCACCTAGATTTCCGTTTAGTAACCGGCCTCTTCGTCGAGTGTCCAGGCTACCTCCAATTTCAATTTCGGGCGAATCTTCTCGCAACCCGCGAATTTTCATCTCTGAAGTCGTCGACTTGTATGAGCTGGACCTTAGTTCACCCAGATCTATGTTCTCGCCAGGCACTGTTGAAGGAATCGAATTAATGGCTGTTGGCGAAGAGGCTACTACCGGTTTTGAAGTGGATAGTAGTATATCCGACGGCGAAGTAACCAGATCTGATTTCATCAAGGATTGCGTGGTTGTTTCTGTCTGAAGTCTACTAGGTCTCTGGCCGGTAAGGAGTCGGGGAGATTTAGTGAAGAGGTCAGATTCATCTACAGAAAAGGCTTTATCTGGGGCCAATATCGGTTTCGGACGAGACTGGACTTGCTGAGGTGACGATTCTCGGTTGGTTTCTTGCAATTGGATTTCCTTCATCAGAGGTTTTGGCTCTTTAGGAGCCGGAACCAAATCTACAGTCTCTGGAAGTTCTACTGGCAGAATCGGTTTGACATAAGACCTATCAGGGGTAATTAGCCCGATATGCTTCCGACGGCCCTCTAGATTGACACGCGATATCAGAGGGAGAAGGATTAGGTGAAACAGGATCGAAATGGTATAAGCCCAACGATGTACATGTCGGTTCTTTGATCGTTTAGGTTGGTACATCTGAATGCTTCCCCAGATTAGTGGACTTGGTCAGTTCCAAATTGCTTGACGGTAAATCAAAGTTAGGATCGATTTTAGATGTAAGAAGAAGACTTGATCGTAAAAGCCAGCCTTTTTCATGGCTAAAGCTAGCTCATTGACGCCCATTTTTCGCATCAGGCGTAGTAAGTTGACATCGGAACTATTCGAAATTATAAGAGTGGTTTGCTCGCTCTGTGGAACTATAATAGTATGATGGTTGTCGGAATTAAGTTTTCCGCTTAAATCGGCGGCATTAAGGATCTAGGTGGTTTTATCCGAATAGTCACATAACCACCAGAAAAGAATGAAACACCGTAGTGAATGTCGTTGGTATTATACTGAAGTTGTCAACGAAATGTAGAATTACTAGGCTTTATTTGAGGGTCATGGGAGAGATTTCTATAATAGACCCCTAGCATAAGTCAGGATTTGAGTTTGAGTTCCAGATTGTAGATGGCAACCATCAAGTTAAAACCGAGTCACAAACCTCGTCGTCGCTTACCATCAGGCTAGCACAGAATAGTATAGACCTTTAGTTTGCTGATCACAGGCTCAATCTGAATCCGCCCTCCACCTAAATGCTGAGGGGTCATTTTCTCTGGTCGGCTTAAGGGGTAAGGTTTAGATTTCTTCCTTGTTAGCCAACTATTGGCAGGCAAATTAGCCCCACCTTGATCGCCAGAATCGGCCGGACAACTAATCTACCGACTGAAAGCGATAGCCGACCTTCGGTCGGAGATGATTTGTCAGCGGTGTTGATTGATGATTAGTTGGGCTGGCGGTGTATATTTTTTCTGGCCGCCGTAATGTCGAGACTGTGTTTTAGCTCGTTCCATCGCTTGCTCGCTGACATCTACTCTCACCCCTTGGATGTTGGTTTGGCTTTCAAGCAACTCTCTGTTACTCGGCCGTCGGAACGATCGACATTGGATCAACCTATTTTCAACTGGTTGTCTGGTGCGGCCAACGGTAGACCGGCTGACCGCATCGGCTGGAGCCGTGTGGTACTGAGTTGGGCTGGTCTGGCCCGGTTGGTTGGAGAGAACCAACAAGTTGGCAGCATTTGTCGCCCCCCGCACACTAACTGCTGTTAACCGTTTGAAATCTGACTCGGATCGATCTTTTATTTGTTGCTATCTGACCCTTCAATTCTAACGTTTCTCTCTTTTTACCAGAGGTCTAATGAACAAACAAGAGTATAACAAGCAGGAGGAATTTCTGCTTTGTTATATTGTGAGATAATTATGGCATGATGACAATTAGGTTTTTCTACGTCATCGGAGGTTGCCCACGGAACATGGTTGGTTATCACATTATAAAGTTCCGCAGGTTTTAGTACTGTCTTCACAGACCTGACTTTCCGATAGCCCTACGGTATGTCTTGAAAAACAAAAAAGTTTAACATGCTTAGTATTGAATTGCAAATTTGGAAGCATCGTTTCCTCTACCGCTTGAAGGTGGTGGTCTCCACGCTGAATTTTTTATGAATTCTAAGCTCTTATATTGGTTGCAGCTACTCCGGTTCTCTGTTAGCCTATATATTCACTGAGGAATACACCTTGCTACCACCATTAGCCCTGCCTGAAAATTACGACGCCCAAGCATACATGGTTACCCATTGGGTACGCGGGCGCATCTTTCACGCCACTATACCCTCGGTTCGTCTGGCCTTTGAGCTGATGACTAGCGGCGCCACCGCCATCTTTCGCACTGTGCTCATCTGCTATGAGATGCAACCGAACCGCACCACGGCAATTTTCGCTGGGAGCTGGAAGACGAAGTCGTCAAAGATCTCAATGCCGTGCAGTTCATGCTCTTTTATTACATTCCCGTGTTGTGCAAAACATCAGACGTCCTGCTCCTGGACTTGGTCGCAGCCATACGCCGCGCCGTCGAGCTGGGGCTGGAGGAAATTGCGCGCATCGACGTGGCCTTAACCTATACCAATACCGTCCTCAAGGGCATCGCCAACTCCTGCCTCGGCGGGCAACTGCCCCTTGGATTGGCGACTTGCCGCAGTGCCCTGATGGGCCGCAACAAATAGACGGAACGGCCCATGACGAAGAGCCGGTGTCGATGAGCACCTATCACAACCCCTCTTTCTGTTTAGGCATGGCCTCCTGCGAACTGAAAACCCAAGAAATCATCTTTATCGCTCTGTAGTCCAGCGTATTTTATGCGCAGTACCGGCGGCCGCATAGCGCCAAAACGGTGCTCGTGTGGACTGAGATCAAGCAGGTCGACGAGATCTGGGTCGGCCATCGCAGTTCCCCGGGGCAAAATGGCGCTGAACCCAAGATGGCCCCCTAAGTTGGCTTATGCACGAGTCGCCCTGCGCCCGGTAGGTCGCTTGCGGACAGGTCTTCATTAGCGGTGCCACTCTCACCTGCGACAAGGGACCGACATGGTTCTGCGCCTGTCCGGGGGAGAAGGTACATTGCCGCCTACAGCAAAATTGGGAAGACTTCGCTCAGATTGGAGGTGTCCAGCGATGTCGTTGAGATAGCTGAAATGGGCGCAGGCACAGTAGTGGTTTGGGACGAAGAACAAGTAAGCCATCTTACCCTGATTTGGCCGCAGAACAGAGGATATCTATATAACGGCCAAAAGAATTTATTTCATAATACCAAGTATGGACATAGCTGAATTTTTCCAGAACGAAGTTCCGTTCTCTTAGGAGCAATGTTCCCCGTGCGGGTTGCTTTTAACTATATTCACACTTGGCAATACACACCTCTATCGAATCGGGTTTGAAATCAGAATATTTGAGAGTTATCCAGCCGGCTCATATTTAGTTTTTAAAAAATCTTTCGG
>JASMLX010000489.1 GCA_030748495.1 Candidatus Poribacteria bacterium | reverse complement strand
AGGCCCGTAGCTTGGTTAACCAGAAATCTGACGGTCAGATAATTATTCCGATTGCCTCTGATCAACCGATAGAAATCAACCAGCCAGAAGTTGTCCAACTACACTTTCAGCTCAGAAAACCAGACCTAACTGATAGCAGTCATCCAGTCCAACTGGCCGCTCTGAGCCTGTGGTCAACGGAAGGACAACTGATTCCCAGCCGAATCCAGCCACCAACACAGCCTTCACCGCTGCCACCTCTAGCCAATCGTTTGGGTCAAAATTATCCCAACCCCTTTAATCCAGAGACCTGGATTCCTTTTGAACTAAGCCAAGATAGTCCGGTACGGCTAAGAATATTTGATGCCAATGGTAGCCTTGTCCGGCAACTGGATTTCGGCTTGAAGCCGGCTGGTCGTTATCTGAGCCGAGACCAGGCTGTTTACTGGGATGGACGTTCGGATCAAGGAGAGTTGGTGACCAGTGGTCTCTATTTTTACCAAATCCAGAGCCGTAATTTTCGACAAACCCGTCGGATGGTGATCCTAAAATAGATTGAC
>JASMLX010000488.1 GCA_030748495.1 Candidatus Poribacteria bacterium | reverse complement strand
TAGCCATGGTATCTATTACGGTGACGACTCCAAATAACCCACCGGTGGCCACTACCCAATCAGTGGAAGTTGGGAAAAACATGCCACAGCACCCAATAACTCTATCAGCCAGTGATGCTGATGGAGACAGCTTAACCTTTCTGCTGGTATCTAATCCCAGTAACGGTCAGCTGTCGGGTACTCCGCCGAACCTGAAATATGATCCAAACTTTAATTATACGGGCAATGACTCATTTACCTTCAAGGTTAATGATGGAACCGTAGATAGTGAGCCAGCCACTATATCTATTACAGTGACCGCTCCAAATGATCCACCAGTGGCTGCGGCCCAATCAGTGACTACCAATGAAGATACGGCGGTCTTCTTCTCACTTGCCGGTACTGATGCCGATAGCACTTGGTCTGCGCTGCGGGTCATGTTTGAACCTGATGTCTTGACCTATACTGTAGTTGATCAACCCAGCAGCGGTACACTATACGGTACTGTGACTGGTATGGCCTATACTGAGGCGTTGCCTTCGCTGACCTACACACCCAATG
>JASMLX010000487.1 GCA_030748495.1 Candidatus Poribacteria bacterium | reverse complement strand
AAGGGAGAAACCATTTTACGGATAGCAGTGCGGGAAGATGCTGCCATGTTGGATGCAATATTTGTAACCTCCAATGTGAAGGCTAAAGTTCAAGGGGAGGCTAACGTTCGACTGCCAACCAAAGAAGATATCAAAATACAAGTTGAAGGACTTGCGATAAATCAGAGAGGGAAACTCACCACCACTTGGGCGGGGATAAAATCTTTACGATAATTCTAAGCCTGACATAGTCACCAAAACGCTATGGCAGTTAGCCTAAGCTGATCCAACAAGCCTGGATTTAACCGTCCAGGCTTTCTTTCTGCCTGTCTTCCGTTGCATTGGGTAAGATTGATTCAGAGGCCAAAGCGGCGGTACCAGCCTTAGCTCAAGCTATTAAAGCTGAAGCAACAGAAGATGCCGAGTTTGTTTAACGGGCATTGCCTAATAGAACGTCCGATAAGTGTATTTATCAGACATTAGGT
Source organism: Candidatus Poribacteria bacterium (assembly GCA_030748495.1). Classification (GTDB taxonomy): domain Bacteria; phylum Poribacteria; class WGA-4E; order WGA-4E; family UBA9662. The sequence continues at coordinate 77 of JASMLX010000487.1, read as the reverse complement.
AAGCGTCTGAAATCGTGTGTATGAACGGGTGGAAGAATTTCAAGAGGCCTTTTGCTGCTGCCAGTAGCTCTTCCAGT
>JASMLX010000486.1 GCA_030748495.1 Candidatus Poribacteria bacterium | reverse complement strand
TCCTTGCCCGTAACAGCGTCCTATACCTTGTCTGTCTTATCATTCCGACCTGCAGTCACAATCCGCTGTCCATCTTGTCTATAGGTGGCCAAGGAGACCCTACGATCATGGCCTCTCAGCGTCAACAGTTTGGTGCCAGTCTGAGCATCCCACACCGTAGCTGTTCCATCAAAGCTAGCTGTCATTATCCTTTTCCCATCTGGACTATAGGCGGCTGAATTAACATTACCATCATGGCCTTTTAGTGTGAATAGTTCACTGCCAGTCTCAGCATCCCAGACTTTGGCTGTGTAATCCCAGCTAGCGGTCACTATCCGTTGCCCATTTGGACTATAGCCCGCTGAATTAACATTGCCATCATGGCCGGTCAGGGTAAACAGTTCAGTACCAGTCTCAGCATCCCATACTTTAGCTGTTCCCTCTCTATGCCTCCCCGCAGAAGTCACAATCCGTTGCCCATCTGGGCTATAGGCCACTGAGGAGACCCAACTATCATGGCCTGTCAGGGTGAATAGTTCAGTGCCAGTCTCAGCCTGCCAGACT
>JASMLX010000485.1 GCA_030748495.1 Candidatus Poribacteria bacterium | reverse complement strand
TTCATATCTTGTAAAAGATTCATATGTTTTACCATACTTCGTTTAGTCTTTCCGTGATACAATGTTTTAATCTCATTAGGACTACCATTGTGTTCGTCAAACGACATTATTAACAACCAAGATTTTTTCATTTTATTTCTCCTTTGAGTGCTGGGTGAGATTCGAACTCACGAACAATGGATTTGCAATCCACCCTATTAACCACTCTAGCACCTGTACATTGCACCCTCGATTGGATTCGAACCAATGACCTACAGATTAGAAGTCTGTTGCTCTATCCAACTGAGCTACGAGGGTATAGTTAAATATAAGAATTAATATATATACAAGTCAATACTTTTTTTTATTATATATATTTATTATATAGAATAGTTATAACTACTAATATTAGCGAGAATTAAATGCCAGATTTTATAACAAATTGTGCACAAGAACCATATGAATATTGGAATGAAGAATATCCCCAAGCAGATTGGTGTGTTTTTAATCCCATAAATTACAATCTTCTAATTATTACACCTTTAACTATTAAAATTGGTGGTGTA
>JASMLX010000484.1 GCA_030748495.1 Candidatus Poribacteria bacterium | reverse complement strand
ATCTGCCAGTCACTGACCACAAAAGGGCGGATCACCCGGGTCGGTGGGGGTTGTTTTTTTATGCTAGGAGAAAATAAACTTTAGGTGTTATCGGTCATCTATTAGACGAGATGCGGGGTCGGTCGTTGTTGCAACGGATGGAGGCAGTCCTGGTAACCAACCCGTAACAGCGACGCACCTCATGCCGTTCAGGGGAATTACTTCACATCCGCCACACATCGAAACCCAAGGCTGCTGCCTCTACTATCTGGAGGGTAGTTGATGCGGCGAGCCACCCGCAGGTTGATAGTATTGCTGACCCAATAACCACCCCGCAACACACGGCTGTCTTTGTCGCTATCATACCAGTCTTGACACCATTCCCAAGCATTTCCAGCGATGTCATATAGACCATATCCATTCGGCTTAAAACTTCCCACTGGGGCAGCGGATTCCTTCCACTTATCTTTGCCGCCTGTTCCTTTATAGTTGGCATAATTACGGGCCAGATCTTGATCATCTCCCCAAGGGTACTTCTTGTTTTTCAAGCCTCCCCTAGCAGCAAA
>JASMLX010000483.1 GCA_030748495.1 Candidatus Poribacteria bacterium | reverse complement strand
AAGACTACCTGGGCGCTGCAGATCTTGTGCCCTATTTTATTCTGATCATGCTGGGCATTATGAGTATGTATTAGCTTTTGAGTGAATTCTGAATACGCCAACTGGAAAAACATGCCTGATCACCGGAGCAACCGATGGTAACGGAAAACTGACGGCTCTGGAACTTGCAAAATTGGACTATCCCCTGGTTCTGGTGGGCAGAAGTTTAGAAAAAGGGAATTCTACTGTTGCTGAATTGAAATCCTTTACGGGGAATGAATCCATTCAATTTTATTGCGCTGATCTGTCAAGCATGAAAGCAGCTTCACGAATCTCTGATGAAATCAAATCAACTTATAACGCCCTTGATATTTTGATTAATAACGCCGGTACATATTTCAGTGAATTTCGGCAAACAAAGGAGCAGCAATGTCAACTTCAATAACATTAAAAACTATTCAGTCTTTTAAAAATAAGATTGATAAAGAAGACAAAATAAAAATCGCCAGAAACGCAGCAATGAGAAATGAAGTAACAGAGTTGGCTATGGATTGGGAACATTTTCGG
>JASMLX010000482.1 GCA_030748495.1 Candidatus Poribacteria bacterium | reverse complement strand
TAAATTTTGTTGCTGTTTGCACCAGAGATCAAGGGTTTGTAGTTTGAGTTGGTGATAATTGTGATCAGAAGAAGAAGGATGAAATTCCAACTGAGCGGGGTTTGGAGTGCTAGGAGAAGAAGTTTCTATTAAGTTAGTTTCTTTAGGAATGGGATGGGACACCGGTGTCGGTTCTGGAGAGGACATTCCTGGCCGACTAGGGCTTTCTGACTCCTGTTCGACACCTTCGGCCGTCACTTCCACCTCTTTCTGCGCTGTGACATTAGGCGCTTCCACCTCGATCACTTCCTCTTTCTCCTGTCGCAACAGACGCAGTTTATTGTTTCTCAGCGCTGCTTGCTGGATTTGGTACTCCCGCTCAACCGCATTTGTCTCGTACTCTTCAATCTGCTCCGTCTGGTGGAAGGCCATCAGAGTGAAAGTACAAACCTTGCCCCACCCTTTTTGCACCTCAATCAGCTCCGCCTGCGCCAGTTCGCTGACATATCTGCGGATGGAACGGGTAGATTTCCTGCCTCGCCAACACTCTTCAGCGATTATTTCATAC
>JASMLX010000481.1 GCA_030748495.1 Candidatus Poribacteria bacterium | reverse complement strand
ATCGACACCGTCGAAAACTAAACCAGATTGGTCCATAGTCAACGCCATCTAAGATGGCTCCATTTTTCCCAGCTTATATTGGTGGATTGATAAAGCCTATGGTAGTTGAGGGTAGTCATCAAATTAGTTGGTGGCCGGCCCCTTTCAGCTAGAGTCTAATCGACAAATATATACCACCAGAGAAAGGCTCAAGCAAAATTTTCAAACTTAAACACCACTCTTTAAATCCGGACTAAGTCCGGCATTATCACAGTTATAGCCAAAATCCTTGCCTGTAATTAAGGGCTGAATAATGGTATACCATCAATTTGGGCAATGATACTCAAAAGCGAGGCAGATACTATAAACGGAATCGTTTTAGAGGGTAACTCGACAGTGAAACCAAGCCCTACGCCATAGATCAGGTAATCGACTCGACACAACAGGACCAATTCATGTTTGGGTCGTCAATCATGGTTGCGCCGTTTCACAACGATAAATCTACAGAGCGTCAGGTACATCTATCGTCTGGTAAATAGTACGATTTCTACAGCGGGCAGTCCTTGTTT
>JASMLX010000480.1 GCA_030748495.1 Candidatus Poribacteria bacterium | reverse complement strand
GACCAGATGAGTCCAACTCAATGTGATGGCTAAGATAGGCACTAGTTTCTCTATCCACTTATATCAATCAGGTGAGTTTTTCCAGGCCTTAAGCCTCGCTTTTGAGCGCTGAAAATAAGGTTTCGACCCCCAATCAAGGCCGGAGGTTACTAAGGCTAATTCGACCGCACCGTTGGCGGCAATGAAGTCCGGAATACGCACCTACGTGGATGAGAAGCACGATCCAGTGACGATAGCCCACGCGGCTTGGCCTGCCCCCCTATCTTATTGACAAAATAGGAAAGATAGCTTACGTGGGAGGAGAGGGCCCATTTGGATTTAAACCAAGCGGGCTTAACAAGGCCATTGCCAAGTTTCAAATACGCTTAGGCCAATACGTTTGACTCACTTGCAAAACAACTACTATCCTTTAACCGACGCGCTTCCAACCGTATCAAAACCTCGGATTGTTTATTTTATCGGGACTGTCTTGACGATCATACGTCTTAAAGAATTGATTAGTTCAGCAATCGTTTGGTATGGTGCGAAAATTGATTATGAAAAGAGAAA
>JASMLX010000047.1 GCA_030748495.1 Candidatus Poribacteria bacterium | reverse complement strand
AAAGGATTGGTTGAGGGCACTGCTAGTATCACTAATCATCTTTAATCGAACGCCAGCTTGTACGGAGGCAAACTGAATTTGACCATTGGCTCCATTAGCCGCGTTAAAAGCACCATTAAAGCCAGTAGCCGCGTCATTGATCTTGGTAACGAGATCGTCAATTGTGGTGAAGTCGATACCGTAAGTGAAAGTTTTTTCAGCTGTTTCCCCGGTACCTGTCACCTCATAGCCGACGGTTAAAGTATCCATCCCTCTTGTTAATTGTAGGAAGGTTTCCGCCGTACCGTTGGCATACAATCCGTTAAAGTCTTCTGCAGGATCTGCTGTAGCCATGAAAGGTTTGGTTTTTGTGATCGTTCCCAGCACCTGTTCCTCTGAGTTCAAGTTGCCGCTAAAAGAGACCCCGGTCGTAGCTTGAGCTGGAATTTTCTTGTCGGCTGGAATTGTGATCGAGCCGACCTCGTTTGAGAGTTTTCCCCGGGCATCGGCCTGTTTCCCTCGAACGGACAGTCCCTGGTTATTAACCACCATACCGTTCGCATCAAAGTGAAAACTTCCATTGCGAGTAAAGAAATTTTTCTCTCCATCGTTGACTACAAAGAAGCCGTTTCCGAGAATCGCCAGGTCCGTCGTACTACCGGTTTCTTGCAGGTTTCCTTGGGTAAAGGTAGATTTGATGGCACCGATCGCCGTCCCCAAACCGATCTGGGACGGGTTAACCCCGCCCATTCCGCCAACAGGCGGTTGCGCTGATGCGATAGTCTGGTTCAGGGTCTCCTGAAAGGTGGCTCGCGCTGTTTTGTAGCCGACCGTATTCAGGTTAGCGATATTGTTACCAATTACGTCCATCTGGGTTTGGTGCGCACGGATACCCGCCAACCCATTGAGTAATGATTTTGACATTTCAGTTTCACTCCTATCCCTATCCCTAAAAAGGTATTAGATACCTTCTCATAGATGGGCCTCATTCGTGCGTTCTGATGAGTAATAATAATTCCGTTTTATTCTTTATTCAGTTGATCTAGTTGGTTGCCGCTAGCACTTCAGTCGGTGCGATTAATTTACCGTTGACTGACAGCATCGCCTTGTCGCCCTGATACGAGACACCAGAGACTTTGCCCTTCATCAGGGCTACTGGTAAGACCATGTCCCCCAAGCTATTAATCCCTTTGATTTTAAAACCGTAGGTGCCGGAAGGCAGCGGTTGGTTGTTTGCATCGTGACCATCCCATTCTATCTCTAATCTATCGGCTTGGTTGGTACTGAGTTGCAGTGTGTCTACTACTCGACCAAACCGGTCGGTTATGTCGACGGTTAAGTTAGCAGCAGTTGGAACGTCGGCGCCAAACTGAGCCGGTTGGCCCGCTGTCAATTCAATTGTATTACCAGGTGCCAGCACCGATTTACCGATGTATTGCACCGTTGAAGCATTAACAACTTGTCGATGAAGACCACTTTGCATCGTAATATTCTCGTTGACCTGTTGCATCTGCTCTAAGGCACTAAACTGCGCCGTTTGAGCGATAAACTCATCGTTCTTCATAGGATCGAGTGGATCCTGATACTTGAGTTGTGTCACTAAGAGTTGCAGAAACTGATCCTTACCCAGTTCTTGCTTACGGTCGATCTGAGGTGTTGGGTTTTTCTGCATTAAGCCGGCCAACCCGGATTGCTGTTTGACATCCATTCTCTCTACTCCAATTTCCCTTCCCAATTATTGCTTGACTAAATTGATCCTGTTGCTGGTAGAAAAAAGTTGGGAACACGATTGTTCCCAACTCTGCTTAAACAACGAGGTTCAATTGACTGTTCGCATATTGCGTGCCGATTTTCGTTCGGTTAGAGGTTGAACTGATACCGGCATTTTGTAGCTCTGAAGGGTTTTGGCCTCGACGAGACTGAACCTGCCGCTGATAGTCAGTGAAAAAACGTCCTTGTGATCTCGATTGGTGGAAATTTCTTCCGCTATCAACCGAAACCTCAAGGCCTGTCAGATCTATCCCCTGACTCTGTAAATCCGACTGTAGATCTGACATTTCATGCATCAGCATCTGTTGTGCCTCTGTAGAACTGGCCTGGATCTGAACTGCTACAGTTGAACTCCCGCTCTGTTCGCGGTGCTGAGAAACACGAACTACTAATCGTCCCAATCGAGCAGGTCGAAGTTGGATCGTCATCTCTCGCTCGGTCTCTTGTCGACGGCTATTTTGCATCGACTGGATCTCGCGAATGATGTCTTGCCGCGCATCTCTAATCTGTCGTGCCTCGGCGAATTGAGAACGAAGTTCATCTTGAGATGAAATTCTTCCCGTTTCGTTAACCTCTCTTTGTGGTGAAGTGGAAAGGTGTGCCAACCGTTTGGCTTCGTTCTCCTGTTCCAACACAGAGATAAACGGATCGCTTTCGGTGAACATCGACTCGCTATCCTCAGTGGTATCACTAGCGTCGCCTCCTTGCCCACCAAAGGCTGTTTCCGAATTGAAAGATTGACCCAAGGCGCTATTATTAAGCCGATTCGACACCATTGAGGATATTGGTGTAGTCGGTTCGGTTACCTCCGCAACGTTGTTCGATAACTTTTGCGGAGCAATCGCTGCTCCAGTGGGATCAGCAAGACCTCCTCGGCTGGTAACTTGACGCACTTGTCGTCCCATTCGGGTTGCTGGGGCCTCATCAGCGTCTACTGACGAATCCAGCAGGGGCGAAGCAGTTTCGGACGGGTTGAGCAGGTCCTCTGTTTGATTAACCGAATCAACTTCGGTTGACCCTGGTAGACCTACCTCCGTTGGCGTTGTCCGAAAAGCAGCATCGGCTGTTCTCTGACCTTCGCCAGCAGATAAATTAGGTAGATCTACACTAACTGCCGGGAAATTAGAGACCTCCGCTTCACTGCTCAGTGTTGGGTTCAGAGAAACCGCTGAGTTTTGCGGTTGATCTGAGACGCCTTGTATGGCCGACAGCAGCGAGGTACCATTCGAAAGATCTGGTTCAGCCGGTATTGACGTCATCTGCATGGCAGAAACATTGAGTCGACTTAGGATCGATTGGATCGATGGTTCCCAAAGCGCCTTCGATTGTTGAAGTTGACCGTTCAGCGAATTGAGGAAAGTCGGATCGTTGGCCTGTAAGGTAAGCCGAATGGTGTTGTCGTTGACGGCCGCTTGCAACTTTGCCCCAGTCGCCACTTGCTGAATGCCACTTGGCACACTAACCTGTAACAGATTAGCTGACGGTTGTGAATCTGTTGATTGTTCCATCACCGTCGCCAGTGTGCCCAGCATCTGCTGAAGACCAGCCGAGTGGGTCGAGGTTAGTTGCTGTGGGATAACAGTTTCCGACGAGAGATCGAGATCCAATACCACTGCTGGCGATTGGATTACGCTCACTGTTTGACTCCCTCCAACCAATTGATCGATCTCTACCGAGTCAGACTGCGTTGATTGGGAGGAAACTGTTTCAATCCAGGATACCAACTGCTCAGTCGGCAGATCCGTATCCATCGGCACTTGGATCGATAGATCTGAATCTGGAACTGAGATTGTCAGTTGTCCCGAATCCACTTTGAAGGCGATATTCAGACGATCTGAAATTGCTTGGCCCGAATCTAACCGGGTTTCAGCGGATATCATTTGGCTCAAAGGTTGCCCTGATGAGCGTTCAGCTAAATTAGTGATAATGCCTTGAATACGGGTTGTCGCTTGCTGAATTTCGGTCTCAGAAAGCTGAGCTTCGCCGGAACTTTTGCTCTGGCTAAGGCTCGTAGCGATGATTTGCCCGGACGAACGGGTCGTCTCAGACCAAACACCAGCCGTTTTAGCCATATTCGGCATGCTAATTAGGTGGTTAGTATCCAACTCTTGCCGATCTAATTCGGCAGTTGAATTGGTGGTTGACAGGTTAGCTGGCAAATTCATATTGTCGGTATCGAGGCTGACTCGACCGGATTCAATATGAAAGGCGATTTGTATGGAAGTTGAGGGTAATGCCTCTGCTCGATTATCAGAACGCAATTCAGATCCGGCGACATCGAATTGGTCACCATCTATCGGATCAGTTTCACTACTCATCACAGTAGTCTGTGACATTAGTAGTTGCTGTACCGATGGGTTGCCAAATTGATTAACCGGCGATGTTTCTCCACTCTCCGACCTGATCTCATCCTCAATCTCAGTTTGCAACGGCGCGCTCTCTGATGCCGAGACTGCAGGTCCGTCACTATCTGAAGTGACAAGATTAGCGGTCAGCAACTGAGCGACGACTTGCGGATCGAAGTCTGGATCTTGAAGAACCGGCAACGGCAGTTGAACCTCGACCTGGTCGAGTTTCAGTGTCAGTTGACGGTCAGAGATCTGAACGTTGAGTAACGATGCTCTGGTATCAGTCTGATTGGCTTGAATTGCATTGATAATACTCGGAAGAACCTGTTCAACAACCCCTTCGGCAAACAATCCCTCGTTATTCCCATTTGCAACGGCAAAATTTTCAACCCAACTGGCCAATGCGGAAACCTGTTCCGATATTGGTAACCCCGAAACAAGCGGTTGCTCCAACTGCCACTGGCCAAATGCACCTAGCGGATGTATCTGCTGATACATCTGTTCAGGTACCATCGCCAATGCTGGGGATTCCAGCATAACTGAGAGTTGGTTGGCATCAGGTTGAAAATCGAGGTTGAGTTGCAGGGGAAGTGAGGAAGACGTATCTGACCGCATAGTAGCGGAATTCATACGATAGTTTGGTTGGGGAAGAGTGGTATCAGCGGTATCAGTCGATTCGACCTGATCCAGAGCGGCAGATAGTAGATCTGCAAATCCTTCTGGAGCCTGTCCGGCTGATTGGCTAGACGAAGCAGAGGATTGCACGCCTAAGCTGGCACCGAGTCCTTCTGAAGAAGCAGAAGGGGCATTCCAAAATAGGTTAGACATCAGTCAGGAGCCCTTTCTTCTTTTTGAATTGTAAACTTACCGATCTTTGTTGCAAGGATCATATCTTGGCCTACAGCTTCCATCAGTTTTTTGTAGAGTTTTTCTTGTGCCTTATCTTGTGCCATCTGCGGCACGGCATATCTCACAAAAAACTGTAACTCCAGGTCGCTGTAAACACCGATGCTCGCTGCAGCTTGATCAGCTTTCATTTTAAGCAATAAGTTTGCCAAGTCTAGCCCCTTTTCGTAGTTGGCGACTTTTTTTGATGCATCGTCTAGCTTCTTCTTTATTTCGTCGTACTCCTGTGTAGCTTCCTCACGATCGGCGATTGCTGCTTTTAGAGAGGACTGTAACCCGTCAATACTGATTTGTAGATCTCGTTCTTGTTCCAACAAGTTTTGTATTTCTCGGGCTATCTCCGGTGTTTTAACATCGACAGTCGAGTAGCCGTATAATTCACCGGCAGAGAGAAGGGTGGTGGCATCGCGTTCACCGTAGTTATCGAAATAGAACATCATTCCAAAGAAAACCGCGAAAAAGTAAAATATGATCGATAAAAAAGCTAACAGTTTAACCATACCTAATTTCCTTTGTCGCCTTCTTAGTGTTACCGATTGTTTGAGTCACTGAGGATTACGGCCTCAATAAAGTTTTTAATCTGAGCAATTTCTGCTTCTAGCTTTTCTATTTTTACTTCCTGCTCTCGTTTGGCCGACTTATGCTTGTCGAGGTTCTCCTGAAGCTTCCGCTTTTTACTGTCTAGCTCTTTAATTTCCTGCTTATTAGCATCCTGCTTCCCCTTTAATCGTTTCAAATTTTTGTCGAGAGATTGGATATCAATTGTGGCATAGCCATATTTTTCTCCTGCGGTCCAATTGTTTTGCGGATCTCTATTTTGCAGGCGATGTACCCACAGAGCTAGAAACAGTAATGTAATTGATAAAAAAAAGACAGAAATGAAGGTCAAGGTTCGATTCAACATTACCTATTCCTCTAATTTAATAGGGAGTTTTACGACCAGTTTTTCTGAGATTGGCAAGATTTTGTTCCAGTTTATCAATTTCACTTTTAACTTCCTGGTCTTTTTTTTTCAGATCTATGATTTCTGCTTCCAATTGGTTAATCAGACTCTGTTCTTTTTCCAATTCCCTTTCCAACTTGTTTTCTTCATCCATCTTCTCTTGTACCTTATCCGCTTTAGTGTTTTCGTTCTCGGACAGGTTGTGTAATGAATGGTATTCTCTCACTTCTTGCGCTTCATTCAATAATTTGTCTTTTAGACTTTGTGAACTGTCTAACCGGAAAATTAACTGATTCCACAGTCGAGCATGGAGCTTCCGACTACTTTCTACTTTTTTCGCTTCTGGCGCTGATAGATATAGGAGAAATTTATCTTGGACTTGAATGTGTTCCGGCATCATTTTTATCGCGGTTATTAGATCCTTTCTGTCAAATTGCTCAACCAATTTCTCCATCTCTTCATTTTTCAGCACAATTAGGTGCTCCGGTTTGTCCAGCGAGTAGTCTGGTGGTAATACAGTAGTATAGTCGTAGACCGTAGCTTTTATTGATACGCCCGGAGTTCGATCTACCGTTAGATCCGTTCGCTTCCAGAGTAGAATTGAGAGGATAGCGGTCAAGAGTAAAAGTCCTGTAATTACGAACCGGATTGTTGTAGTCATAGCTCAACTCAATCGAATTCTAGCTGTCTGATCTCGCACTCTTCATACCAGCGACTTCATCCAGAAAAGCCTGTTCCTCTTTTAAAAATTGATAGCGGTGCTCTTGTTGGGCTTTTTCTTTCATCTTTCCCATCACTTCGTATTCGGTCCGAGCCTGTTGCATTAACTGACGTACCTGTTCTACCCTCTCCTCGGCCTGTTTAACCACGGTTGCTTGCACTCGCACCTGTCGATCTAAATGTTCAATATAGGCCACGTAAGTGGTCCAGTCTTTAGCCATAAATCCATACTGTTGCTTTTTGGCTTGTAGATCTATCTGCAGGTTGCTCTGTCCATTCTGTAGATCGGCTAATTTTTGCTGTTCTGTTTGCAAATTTTGCCGGGCTGTTGCCAAGTTACGGCTGATCTGTTCGTAGGTTAGTTTGCGACGTTGTAAAACCGGTTCAAGACGAAAACGGAACTTCTGCATTTTACGAGTTGTGTATGGGAAAAGATCTAAGGTTCTGGGAAAGTTTTATCTAGTGGCGATGGCATCGCATCGCACCAGCAGTATTGAAAAGATTTAGGCGGTTGGGATGGTAACTGACTGACTGTCGTCCGTTTGAAATACTTGTGCTAGTTGGGCAATGGTTTGGTCCAGGGTATTCGGTTCGTTGCCTTGTCTTAGAAAGTCATTCATCGGATCCTGGTGTTGGATAGCGTAATCACTCTGGGGATTCATGCCAACCGTATAAGCACCGATATTATAGGCGTCGCGGATAGATTCATAGTCAGCTAAAACCTGTCGGAATTGCCCTGCTACTGCCTGATGAGCGGGAGTGGCGACATCAGACATCAGTCGGCTCAAACTAACCGAGACATCGATAGCTGGATAGTGGTTTTGGGAAGCAAGTTCCCGTGATAAAACGATATGTCCATCCAAAATGGATCTAGAAGTGTCGCCGATTGGGTCGTTCATATCGTCACCTTCGACCAGTACAGTATAAAAAGCGGTTATCGACCCTTCTCCATCAGTTGTACCGGCTCTTTCCATCAGCATCGGAAGTTTGGCAAAAACTGAAGGGGTATAACCACGGGTTGTAGGAGGTTCACCAACTGATAGCCCAATTTCTCTCTGCGCCATGGCAAAGCGGGTGACTGAGTCCATCATCAGGATTACATCCTTACCTTGATCACGAAAGTATTCAGCGATAGCTGTTGCGGTAATCGCCCCCTGCACTCGTAACAGTGGGGGTTGGTCGGAAGTAGCTGCTACAACGACCGATCGTCGCAGGCCCTCCTCGCCCAGTGCATCTTCGATAAATTCCATTACTTCTCGACCACGCTCCCCAATCAGGGCAATTACATTAACCTCCGATTCGGCGTTGCGGGCGATCATTCCCAGCAATCTACTCTTACCCACACCACTACCAGCAAAAATCCCGACCCGTTGTCCTTTTCCAATAGTCAGTAGTCCATCAATTACTCGGACGCCGGTTGGAATAATCTGACTGATGCGTTTTCTGTTGTAGCAATCGGGCGGCGTATTGTAAACTGGATATTGAGCTAGACTTTTTAAAGAACCTAAATCGTCAAGCGGATCGCCCAGTGCATCGACCACCCGACCTAACAATTCATCATCGACATGAACGGAAAAAGAGGAGTTGGTAATCCGGATCCGGTCAGTAGCCTTAATGCCGCGGATATTACCTAGCGGCATCAACATGAGTCGATCATCCTCAAAGCCCACTACCTCTGCCATAACCTCTACCGGCTGATTGGTTTCCGGATCAGTAGCTGAGATCATGCAAAGTTCACCAACAGGAGCCGCAATCCCCTTGGCTTCGATTACCAGGCCGACTACTTTGGTGATTTGCCCATAAGTAGAAGTCAGGGAGGACTGACGTAGTTCGCGAATATAGCGGGTTAGATTCAGGTCGTGAAGCGGTTCAGACGAATTGAGGCTCAGTGATGAATTATGCGGATTCAATCTCGGTTACCTCAGCGGTATGATACAGTTTCCAGACAATTTCAGCAGCGTTGCTCAACTTCTCGCGCCAGGTACTGTCGATCAGGTTAGATCTATTTTCTAATCGGCATTCGCCGATAATCAGGGTCTCGTCTGGCACGAAATTTAGCGTACCAATACCTTCAACCTGCTCTAGTAACTGAGGGCGGTATTCCCGCATCAAGGCGAGATCGTCAGGATTCAAGTAAAGAGAGATTTCGCTTTTGTCTTTAAGATGGGTTAACCCATCTCTGACCACTTCGACGATAATTTTCGGATTAACGGTCAATTCAAAACCGACAATCTTGGTTGAAACCACCATCACAAACTCTAAAATCTCGGCTTCATACTGGGTGATCAATTGCGTTTTGAAAGCGGAAAGATCAACGACAGCCTGCTGCAGAGTGTCAGCGAGTTGGTCAGTTTGTTGAACCACAGCCTGCTGCCCTGCCTGCAACCCTTGTTCAAAACCAGACTGTTGAGCAGTTTGTAACTGCTGCTCAATTTCCGCTTGCGCTTGTGCCAGCAATTGATTGGCCTCGGCTTCAGCCTGTTGAAGCATGGCTTCGGCTTGGTTTTTGGCGGCTTCCAGTTCCAACTCCGCTTGATTCTGGAGTTTGGTTGCCCGTTGCTCGGCATTATCAATTAGGGCATCAGCCCGAAGTTGTGCCTCTTTAACGATATTTTGAGAAAGACCCGTCTCATCGTCAGGTCGGTTGCTAGCCAGATGATCTCGGCCAGGTGGGGTGGCCTGCTCTAAAGCAAAGTCAGTATCAACAGCTTCGATCTTTTCGAAAGATCCAGAGGTTACCTGATCGGCTCGAAGGACACGTGCCATTTATCTACAATGCAGAGGTTAGTTTGCTGTTCAATCGTTGTCTACTAGATCAACTCTTCTTCTTCACCACTTTGGTTAATGGTAATTTTCCCCTCCGCCTCCATCTTTTTGACCAGGTTAATAATCTTCATCTGTTCGTCTTCTACCTCTTTAACTTTCATCTTGGGTAGCGTATCTATGATCTCGTCAAGTTCCTTTTTTATTTGTATACTCATTGAACCACGAATTTTATCTGCGACAGCCGGATCACCTAATTTCAAGGCTTTGGCGAGTGTATCCAGATCATACTCGGTTTGAACGTCTCGCACGACCTGCTCCATGTCCTGTTGGCTAATTCCACCGAGATGATCAAAAGTAAACATCAGATTATCGATTTCCTCGGCCATTTCTGGGCTCTCTGCTTGTAACCCTTGCATAATCACTTTTCCATCCGAATCCGGAAGTAGGTTCAAAATTTCCGCGGCTGACTCGACGCCACCCATGCTATCACCGGAGGAACTTAATAATCCCTGCATCTGTTCCTGCAACGATTTTTTCATTAAATCGACGACTTCGGGTTTCATCTCTTCCATCTCAGCAATTCGCTTGACTACCTCCAGCCTAGCTTCAGTCGGCAACAGAGCCAGAATATCGCTGGCTTGCCGGGCACTCAAATTGGCCAAAATCAAAGCAATAGTTTGCGGATGTTCAGTCTTCAAGATTTCAGCCACCCTGGGAGGCGCCGCCTCTTCCATGAAATCGAAAGGGTTGCCGTCGATCTGGCGTTGTGCCTGTTCAATGATCGACTCGACCTGCTCCGGTTCCAGTACTTTGCCCAGCAAAGAGCGGGCGTATTGTAAGCCGCCTTGGGAGATATATTCCGAGGCTAACATCAACATCCGGCATTCACGTAACACCTCCAGTTTATCTTCGGCTTGCACCATTTGTGTTTCCCCGATCCGAATGGTCAGGTCATGGATCATTGTTTGATCGAGTTTTTCGATTACGGCAGCCGATTTTTCTTCCCCTAGCGTAATCATCAAGATAGCCGCTTTCTCTGGCCCACTCAGTTCTGGTGGCATATGAATTATCTCCTCTAAACAAGGGTTTCGACTCCAGTGCGGAGCCTTAAGCAAATCTCCGGTATTAGGACGATTCTTCTTCGATTCCCGCGTATGCTGGATTGGTTAACCAATCTTCGACGATCTGAGCTACGACCTCCGGCTTTTGATCCGCAAAGGACATTACCTCCGTTTGCAGTCGTCCGATCTCCTGCATTTCCGTCCCGCCTACATCCATTTCAATGCTTGCCAGCGGTTCCTCGCCAGCAGGGGGCTGTTCAACTCCTGGTAAGCCGGGGGCCGGGGCCATCCCCGGAACGGGCGCTACACCTGGTTGCCCTGGGATAGCGGCTAGACCGGGGGCCTCTCCCATCGCCGCACCAGTCAGTGGTGATCCCAGTGGAAGATCGCTTTCCATTCCAGTGATGCCGGCAGGTGCTGTCGCCGAAAGCCCTCCCAACTGCAACTGCTCCAGCGCGGATCTCATCAAAAATAACATTACTAATGCAACCGCTAGAATCGCGATGTACTTAGCAATATCTAGAAACAGTCGGTTTCGTTGCCCAACTTTCGCTTCTTGTGTCGCGGTAGAACGAGTTGTAGTATCAAAAGGAAGGCTAATTAACTCGACATTATCATTACGAGTTGAATCGAAGCCAGCGGCGTTTTGGGCAAAGATTTTCAGTTGGTCCAACTCGGGTTGTAGCCACGGCGTCCGGGCTGGAGGAACTGCAGTTGAAGTAGAATCGGGTTTATGGTCAATAAGAACCGTGGCGGTTAGCCGAATAATAGAGCCTGGTGCAGTGCGTTTGGAGCTTTTGCGTTCGCTGACCAGATACTGGAGTTCACGGCTCTGTTTACCGACATCTATTTGCGACCCGGTTCCTGTATTAGTTTCAGAAGTTGCTGTTGTATTGGACGAAACCCCGACCACGGCCTCGCTCATGCTGGTCGGGCCAGAAGTGGTTTCATCGATTGTAATTTCCATCTGCTTCGGAATCAGATTAGACTCTACATCGAGGGGGTTGTAAAGCGTTTCATCTGTTGTCTGGTCGTTGAAGTCCGTCTCCACTACCACGTTGGCTCGAACATATTCCACCCCCCCAACAAGTGGGGCTAAACTTTGCCTAATGCGTTCGGTACGTTGGGTGGCGATTTGGTTTTCATATTGAAGTTTACGAAAAGCCCCTTCCATTTTCAGATCGTAAGCCGTCCGTTCAGGTTCGCCAGAAAGCGTACGCCCTTGGTCGTCAACAATTTGTACATTCTCGGTTGATAGCCCTCGGACAGATAGAGCAACAATATTGATAACCCCTTCTATCTGTTGGTAGTCTAGTGATTGGCCTGACATTAGGTCGAGGATTACAACCGCTTTGGCCGGTTGTTTGTCAACCGCAAAGGCGGAATCGACCATAGGGGTGATTTGGACGGTGGCGTATTGGACTGGCGCAAGAGTCTCAATAGCGTTACGGATATTTATCTCTGTCTTTTGCTGGTCTTTACGGCTATAATCGAGGAAGGTATCGCCAAAGCCGGAGGATTGGGTGAAGATCTGGTAGCCGCTTTCTGGACGTGGTACACCAGCCATGGCCAAGACCATCTGGGCACGAGCAGTTTCCCTGTAAGGGACGGCAATAGATCCGGTCGTCGGAACAGTGTATTTGATTCTGGCACTGGCCAATTCGCCCTGTACCATTCTGAGGTCACGATCCGATAGGTTGGAAAAAATTACCTGATCTTCTTCAGTTCCCGACCATAGACTAAACCCAATCAACGCCCCCAGAATAACAACTCCAACAATTGGGACCACAATTCTGGCTTGTTGGGGCAGATTATTCCATATATCCCGAATTTGGTTAAGAAATTGTAAAAGACCTTCTGGCACAGGCTACCCTTTCAGTTGAGTACCACCTCTCGGTTAGACTCAGGATTACTGCATTCGCATGATTTCTTGATAGGCTTCGATCAGACGATTCCGAACTTGCGTCATCAGTTGAAACGAGATATTGGCCTTTTCAACTGCCACCATCGTCTGGGCAATATCTTTAGTTTCCCCTTTGGCTAGCGACTCAATAGCCTGATCTGCTTGTTCCTGCAAGCGGTTGACATCCTCAATCGAATCGCGCAGTGTATCCGAAAAGGAAGGTTTTTCCGCTTCACTGCCAGTAATTTCTTCTGACTTCTGACCCGCCGGCTTCGAAACTGAAGGCGTCGGCATCAGTGTACGTTGAAGTTTCATCTCTATCTCTCCTTAATCCAAGAAGACTCCTTCAGATCAATTCGTCGATTTAGGTTCCAATTTCGAGTGCCTTTTCCGCCATTCTTTTGGAGGTATTTAGGGCCGCAATGTTAGATTCGTAAGATCTGGAGGCTGACAGCATATTGACCATCTCCACCACTGGATTGACATTCGGTAGCCTGACGATGCCTGTAGCATCTGCCTCCGGATGACCTGGTTCGTAGAGTTCACGATAAGGAGTTTGGTCTTCAACAGTACCTAGAACTTGGACTCCGGGTTCCGCTCCTCGATCTTGCTGGGTTAATTTTGCATACTTTTCGTAGGCACCATTAAGGACGAAAGAAAAATCTGGTGCCGGATTGCCAGAAGAAAATAGCACCTCTTTGCGTCGGTAAGGCTGACCGGAGGCGGTTTTAGTAGTTTGAACATTGGCTAAGTTCTCAGCGATAACGTTCATTCGGTACCGTTGTGCCCGAAGTCCAGTTACACTGGAATCAATGGCGGAAAAAAGATCTGCTTTCATTACTATTAGTTCCTCAAATGGCTAAACACGACCTGAAATCGCATTTTTCAATACACGAAACTTGCGGTTGGCCAACTCCAGATAGGCGCGATGAAAGTATGAGTTTTCCATCAGTTTAGCCATTTCTTTGTCAACATCGACATTGTTGCGATCCAGCCGTTCTTCAGTAGTTGGTTCCGCTAGCAGATGCGTGCCAAATCGGTTACGAGTCTGTTCAGCTTTTTTCTGGTGCGTCATTTTGACCTCAAGGGCAAATGATTTATTTTCTAGTTGCTGAAATCGCCCGATCGCATTTGATGGCGGAGTTGGTCTTTCCTCATTCAATGCTGTTCGTAAGGTTTGCTGAAAGTCGAGATCCAAACTTTTATATTTAGGGGTATCAGCATTGGCGATGTTGCTGGTGATGACATGGTGTCGCATCTGTGTGCCTGCCGCTGCGAATTCCAGCGCGCGAGAGGTGGTGTCAAAAAGTTGTGCCATTTTTTCTCACAGGATATTTACCTGCAGTTTGTTAGCAAGCAATGTGCCAACCTGTAAGTACGTCCCCACCCCTCACTGAGATTCCGGCTTCTCGTATTCCCGCAGTTTGTTGCGAATGGTACGGGAGGTTACCTCTAAAGTTTCAGCCGTTTTAGTTTGGTTGAAGTCATGCGCTTCCAGCGTTCGCATAATAGCCTCTTTTTCTAAATCGCGGAGCGTCATTCCAACCTGAAAAGGAATCTGGTCTAAATGATCCTGGCTAATCGGTTCTATTGGAGGCGGACTTTCATCTCGGTGTAGATCTATGTCACCGGCGACAATCAGATCGCTTTGGGTCTGAATTACCGCCGATTGTACCGCATTCTCAAGTTGACGCACATTACCTGGCCAGTGGTAACTAGTTAAGACTTGGATCGCTTCTTGACTGAACTCTTGCACAGTTTTTGCATACTCCTTATTATACTGCTCCAAGAAATGCTCGGCAAGCAGTGGAATGTCGCCTGGCCGATGGCGAAGCGGTGGTAGAACAATGCGAATTACGTCCAGTCTATAAAACAGATCGGCACGAAACTTTCCTTGATCTACAACTTGCTGAATATTTTCGTTAGTGCAGGCTACAATACGGACGTCCACTTTGATCGGTTGCGAACCACCTACGCGTTCAATTTCACGTTCTTGTAACGCACGTAGTAGTTTTGATTGTAGCGGTAAAGAGAGATCACTAATCTCATCTAAGAATAGTGTACCTTTGTCGGCTCGCTCAAATCGGCCAACATGTTGCGAATCAGAGCCGGTATAAGCACCTTTTTCGGCACCAAACATCTCACTTTCCAACAACGTTTCTGGAATAGCGGCACAATTGAGTGCCACTATTTGACCCGATTTGGTACGAAAACTGAGATTATGAAGCGCTTGGGCGATTAGTTCCTTGCCAGTACCAGTTTCACCTTGAACTAAGACCGGCGCATTACTCGGCGCGACAGTTCTTACCTTGTCTAGGATTCGCAACATTTGTTCATCTTGCGTGATAACATTATTCAAATCATCACTGGTTCCATTATCAGGTCTGTCGATGAACTGTTTGACCAACTCTATCAATCTAGCCGGTGGAAATGGTTTCTGTAAATAATCGACGGCCCCTTCTTTGATGACTTCGATGGCATCCTCAAGATCCGGGAACCCGGTCATAATAATGATAGAGGTTTCTGGATGACGTTTCTTGAGTTCTCGAAACAGAGTAATTCCATCCATCCCTGGCATCTTAACATCGGTAATTACCACTGCGAAGGATCGATTTGTCATCAACTCGATGGCTTCTTTGGCACTGCTTGCTGCCATGGCGACGTAGTTTTCCCTACGGAGTACTTCTAGTACAGCACCTCGCATGAAATCTTCATCATCGACAATTAGAATTTTGCAGTCGCTCATTAGGAGACTCCGGTATGGAACAGGCTAAGTTTCAAGTTGATCGGTTAGAGCGTCGATCTCGAAGACTGGCAGTTGGTTTTGCCGAGCGTCGGTTGGTAATTCGATATAAAAACTGGTCCCTTGACTTTCCTGGCTTTCAACCCGAATCCGCCCAAAATGGGCTTGAACAATTCGATTGACCGTATGTAACCCCAACCCCGAACCAGAGGGTTTAGTAGTAAAAAAAGGGGTAAAAATCTTTTCCTGAATGTCGGATGGAATACCACACCCGGTATCCTTGACACAAAAGACGAGCAGTTCTCGTTTTTCATCAGTTTGACCAATCAGGGACAGTTCGCCACCTTCTGGCATAGCTTGAACCGCATTCAAAATAATGTTCAACACTATCTGCTTTAGTTGCTCGAAATCCCCGTAGCAAATTAAGGAGGCCGCATAATCTTCAATCAATTGAATCTCATTCTCGATGATTGCATAACGAGTATAGGTGATAACCTCCTGAACCAGATCTGTAAAATCAACAAACTGAAAGCTCGGTTTTATGGGGCGTGCTAAGGAAAGCAGGTTATAGGTAATCGACTCCAGAGTATCCAATCCCCTAACTACTGAATCTGCTAGTTGTTTACGGTCGTCGGTTAACTCTTGCTGCAACATCCCCGCGTAGAGACGAATTGCCCCTAGTGGATTACGCAGATCGTGAGCCACCTCTGCTGCCATCCGTCCCAATTCGGCTAAAGCTGTGGAGCGACCCAATTGTTCTTCTAACTCTTTTCTCTCAGATATATCGTGTATCATCTCCAGCGCCCCCAAAACTTGTCCATCTGACTGCTGGATTAAAACGGTACCTATTTGGACAGGTATTGGCTCGGTGGTGTCTAGTGTTTTGATCGATCCCTCAAGCCCAACGTAAGGTTGATGCGAAGTCAGTGTCTCCAAAAGAAAGGGGCGATTGCCAAAAATCTGTGCATACGGTTGGCCAATTACCTGGCTCCCTTTCTTACCCATTAGCTGCTCGGCTGATCGATTGAACAAGCTGATATTGCCGTCTAGGTTGACCGCTACTACCGCTGCGGTCATGCTTTCCAGGATACAAGCCAACTGGTTATGCAGGGCCTCTTTCTCTTGTAGGCTTTGGCTTAGCTCCTGGTTAGTTCGTTCCAGTTCTCGATTAACGTTTTCCAGTCGTTTTTCCAGATCCGCATAGGCGTCAGCCAGTTTCTCACTGGCCGAATCAAACGACTGAAAAGCTTCAGAAAAAAAGTGTAGTAAATCCTGATCGAGATTATCTGGTGTCTGGTTCATCAATTTTATATTCCATCCTAAGTATGTACGATAGGAAGGGAAACATCGTTACAGACCTTGTTAGCAGAAACCGACTTAACCAACAACGGACCAATTTTATTTTAGCATGGGGGTTGTGCTGTGGCAAGCGAGATTGTTCTAGGCGTTAGCAGTATTGACGGCTTGAATACTAACCGACCTAATAAGTATAATACCCTAGAGTTAAAGACCGGCAAGTACACAGTGTGGAATAGCTAAAGGAAGTGAAAATATTAAGCATGTCGAGTGGATCCTACAATTTTCAGGAGATTGAGCAGCGGTGGCGAACTTACTGGCAAGAGAATAAAACTTTCCGTACTCCAAATCCGGGGGATGCCGACTTCGATTCTGCCAAATCGAAATGTTACGTTCTAGATATGTTTCCCTATCCGAGTGGATCTGGTCTTCACATCGGTCATCCTAAAGGCTATATTGCAACTGACATTTACAGCCGTTATAAGCGAATGACTGGCTACAACGTCTTACATCCTATGGGCTTTGACAGCTTTGGCTTACCAGCAGAGCAATACGCAATTGAAAATAATGTTCATCCTGCGACAGTGACAGAAGATAATATTACTTCCATTCGCGATCAATTGCAGTATCTTGGATTGAGCTACGACTGGGACCGTGAAATTGCAACCTCTCACGAAGACTACTATCGCTGGACTCAGTGGATGTTTCAACAGTTCTTTGAAAGTTGGTTCGATCCAGACCAGCAAAAAGCCCGGCCAATTTCAGAATTAGTTCAATCTTTTGAATCAGGGCAACACAAACTGGAGAACAAGGATTGGTCAGCATTATCAGAGGCTGAAAAGTCGGCACTTCTTAACGAATATCGGATCGCTTACCAGAAAGAGGTAACTGTCAATTGGTGTCCCGGGCTCGGTACGGTATTAGCCAATGAGGAGGTCACCAGCGAAAAGAAAAGTGAACGCGGTGATTTCCCTGTTTTTCAGCGGCCACTTAAACAGTGGATGATGCGTATTACGGCTTATGCCGACCGGCTATTGACAGATCTGGATCGGGCAGAACTGCCCGATGGTTGTGGAGGGCATTTTCAAATCGACTGGCCAGAACCGATTAAGCTGATGCAGCGAAATTGGATCGGTAAAAGTAGCGGCGCGAATGTCGTTTTCGATGTTTTAGATCCACAGACAGAAGAGGTGGCTTCAACTTTGACGGTCTACACTACACGACCCGATACTCTCTTTGGTGCTACCTTTATGGTGGTTGCCCCACAGCATCCAATCGTGACATCCGGTCATGCTGGTTATTTAGTGCCGGATGAACAAGCTCAAGTTGTTAGTAGCTACATTATTCAGGCTGAACAGAATGCAGTCACCGCAACGGAGTTCTCTGCGCCCGAAGCTGAAAAGACAGGCGCCTTAACGGGGATTTATGCTAGAAACCCTGTCAACAAGGAGAAAATTCCTATCTTTGTAGCCGATTACGTCAGCATGGACTACGGTTCCGGATCAATTATGGCTGTGCCGGCTCATGATGACAGGGATTATGCTTTCGCAGAAAAGTACCAATTACCGATCGTTGAAGTGGTGGGAAAACCTGATGGGATTACCGACCTTTGTTTTACCGGTGATGGTGTATCGATCAACTCAGGTGAAACGGAAACTAATCCTTTTGCGATTACTGGTCTACCCACGGCAGAGGCAAAATCCAAAATCATTTCAGCCTTGAAGAAACAAGGTCGAGGTCAAGCCGCAACTAACTACAAATTGCGTGACTGGATCTTTTCTCGACAACGTTATTGGGGGGAACCTTTTCCCATCGCGACACATCCGTCGGGACAGACGGTCTCGGTTGAACCACCGGTGCTTTTACCGGAGATGGACGATTTCCGACCGGCCACCTCAACGGATCCCGACTGTCCTGTTTTACCGCCGCTCTCGCGGGCGGAGCCGTCTTGGCAACACATACAGATAGAAGAGAAAACGTTTCAGCGCGAATTGAATGTTATGCCACAATGGGCGGGCTCGTGTTGGTACTTTTTGCGATTTATAGATCCGGCCAATGGCGACACATTTTGTGCGGAATCAGCGGAGCAGTTTTTCATGCCGGTTGACCTCTATGTTGGCGGCGCTGAACACGCTGTTCTACATCTGCTCTATTCACGATTCTGGCATAAGATCCTATTTGATCTAGGTCATGTCTCAACGCCTGAGCCGTTCAAAAAACTATTCAATCAAGGAATGATAACAGCTGATGCCTTCGTTGATAGTCGAGGGACGTATGTTGATATCCGACAAGTCGAAGTACAGGATGATATCCCTTATTGTACTGAGACTGGCGAAAAGCTTCAGCGTTTTAGCGGTAAAATGGGAAAACGTTATAAGAACGGTTTGCCGCCGGAAGAGATCGGGCAGGAGTACGGTGTCGATACACTTCGGCTCTACGAAATGTACATGGGACCGTTAGAGGCTAGTGTGCCGTGGAGCATGGAAGGTATTCGCGGAATGCAACGCTATTTACAGAGGGTTTGGCGCAACTTTGTAACGACTGACGGGGAAGCAAATATCGGTGGCGGCATGACGCCAGACCTGGAGAGGTCAATACACCAAACCATTCTCAAAGTAAGTGAAGATCTGGAAAATCTACGCTTTAATACAGCGATCGCTGTATTGATTGAACTCAATAACAAGCTAGTTCAACTGCCGAATATACCAGAAGAGATCGGACGGATTTACCTTTTATTGTTAACACCGTTTACCCCCCATTTAGCGGAAGAACTTTGGCGAATCTGCGGGTTTGGTCCAAAACTGGTGTCAAGCCAAAATTTCCCGGTTGGTGACCCCGAAAAAGCTAAGGAAGATCAAATCACGATGGCGGTTCAAGTGATGGGAAAAATGCGCGGCACGATTCTAGTCTCAGATACCGCTAATGAGGAAGAGGTCGAAACCATAGCCAAAAATGATCCTAAAATTGCTAGACGCTTGGAAGGGAAAGAAATTCGGCGAGTGATTGTGGTTCCAAAACGGGTCATTAACTTTATTACATCATAATTTTGCTAGAATTTAGTAAGATAACACAAATCAAATAGCAGAAATTTAGGAGCGCATAGCCATCTAATAATGTCCAGCAATTTACAAGAACAAGTAATTTCCTCCTCCAATTCAGTTTCAATCATTCCATTAGGTGGATTGGGCGAGTTTGGCAAAAACATGATGGTCTATGAATGCGGTGACGATCTGATTATCGTCGATGTAGGAATCATGTTTCCGGAAACGCATACTCCTGGAATTGATCTGATTGTCAACGATATTACCTATCTGATCGAGAATCGAGATAAGATTCGGGGTGTAATCATCACCCATGCACACGAAGATCATATGGGGGGGTTGAGTTTTCTGCTGAGAGAAATTAACATTCCGGTTTATAGCACCGAACTAACGCTGGCTTTAGCTGCTGGTCGGTTGCGGGAATATCAGCTACTTGGCCAAGCCGAACTCAATACCATTACCGTTGATCAACCGCTAGAACTGGGTTGTTTTACCATTGAGTTTATCCCGGTTACTCATAGTATACCCGCTGCGGTTGCGCTGGCCATTCATTCTCCTGCCGGGACGATTGTCCACACTAGCGATTTCAAACTCGATCAAACATCAATCAATCAGCAACCGGCGGATTTACACAAACTGGCGACCATAGGGGCAAAAGGGGTGGATCTTCTCCTTTCGGATAGCACCAATATTGACCGTGCCGGTTTTTCACCAGCAGAAAATAGCATTTTCGCCGATGTAGACCAGATCTTTCGTGCTGCAGAAAATCGCTTATTTTTATGCACCTTTTCCTCCAGCTTGCATCGGATTCAGCAGTTTATAGATCTGGCTGTTGTCCACCGTCGATTGGTGGCGATAGCAGGTAGATCTATGGTTGGTAATATCCGTACCGCCTCTGAACTTGGATATTTAAAGGTGCCGCCCCACTTGTTGATTGATCTTAAAGAGGTTAACCGGTTTGCACCGCATGAAGTGGCTATTCTTTCTACCGGAAGCCAAGGTGAACCACGATCGGCAATGGCACTGATGGCAGCCGACAACCACTCCATGCTAAAGATAGAAACGGGTGATACCGTCGTGATTTCGGCACGACAGATTCCAGGTAACGAGCGGGCAATTGGCGAAATAGTTAATAATTTGCTGAGACGAGGGGCTCACGTAATCCACGAAAATAACGCCAATGTACATGTATCAGGCCATGGCGCCTACGAAGACCTAAAACTGATGCTCAATCTGATACAGCCGAGATGTTTCATTCCGTTGCACGGTGAATACGCTCATCTGGTACAGCATGCCGAATTGGCTGAATCGACCGGCGTTTCCAAAAAAAATATCATAGTGGCCGAAAATGGCGACCGGGTCTGCCTAACGCCTAAAGGGTGTTACCTGGATGGCCAAGTGTCATCGGGTTCGGTTTTTATTGATGGAAAAATTGAGTTTAAAACCGATATCGTTTTGTATGATCGTCGTCAGTTAGCCGGTGACGGTATTGTTGTGCTAGTAATTGTTCTCAATAATAAAGGCCAACTGGTAACTGACCTCGATTTAGTCACCCGTGGATTTGTCCACATTGACGCTTCGGAGGATCTACTCAACGAAGCTAAGCAAATTATCACCAGTCTGATTGATGGCTTAAGCTTGGAGGCTAAGAACAACACCGAAAAGTTGCAAGAGGAAACTCGGGCTGTACTGCGACGGTTTCTAAAAGGTCAAACTGGTCGGACCCCGATCATTCTACCATCGATTTCCAGGTTAGAGGAAAAAGATACAGACATAGAAAACTAAATGATAATGTGGTTCACAATAGGTGGCAAATGGCGCGTGTGGTTGGCCTGCTCATTAGTTTTGATGACCGGATTATCGAGTTGTTCTAGCATGAGCGAGATATTGCAGATTGCAGATGTTACGAATGCGGCGCGGCAATTGGATGCCAATAACGAAACGGTTCTTGCGAACACCAGATTTGGCTTTCAACTCTTCCAGCAGATTTACCAGTCGAACAAAAACCTCTTTGTTTCACCCCTAAGCATCTCCACTGCTTTAACGATGACCATGAATGGTGCTGTTGGCATAACCCAACAGGAGATAGCGCAAACACTGGCTTTTCCCCGTCGGGACTTAGAATCGGTCAACGCTGATTTCGCCAACTTACAAAAGAGCCTGCAGGTCATCTCACCACAGGTGAAACTTCAGATCGCCAATTCGCTTTGGGGCAGAGAAGATATTGAGTTTCAGCCAGCTTTTTTACAAACCAACAGCGACTATTTCAATGCCACGCTGCGTCAGCTGAACTTTACTGACCCACAAGCAACTGCGACTATCAATCGGTGGGTCAGCGACAATACCAACGGAAAAATTGAGAAAATTGTAGATCAGGTCGGCGCTCATACTATTCTGTTTTTGATCAATGCCATCTATTTTAAAGGAGACTGGACCACGGCCTTTGATCCAAAAAAAACAAGGGAACAAGATTTCTTCCTAAGTGATGGTTCGACCAAAAAGGTGCAAATGATGTCGCAAACAGGTAAGTATGCTGCTTATCGTGGGAAGGAATTTCAAGTGATCCGGTTGCCCTATGATAACGGTCGGCTGGGTATGTACGTTTTTCTACCCAACGCTGACCTACCGTTAAAAACGTTGATTAGAAACCTGACCATTGACAATTGGAATCAGTGGCAATCGGAGTTTCAACAGCAACAGGGCGATATTGCCTTGCCACGATTCAAGATCGAATATGAAACCAGACTCAATCCTTATTTGTCCGATCTTGGTATGAAGACCGCGTTTATCCCCAATCAAGCCGATTTTAGCCGGATTAGCCAGCAACCGTCTGACCTTCACATCGAGGAAGTGAAGCACAAAAGCTACATCGAAGTCGCTGAGGAAGGTACAGAAGCGGCGGCGGTGACTTCGGTTCAGATCCGCACCACCGCTATTCAGCCGAATCGATTGCGTTTTATTGCCAACCGCCCGTTCTTTTTTGCTATTGAGGATCAGTGGACTAGCAGTTTACTTTTTTTAGGGACCGTTGTAAACCCCTAATTTCTGGACTGTCATCTGATCGGTAAGGGGTAGCTTAATCTACTCCTCCTCCGTAGACAATCGGGCAGATTTCGCAGGACTTGGCCGCACAAAAATCCTGATAAAGCTTGATCATTCCCTGCTGTTTTTTAGCGTTAGGTGAAATGGATTTGGCGGGTTGCTCTTCACTGAAAATCCGATCTAAAACCTGACGAGTGACCTGATTATCTTGCAGTTTGGGTTGGCTGGCGTAAAGCGCTTCGACAGTCGCTTGCAGTTTCGAATCCTGGTTTTCTTGAGCCCACAGATACGCCAGCGAGAAAATTGCATTGACCAATAGATCTGCTGCCCGATTCTTTCCGATAAGTAATTCCTCTTTTTTGATTTTTCCGAACCCAAACCGATTTTGCCAGTATGGATCTGCAACTGAGGTAAAGAGAGCCGACAACTTTCGGCGAATACGAGTTAGGTTTCGCCGGCTGAGATCTTCTACCTGAACCAGTAAAGATAAGCAGTTAGCAAAAAAGGATTCTTGCCCGGCCACTAAATGGGAAATAGCCGCCAATCGACGGTAGGGACTATTAGCAGGACGAACCGCCAGACGCCACTGAGCTTTCTGCATCTGATCAGTCCTTGTGGTAAAAGATTGCCAGAGATTGATTAATTGGGAAACGTGTTTTTGGTCGGCTTCTGGCAAGTGTGATGGGCCTATCTCCAACAACCTCGCCGCTCCCAATAAGATGGCTTGGATTGTGAGCGGGTCGTGGGTTGAAATCTGGAGATATGGAACCCGTTGAGCCAGTTCACGGAACGGCTTCCGATTCTGTGAGTATCCCAATCCTTCCATCACCGCTTCGTAGTAGAGTTGGTCAAAGTCTATCGGCTGTTGGCTTAAGACTGATATCGACTCCGCCTTGGAAACTAACCGTTCTTGACCGAGTCGCTCGAGCAGTTCGGCTACTCGATCCACATTCAACCGCCGACCAGTTACCTGGCAATATGCATCGAAAGCCTCAACCTCTTGCTTATAAGCCAATAGATCTCCCATCGGAAGATCGATGCGAGGACGTAGCTCAAGCGTTGGAACGTGCTGACCGTTCTGTAGCCGAGTGCGTAGGTTGAGATCGTCGTCATAAAAGACAACGTGTAGTACAACACCGTCGTAATTCAGGTCAAGATGATGCCGGTGTTTATACCAATCAGAGGATTTAACGTGGATTTCAATCTGGCCGGTCAGGTGCTGACCATCAATGATAAGCTCGGCCTGGCTAAAGTCAGGCCCTTCGCCACTGTTAGACTGGCCCGCTTTTAGGATCTGGATCAAGCGGCCATCAGTTGCACAGAGATTAAAATCAAAGAAACGTTGATCTTGCCACAGCCGTTGAACGAGGGTTTCGTCCACGTCGCCGAGGTCTGTCACGGTTAGAACCCCGTGGTTAAAGTGGCGTAGGTACTGAGGCCGGTGAGATTAACCCGCTGTTTAATCTGGCCATCTGAGATCTTAATCCCGGTGGTAAATCCAAGTCCTGTAGCAATCCGGCAAAAAAGATTCAAGTCGTAGGCCCTGATAGCGGCAAATTTTCGGTTGTCGTGGGTACGGATTAGTTTGTCGGAAACCGATCCAAAGACTGAGGTTCGCTGCCCGATCCGATAGTTGGCCGAGATGCCATAAACCAGTCGATTATTCAGATCACGAATGAGAATATCAAAATCTCCCTCCAGATCCGGTCGTCTACTGCTCCAATGTTGCAGGTATTGTCCAAAGATTTCAAGCTGAATTCGGTGCTTCTTGTAGGCTAAACCTGTATCCAACAACAGATTTGGTCCTTGGTGAAAGTAATTCTGTTGATCTAAGGTTTCAGCAGTATGATAGGTATAAACAGCATCACTTCGAAACTGGAACGTCTCTTTTCCGACGTCGATCCCCGCAGCCAAGCTAAACTCCTGACCCGGATCATAAACTGGATTTTCACTGATAGCAGTTAGGTGATCTTTTTGATAGCTACCTCTATACAGATAGTTAGCCCCTAAACTAATAGTGGCATTGGAAAGGGAGTGAACATAGCCTGAACCAAAGTCGAAAGCTGTCCCTTCGCCGAGCCGCCCCACACCAAAATCGAGAGATTGGTTAAATAGGGCCGCAGATACTAAACTTTCATCGCGGTTGAGATCACGTCTCCCTATTGGTAAACTTGCACCAACTAAAATTAGAAAACTGTCTGAAACTGCATGCGATAGTTTGGCTCGAACATCCCCGAAGCCCTGCAGATCTATGCGTTCAATATCGGCTTGATCGCCAACACTCCCAATCTGGAAATCGGAGCGAACATGGTATTGGGTTAATTGCACTTGAGTCCGGCTAGAGAGCGCAAGATTCAAATTCCACGGCACCGCGAATTGGGTCATTAAGGTCTGGGTCCGTTTGGAGTGATCCGTCAGTTGCCAACTTTGGAAATTCGGTGTCGATGAAATATTCATACGACGGGTTATCAGCGATGGCCTGCTCAATTGCTGGGCCTCGGTCAAACGAGCGTGTGTACAAATTAGCAAGACCAGTAAAATCGGTACAATAAAAAAGTATTGCCTCTGCATAATTACTCCTTGCAACCTAGTTCTTCACGACAATTTGGATTTCGCTCTTGGGTGGATCAATATCACCCTCTCTCGGTGAGTCGGCAGCGGTGGGCGGAATGAATTGTCGTGAAAGGGCTTGGTTCATCCGGTTTAGCCGCTGTTGTCGAGCCGCCCTAGATTTAGCACTCTCCATCGCCAGTTCCTCAATTTGCGTCAAACTCTGCTCTTGTGCCTCTGCCAATAATCGAACGTAATCTAGCTCCCGTAACGCGAGTTGAAAAGTCGGATCTTCTTTCAGTGATAGCTTAAAATACTGTTCAGCTGCGACGAAATCACTTTTGTCACTGGCTGATAGACCACGACCATAGGCAATCAGGGCGGATAAATTTTCCGTTTCTCGACGATTGAGAACTCGCTTCTGCCTCTCAGTTAATGTGACGCCCACTGCGTCCAGAATGTCGAGAACCATCGACTTTTGTAGATCAAAAAAATCGCTCTCTGCTCCCTGCTGAACGCTGACGGCGTCAATATCACCAGCTTTAACTTTGACAACTGAGGTACTGAGTCGAAGATCTAGGTCCGCTAATCCTTCAATTGTTCCGACACAAACGTTAGATACACCCAAAAGTCGACCAACTCGGTTTTTGGTTTCTTGGTTGAACACGGCATCCTGCTGAAGGCGCATTTGATCCAACATTCGTTGCAATTGTAGGCGTGGAAGGACACTTATCCCTCTGACCTTTTCCAAATCGCTGATAACCAGCGTACTAATCGCCTTTTGAAGTGGTACAAGGTCATCACGACCCGACAGTAGTTCGAAGTAATAAACGGCGACTTTATCCTCAGGAATAGTGGTCAGATCAATCTGGCTTTCGGCCTGAATCGCCTGTTTGGCCGATTGAATCAAGTGTTGGTTGCGCAGGTGGGCTAAACGCGCCCTTATTTGGTAGCCGATTTCTGGTGAGTCGTTGAGGACAGAAAATTCTTCATAAGCGCCGATGGCCTGCTCATACTTCTGGTTTTGCTCCAATGCCATACCTTGGTACAATGCGGTTCTTTCATCTTTTAGGGTCTCAGAAGCAATCTGGAGATGTGTCACTGCTTGCGGAAAGAATCGCCCGCGATAGTAAGTGATGCCAAGTTCACGATGAGCCTCGTCTGCTCCCACGTTCTCTTCTGTTGCAGCGGTAAAGTAGTCAGCAGCGGCTTTCAATTCCTCCTGGGCTAGAAACTCCTGTCCCCGGTCGTAGTTGGAAATCCCACAACCGAAAAGCAGGAAACCAAGACAGGAGAGGAGATAGATTCTTATTAAGCGTTTCAATATGTTCCCCTCTAATCAACAACTGTCAGTATAGCAAAAAAAGGAGAGTCAATCAAGACCTTTATTCGTAGGCTTGACAAAAACTCGCTATCGTGCAAGAATAGAAGCTAGATCTACCAAACAGGAATCAAACAAAGGAGAAAGATATGGCCGTTTGCTTAGTTGGAACGCTCGACACCAAAGGAGCTGAATTTCAGTATATCAAGGATCAAATTGAGTCGAATGGACTTACAACCGTTTGCATTAATACCGGTATTTTAGGTGATCCGGTATTATCACCAGACGTCTCCGCCTTCGAGGTGGCTGAAGCGGCAGGCACCTCTTTGCAGGCTCTACGTCAAGAAGCAGATAGAGGTAACAGTATCACCTTGATGGCAAAAGGTGCGGCACAAGTGGTTGCGAACCTATTTCAAGAAGGGAAAGTCGACGGTATAATTTCGCTGGGAGGTTCAGCCGGGACGACGATCGGTACAGCTGCTATGCAATCATTGCCTGTTGGTATTCCAAAGGTTATGGTTTCTACGCTGGCCTCTGGTGATACCAGCCCTTACGTTCAGGCAAAGGATATTGCCATGCTTTACTCAGTCGTCGATATTGCTGGCATTAACTCGATTTCTCGACAGATTCTGACGAATGCTGCTGGTGCCATTTGTGGCATGGCCCAAGCGACAGCCGAACCGATAACAGAAAAACCACTGATTGCGGCTACTATGTTTGGAGTCACTACACCCTGTGTTACCCAGGCCCGTCAGATTCTAGAAGAGGCTGGCTATGAGGTGCTAGTCTTTCATGCTACCGGTGTTGGCGGACGAGCTATGGAGGATCTAATTCGTGGTGGCTTTATCGCTGGAGTGCTGGATGTGACCACAACCGAATTAGCTGATGAGTTGGTAGGTGGGGTTCTGAGTGCGGGGCCAGATCGATTAGAAGCCGCTGGCAACCACTCAGTCCCACAAGTTATCGCACCTGGTGCTTTGGATATGGTCAACTTCGGTCCCCTAGACAGTGTGCCCGACCAGTTCAAAGATCGCCAATTTTATCAACACAATCCCAACGTCACCTTGATGAGAACAACCGTCGACGAGAATGCTGAACTAGGGCAAATTATGGCCCGAAAACTTCGATCGGCCAAAGGGCCAACGACCGTTCTGATCCCAAAACAAGGCATTTCAGCCATCGATAAGGCCGAGCAGCCGTTCTACTCCCCGGAAGCCGAAACAGCATGGATCGATAACTTAAGATCTGGCTTGAGCGGATCTGACATCGAGATCCTGGAATTGGACAATCATATTAACGATGAGGCGTTTGCAGAGAAGTCAGCCCAAGCTTTACTGGATTTAATTGGTTAATTCCAGGAGATATAGCCATAATGATGAATAACAATTTATTCACCAGTAGAGCACCTCAAACGAAAAAATATGATTCGTGACTCCGAGCCTCTGTTATCGACTGTTAATTTTAGAATCGATATTGGCTATGGCCTTTTGAATGTGTTGAGCTAACCAGTAAGCTAAGTCCGATCTGGGGTGAAATTGGGCATCTACTCCACTAGCCCGGGCAAAATCGAGGAAAATAATGGAAATTGGGATACTCTCCAAGACTATCAGCCGACCGACACTGGAAGAAGAGTTAGACTGTATTCGAGCACACGGAATACGCTGTGTCCAGTTTAGTTTGACCTCTACAGGTTTATCCAATATGCCGGACGAGATTCCACTGTCGGTTCGTGACAATGTTCGACAAACGTTAGCCGCTAAAGGGGTGATCATGTCTGGTCTCTCTGGCACTTATAACATGGCGCACCCTGACCCCGTAATTCGGCAGGATGGTCTGCGACGATTAAAAGTAATGATCGAGGCCTGTCGGGATTTGGGTACCTCGGTAATTACCCTTTGTATGGGCACCAGAGATCCGGAAAATATGTGGCGACGACATACCGATAATGATACAACCGAAGCCTGGCGAGATTTATGTCAATCGGTTAGTCAAGCGTTGCCATTGGCAGAAGAGCAAAAGGTGATTTTAGCCTTTGAGCCGGAGGTTTCAAACATCATTGACTCAGCCCGAAGAGGGCGTCAATTGATTGACGAGATGCAGTCTGACAACCTGAAAGTTGTAATGGATGGGGCCAATATTTTCCATCGCGGAGAGTTAGTTACAATGCATCAGGTTTTAGACCAAGCTTTCGATCTTTTGGGAGACGATATTGCGCTAGCTCATGCCAAGGATTTGGACCAGGATGGTGAAGCCGGCAATCGACCGGCGGGAAAAGGACTGCTGGATTACGACCACTATATAGGACTACTGCGACAGGTTGGCTACAATGGGCCGTTGCTATTACACGGCTTGAAAGAGTCGGAAGTCGCGGAGTGTATCGGTTTTTTACAGCAAAAACTGGTCTGAAAACCCTCTAGATTTACGGCATGCCCAACCGATCATTCTCAGCCATCAACGATTTTAAAGATGGTCTCATAAGAAAGAATGAGATAAAGACCAAGTTGACAGAATTAGAGATAGACCGGAAGCAGAAAATACCCAAGGCCAGGTCTATAGTCGAACAATATTTTGGATTAAGTCATCTTCATAATAACGGCCAGCCAGCCCGATTAATAACGAGAGCCAAAAATAATATAGATCTCTGGTTCGGGCAGGTGGCACTCAACAGACAAAGAGGGTTTAATATCTTTAAAAAACAGAAGGCAACAGCATAGATAGGTCCAGATAATAAAAATGGGTGATCGATATAGAGTAGGATTGGGCCACAAAGCAGGTAAAACTGTAAGAAATTAGTCTTGGCTTCAAGAGAAATTTAGAATTTGGGATAAACTTCAAAATTTAAAAGTATGAAAACAAATGAATCCTAGAATTAATCAAAGGTCTCTAATTAACCTTCTTTCCTAAAAATAGTTATAATGTCGACCTCGGGGTTACTTTGTTTCTACACCGGCTTATAACAGTACCGCTAGCAGCTAAAAGTAGTTCCCCACATGATCATAATCTGATGCAACTTGTGACTAGATCTGATTACAGGATTGATCGGATTAACAACTTAGTTTTAGTCAAAGGACATCAGGTGCATTTTATGAAGCTTATGATAATGGTAATTTGTTTCTCTATACTGGTTGCTACTACCCTTCCAATTCATGGTGCTGAGTTGGGGCTAGCCAGTGCCTGGTTATTCGAGGAAGCCGGTGGGAAAGCGGTTAAAGACACCGTTGGCAACCACCATGGCGAAATTAAAGGGAGCCTAAAATGGGTCGATGATGGCAAGTTTGGGCGAGCACTTCAGTTTCCAGGCAAAGGTGATAGTTATGTTCGCATTACACATCACGATGTCTTTAATGCTGATCCCTATACATTTACAGTTTGGACAAAGTTGAAACCGACGACCTGGCAGTATATTGTGTGGCGAAACGGCGATGTCTGGCCTGAAAAGGAGAATGTTCGGCATCTGGACATCTGGATCCATAAAGACACTCATAGTCCCGTATTCATGTGGCATGTCAAAGGTAAAGGTGGGCGAATTGAGGGGAAAAAGGCGGTTGCTGATAATAAATGGCATCATACCTCCAAAGTCTACGATGGTAAGACCGTGAAGATGTACATCGATGGGAAACTGGAGGGAGAAGTCCCTAGCGGAGGAACGCTAGATACCAGTAAAACTCCAATCTGGATTGGGGCCAGACCTGGAAATGTCGCTGCCACGGGGCTTTTTGATGAAGTTGGATTCTTTACTCAAGCTCTAACTGATGTGGAGATCCGTCAGGTGATGACACAGGGCTTAATGAAAATGGCTGCCGTTGAACCGACGACTAAACTAACCGTTATTTGGGGACAGATCAAGCAGGTGGCTGATTGACCACTTGACTACCTCTAACTAATTTTGCGCTCTTTGCTGGCACGGAACCATCTAAATCTCAATCCTTTAGCTCCGCCTTCATTATTCCTATCCGAATTATTCCTATCTGATAAATAATGAGGCGCAGGTTAAAAATCAATATTGTGTCATGGCGTTCGTTAGAGTAATGACGACGGCTTTTTTTGATTGATTTTGTAGTTAGATTGGTGTAAGATGCAGCATCTTACACCCAAAGAAACGAAGGAGTCATTAAATGGACAAAATAAAAGTTGGATTTATTGGAACTGGCGGCATCGCAGGTGCCCACATGGGTAATTTAGCCCAGTTTGATGATGTCGAATTTGCTGCCATGTGCGACATTTCAGAGGACCGAGCGACTAGCCGCACTCAGGAATATGGTGGCACCGCCTATACCGATTACAAAGAGATGTTTGACAGGGAGGATCTGGACGCCGTCTATATTTGCACACCGCCTTTTGCTCACGGTGAGCAGGAGCGGATCGCTTGCGAAAACGGCATCCCGATGTTTATCGAAAAACCGATTGCAGTTAATATGGAGCAAGCCATCATTATCAACGAGTATGTTGAACGTTACGACATCATCACCAGTGTAGGCTATCACTGGCGGTACGGTGGAAACGCTCAGAATGCAAAGAAGATTGTCGACCAAGAACCGCAGACCTTAGGCGCTTTAGGTTATTGGATCGGCGGTATGCCGGGCACACCCTGGTGGCGCGTTCGCGCTGAATCTGGTGGCCAACATGTCGAACAGACAACGCACATTTTCGATCTGGCACGTTTTATCTTGGGGAATGGTAAAACCGTTCACGGCGTGGCTACTAGCGGCAGTATGACTGACATTCCAAATTATGATGTCGATGATCTCAGTATGGTCAACATTGAGTTTGAGAGTGGTGCTGTGGCCAATATCGTGTCTTGTTGTGCCATGGAAGGATGGGGACGTGTCCATCTGGAAGTCTTCTGCCGCGGATTAGTGGTAACGATTGGAGGACCGAATAACGTCAACCGGAAAGGGGAAACAGAAAGCCTCTCGGGTGAAGACGGGCAAGATCGAGATCGTATCTTCATCGACGCGGTAAAAACAGGTGATCGATCACAGATTCTCTCGCCCTATAGTGATGCATTGGAAACGCAAAAGATCATGATCGCTGCCAGCAAATCGTTTGAAACCGGTAAAGCGATTGATCTCTAACCAATTCTCAGGGATTCGGTGGCAGCTTTTTGCCACCACCCTCAATCCTAACCTTGATCAAATCTACTTAAATTCCCTTCATAAAAACGACTCAAAACACAAGGCATCCCGAATTAGAGGTTGAAATTATGAACCATAAGCAGAATCGGCTTTTGGTTTTTGGCGCTCATCCTGACGATTGTGATATTAAAGCTGGTGGATTAGCTGCCCAGTATGCCCAAAAAGGGCACTGCGTCAAATTTATTTCTGTTACTAATGGTGACGCAGGACACCATCAAATGGGTGGTGAACCATTGGCTAAACGGCGTAATGCTGAGGCCCAAGCGGCAGCTAAAGTCATCGGTATCGAATACGAGTTGTTGGATAACCACGACGGACATTTGGAACCGACCCTCGAAAACCGATTCAAAGTTATTCAACAGATTCGGCAGTTCCGCCCTGATCTGGTTATGACGCATCGGCTCAACGACTATCATCCAGACCATCGTTACACCTCAGTTTTAGTGCAGGATGCAGCCTATATGGTAACAGTGCCCAACGTTTGTGGGCTGGCTCCAGCCCTGGATTACAATCCAACTATTCTCTACTTGAGCGACGGATTCACTAAACCATATCCATTTCAAGCTGACGTGGTTGTTGGCATCGACGAGGTGGTTGAGCAGAAAATCGATATGCTGCACTGTCACCAATCGCAGTTTTACGAATGGTTGCCCTATAACGCTGGAATTTTAGACCAAGTCCCGGAGGGAGATACGAAGCGGCGCAGTTGGATGGCCGAACGCCGGCTCCAAGGATTTCAGAAAGTAGCGGATCAATATAGAGAGGTATTAATCTCGACTTACGGGGAAGAGAAAGGTCGCCAAATCCATTATGCTGAAGCCTTTGAAGCCAGTGAGTATGGGTTTCCACTGACCGAAGAAAGAAAACAGCAACTATTGATCGACCTTTACTACAACTGATCCTTACCCAATAGGATTTCATTTCAGAAGGATACCAACTATGACCGCAACTGAAGCCATTAAATCACGTCGAACTATTTTCAGGTTTAAACCCGATCCGGTTGCACCTGCAGATCTGGAACGAATCTTATCCTATGGGATTTGGGCACCTAACCATCGCAATACCGAGCCGTGGTGGTTTACCATTATCGGCAATCAGACCAAAGAGACACTGGCCCAACGATACCGGGAGATCCAGATAGAAAAAGCGTTGGCTAATAACGATCGATTAACAGAAGATCAAAAGGAGCAGATAGGTGAGGCCGGCTACCTCAAGTTTATATCAAAGCCGACCATCGTTGCAGTTTCTTGTCAGCAAGAAGGAGACGAACAACGACAACGCGAAGATTATGCCGCTACCTGCTGTGCCATCCAGAATATCCAACTGGCGGCTTGGGAAACCGGCATCGGTATACAGTGGAGTACAGGAGCAATCACGCTGGAATCTGAAACTTATCGGTTGTTAGGGGCTAATCCAGACAACGAATACATGGTCGGTTTCCTGTACACCGGCTATCCTGAATTAACACCGAAACCCAACCGTAACCCGTTCGAGAACTTTTTACGATTGACACAGTAACATTACTGGTTAGCCCCTAAACTTTGACTGGAGCAGTTCTGAATTGCAGAGACCTCGCGCTAATCGCAAGTTGCGGTTAGCAGTTACCTCTTGGGTCTTATACACTCTGGTGGAGGCACTTGACAGCGACAACCTGACATGTTATCTTTCACCCGTCTGACCTCCACGAAGTGAACTTGATGAACACCTTAATTGACTATACGCTTCTTCATCGACGGCAGGTTCTAAATTACCTCAACAGAATTTTAGCCGACTCCGAAATCAGAAACTGGGAAGTCGACCAAGTCCTCGAAGAAATGATGCAGTTGGAGTGCGATGTTGGTTCCATTCTGCTTAACCAACTAGCTCGCTCTGAGGATGAGCGCGAAATCCAACTAATCGCTTATGCACTGGCTTACCTTCAAGACGATCAGATTCTTTCAGATCTAGTTAATTTACTGGTTGATCCGCACATTGATTCAACTGTCAAGTATGCCTTAATTCCGACCTTTGTCAGCTACGGTATTCAGCCAACCGACCCCGATTTTTCCCATATTTTTGAGTCAGCCTTTGGTGATATCACATCTATCATTCAACAGAGTACAGAAGATATCATCGAATCTTTAGGTGGTCGAAAAAAGGAAGAAGCGATTTCGTTTTTAGTCGATCGCTATTCCGTTTTCCCGCCGGAGGCCCAACTCTCCTTTCTCAAACATTTTGGCGAAACCAAAGATCCAAAGGTAGTAGAGTTTCTCGAAATTGTAATTCAACAAGAACAGGAAGAAACAGCAAAATCGGCGGTTCGCTATCTAGGTCAAATCAAAAGTTCGACTTCCCTTTCGTCCCTGATTCGCTTACGGTCAGAAATACAATCGGAATCATTGAAGGCTGAAATGGATAAAGCGATTCAGTTTTTGAGAATGTCCGGTATTCAACCGCAACAAGTAACCCCAAAAAAGCCAAAGTTGGGAAAAATCAACAAGGTCATCATCACCTACTTCGATAACACCGGAAGCCGTATTTTGCTGTTCTCACGCTATGCGGATGGCAAACATGAAATTGACTCGGTTAACTTTATGGTTGCGACGGCTGAAGGCGTGATCGACTGTTTTGGCATTAACCGACAAACTGAGGCCGAGTTTAACGAGTTGGTAGAGTCAATTGTCCGTGAAGTTGGATTTGATGAGGTGAGTTACGAGTATGCGATCTCAATTCTCCGTGATGCATTATATGTCAACCAGCAAAAAGAGACACCAGTCCCGGTTAACTTTTTCCTTTTCAAGCAGTGCTTCTCTGATGTCGATCTTACACCTCGTGCTTATCAAACCGACTGGGAAAGATACGGTTGGAATGTAGATTCAATTGCTAATGATCAACGGCTATTGAGAGAATCGGCACATTTGTTCGCCTTGGACGAATTCTATCACTGGCAAGACAATTCCGATGCAACCCGTCGTTATGGACTAAAACTAGGTCGGATCTCAAAACGACACATTGGTAAACGGTTAGAACTTGAGATCCACCAACTCTATAAATCCTATGCCACTGAGGTAATAGCCCCTCAACTAAAGCTGATCCAGCAGAATCTATTTTTTGCTGCCGACCTGTTAGCCCAGCGAGCAGAAACCGTTAAAGAAGCTAAGGTTGCTTTGGCCGCTGCCCTGACACTTAATTCTACTAATTTGGGTAACCATCCGTTCATTAGTGTCATAATGGACAAAAGCCTTAACGCTGTCATGGAAGAGAGCGAATTGTTGATCGAAGATAGTGATGTGACCATCCTTGGAGACAATATTCTAGACTACTTGGGTGGATCGACCGTGCCCGTGGTTGACATCAATACTGCTACAACAGAGGAATTGGCAATGCTGCCTTGGGTTGGTACCAATATGGCCTCCCGGATTATCAACGCTAGGCCTTATACTAGGATTGAGGACCTCCTCGAAGTAGCAGGGATTGGCCCCTCACGATTCAACGATATAAAAAATCTGGTGACAGTGAAACAACAGGATTCCAAATAGGAATGTTGGATCTGCGGGCGCTGGAGGCTCTAATAGATCTGGCGTTAGCTGAGGACATCGGTTTAGGAGATTTAACCACCGCAGCAACAGTTTTACCATCGGTGCGCGGAATCGGTAAGATTATCGCTAAAAGCCCAGGCGTAATCGCCGGATTAGCTGTAGCTGAACAGGTGTTTCGGCAACTTGCCCCAAACAAATCGGAGCAAGCGATATCCTTCCTACCAAGAATCCAAGATGGTGAGACGGTAGAGAGCTACACTACTATTGCTGAGATCGAAGGATCAGCCAAGTCAATTTTGGTCGGAGAACGAACAGCTCTCAATTTTTTGCAGCGCCTATCGGGAACTGCTACCCTGACAACTCAATTCGTTAATGCTATCTCCCATACTTCAGCCCAAATCGTCGATACACGTAAAACAACGGCAGGTTGGCGATTGCTGCAGAAATATGCAGTTCGTGTCGGTGGGGGACGCAACCACCGCTTTGGCCTCTACGACGGTATTCTAATCAAGGATAACCATATCGTGGCCGCAGGTGGGATTAAATCTGCTATCGCCGGGGCAAAAAAGACAATTCCACATACCCTTAAAGTGGAAGTTGAAGTCAAAATGTTAGACCAGATTTCAGAGGCTTTAGAGGCTGGGGCAGATATTATTCTGCTAGACAACATGACCAACACCGACATGAAAATAGCGACCGCCAGAATTAGTGGTAAGGCGCTGACTGAAGCCTCTGGCGGAATTACCTTAGATCGAGTTGCAGGAGTTGCGGAAACAGGCGTCGACTACATCTCAGTTGGGGCATTAACCCACTCCGCCTTGCCGCTTGATATCAGTTTAGATCTAGAGATCCTATAGGAGAGAGAGATGAGTGCAATAACTTCAGTTTTATCGGAAAAGACAAAAATCGGTTGGGTCGGCACAGGCGTGATGGGGCGCTGGATGTGTCAGCATGTGATGGACCTCGGCTATCACATGACGGTTTACAACCGAACAAAGGCTAAAGCGGATCCACTGGTTGACACCGGGGCGGCCTGGGCTGATTCGCCACAAGCAGTGGCCGAGAATTCAG
This sequence comes from Candidatus Poribacteria bacterium, assembly GCA_030748495.1. Lineage (GTDB taxonomy): Bacteria > Poribacteria > WGA-4E > WGA-4E > UBA9662. The sequence continues at coordinate 8,956 of JASMLX010000047.1, read as the reverse complement.
ACGTGATCTTCACTATCGTTGGATTTCCCGCTGATGTTCGAGAGGTTTATTTCGGCGAAAACGGAATTCTAGCCGGTGCCAAAGCGGGTAATATTGTGGTCGATATGACGACGACTGAGCCTTCGTTGGCTCTGGAAATCTACCAGAAAGGGCAAGTACAAGGCACCTCCTCGATTGATGCCCCCGTCTCCGGTGGTGATGTAGGAGCTCGTGAAGCTAAACTGGCAATTATGATCGGTGGTGACGAACAGGCAGTGCAGACAGTGCAACCGCTGTTTGCAGCTATGGGGCAAAATATTGTTTATCAAGGTGGGGCCGGAGCGGGGCAGCACACTAAAATGTGCAACCAGATTACCATTGCCGGAACCATGGTCGGTGTCTGTGAAGCACTGGTCTACGGCGCTAAAGCCGGATTAGATCTGGAAGTCATGCTTTCAACCATCAGCAAAGGAGCCGCCAAGTGTTGGTCACTGGATAATCTAGCACCTCGTGTTTTGAAACGCGACTTTGATCCCGGCTTTTTTGTCGAACACTTTATCAAAGATATGGGAATTGCCTTGGCCGAAGCTAAACAGATGAACCTTAGCCTACCTGGTTTAGCGTTGGTTCATCAACTTTACCTGGCGGTCCAGGCACAAGGTCACGGACGTTTGGGAACCCAGGCCTTGATGTTAGCATTAGAGCAGATGTCGGGTAGAAACCAATAGGTCGATTTTCTTTTGAACTGATTCACTGGCTGTGTTATCATCAATTAGTTTTATGTTTTGGTTGCCATGCTGAAGGAAAAGAAGATGAGCGAAACGTTTGCGACAGAATCAAAGTTCGGTAAAGAAGGCTTGACCTTCGACGATGTATTAATGGTTCCAGCCGAATCAGATATTCTACCGCACAAAGTTTCCACGCAGACGCGCCTAACCCGGCATATCGGCCTCAATATTCCTGTCTGTAGTTCAGCGATGGATACTGTAACAGAAGCTCGTCTGGCGGTAGCATTGGCACGCGAAGGCGGGATTGGTATTATCCACCGCAATTGTAGCATAGCAGATCAGGTTCAAGAGGTAGACAAAGTTAAGCGGTCGGAAAGTGGAATGATCACCAATCCGATTACGCTAACGCCTGATAAAACAGTTGGCGATGCCCATCAGTTGACCGCACAGTACCGAATTGGTGGTGTCCCGATTGTGACGGAAACTGGTAAATTGGTTGGATTGATTACTAACCGCGACCTAAAGTACGAAGATAACTATGAACTGGGGGTCACCGAATTGATGACTCCCAGTGTAGATTTGATTACGGCTTCTCCAGGGGTAACGCTAGAAGAAGCCAAGAGAATCTTACAACAGACCCGCAAAGAGAAATTACCTATTGTGGATCAGGACTTCAATCTCTGCGGACTGATTACCATCAAAGATATCGATAAAATTCATGATTATCCAGACGCCTGCAAGGATACTGACGGCTGTTTGCGAGTTGGAGCCGCAATCAGCCCGTTATCACCGTTAGCTGATATTGCTAGATTAGTTGAAGCTAAAGTTGATGTTTTAGTGATTGATACGGCGCACGGCCACTCTAAGAACGTGATGCGAATGACACAAACAGTTAAGGCTGAGTTTCCATCAGTAGATCTAGTAGCTGGAAATGTGGTGACAGGAGAGGCCAGCCAAAAACTGATTGAAGCTGGTGCGGACGCAATTAAAGTTGGTATTGGGCCCGGATCAATTTGCACCACTCGAGTGATAGCCGGGGTCGGTGTGCCACAGATCACAGCCATTTACGATTGTGCCAATGTGGCTGATAAGTACGATGTACCAGTTATCGCTGATGGTGGGATTCGTTATTCCGGTGATGTGGCCAAAGCGATTGGGGCTGGTGCCAGTTCGGTAATGATTGGTAGTCTGTTCGCAGGAACAGAAGAAAGCCCCGGCGAAACCGCCATTTACCAAGGGCGAAAATTTAAGGTCTATCGTGGTATGGGCTCGCTCAGTGCAATGCGAGAACGAGGCGGTCGTGAACGCTATAATCAGGAACATCAGGAAATTTTCAAACTGGTTCCTGAAGGTATTGAAGGGCGAATTCCGTTTAAAGGAAAGTTAAGCGAGTTTGTCTATCAGTTTGTTGGTGGCCTTAAGTCGGCTATGGGGTATTGTGGAACACCCGATGTTGACTCACTTAGAACTTGTAGCCGGTTTATCCGAATTACGTCTGGTGGGCAACGTGAAAGCCATCCACACGATGTGATAATTACCGAAGAAGCCCCTAACTATAGCGTATTGAGTTAATCTTTAAGTTAAAAAACCTGTGAGCTTTTAATGCCGAATTTTAAGACGATTATTTGCTTTCTTCCAGAATTGTTGTTATTAAACCTAAGTGTTAATGACTAAGATTAGCCTATTGGGAGATAGCCAGCTAACCCTCCCCATTGCGACCTTCCTGAGTCAAAAAGACCTATACGCCAAGGTTCGAGTTCTGGGAGATATATCATCCCAACAGTTATCAGTCGGACAGGACGCAGTTTCTGCTTCTGGATCTCATACCGATTTGGACCATTGCCGTAGCGGCTCGATCCTCGAAGTTTCGGGAATTGTAATTATCTGTGTTGGTGAAGTCACGCAGCGATTTCATCTACCTTCAATCATTAACGAGCAGATTACGCAGATCAATCCTACCGCCAAAGTACTGGTGCTAGGGCGTTCCGTTTGCTCTCTAGCTGCTAGCGTCGCCCGTCAGCTAAAAGACCCGCCTAGTCGAGTAATCGGTATTCCACCGACCTTTGAAGCTCGTTTGCGTCGCCAGATTGCCAACCGGATTGGTGTCGCCGTCGAAGATGTGACCACTTTCACCGTTGGCAACGACGAAGAGGTACAGATTATCCCCCAATACTGCCGGGTAAACGGAATTCCGATTCGCCACTTTTTATCCGACAGTGAAACCAAAGCTCTGACGAACTGCAATCGTAGCCCAGTACCAGTGGATCTGTTCACCGTATCAGTAGCTCAAACGGTCGATTCGATTGTGCGAGATAAAAAGAGATTGCTTACAGTGGCTTCAGCCGTTCGCTCAGATTCGACCCAATTCGATGTTTTCCTCAGAATGCCAACTCGGATTGGGTGCCAAGGTGCTGAATCGACCTTGCCTCTAGATCTCGATGAGCAGCAACTGGAACAGTTCACACGTCTTGTCGCTAAGAGCGTGATTTCTCAAACCTAATTTCACCGACAAACAACAATCATGGATGCTAAACTAAAGAAAATTCAGATCATTCCTACCAAATACGACAAGGATGGAGCCATTCAGAAAGAGGAGTCTGCCACCTTAACCTTCGAGGCACCCGTTGACACCCCGAAACAACGGGATGATCTAATGAAAATTCTCGATTATTTAGGACACGAATGGGTTCGCATCCAAGTTAGCGATAAATCCCTACCTGCCAACGAACAACCCAATTCAGGCCAACTCATCTAATACAAGAAGGTTATAAGAAGATTTAGGTCTTGATGAAAAAGCCTTATCTATTTGCTCCTGGTCCAACTCCAATACCGACCAATACTTTACTTGAAATCGCGAAGCCGATTGACTATCATCGAACAGTTGAATCGGCAGAACTCATCCGGTCGGCTTCTAAGAAGTTGCAACATGTTTTCCAGACCCAAAACGAAGTGCTGATGTTGACTTGTTCCGGGACGGGAGCCTTGGAAGCCGCAGTCGCCAGCCTGTTTTCAACTGGAGACCGGGTTATCGTTATTCGGAGTGGGAAGTTCGGCGAACGGTGGGGTGAAATTTGCACCGCTTATGGAATTGATTTGGAGCCAATAGACCTGGAATGGGGACATTCTATTGATCCTCAGCAAGTAGCTGACCGGTTGAAGCAATATCCAGACTGTAAAGCTATCCTCTCAACACTATGCGAAACTTCGACCGGCGCCTTGCACGACATTCAAAGTCTGGGTCAAGTACTAAAAGGCTCGGAGACGCTGCTGGTGGTGGATGCAGTCAGTGCACTCGCTGCTGATAATCTGGAGATGGACAACTGGAGGGTCGATGTGGTCGTTTCAGCTTCCCATAAAGGGTTAATGTCACCACCTGGCCTAGGATTAGTTTCCTACAGCGAAAACGCTTGGCGAGCCAGTGAGAAGTCGAATCTACCCAAATACTACTTTGATCTACGAAAAGCTCGGAAGACCAGTCGAGAAGGTTCAACGCCCTACACCCCTGCTATTACCTTTATCATCGCATTAAATCAGGCCTTGGATCAGATCTGCCAGGAACAGATCCAAAATGTGCTTCATCGCCACGCTCGTCTTGCCAATGCCACCCGAAATGGGGTCAAAGCCATCGGCTTTAACCTCTTTGCCAGGTCGCCCGCTAATACCTTGACGTCGATTCAACTACCTGCTGAAATTGACGGTAAAGCCTTTGTCCAGATGATGCGGAATCGTTACAGTATCACCTACGCCGGTGGACAGGCCCACTTAAGCGGGAAGATTATTCGGATTGCCCATTTAGGCTGGGTTACAGAGCACGACGTAATCGTCGCTATCTCAGCCTTAGAACGTGGGTTGGCTGAGGTTGGCTATCCAGTTCCACCGGGAGCGGCAGTTGCCGCCGCGCAAGAAACGTTTGTTAGCAAACCAGATATTCCAAACATAAAGTGACGGATATATTATATGTTATAGGAGGATAGTCAGAGAAAATGTATGTAAAAGCAACTACCACTGATCAAGTGAAATCCGGTCGAGGTTTAGGCGTTCAACTGAATCAGCTTCTCGTTGGCATCTATAATGTCGATGGTGAATTCTTCGCTATTGACGATGTCTGCCCCCATATGGGGGGAGCACTACACCACGGTTGGTTAGATGAATGTGTTGTCTCTTGCCCTCTGCACATGTGGGAATTTGATGTCAAAACAGGCAAGTCCGTCTGGCCTGACGATGTAGATCTAGCCTCTTATCCGGTCAAGGTTGAAGGTGATGACATCTTAGTCGATATCGACTCGCCGCAGAAAAATGAGGATAAGGCGTGAAGTACCTGATCACCGGTGGATTTGGCTGTATCGGTTCTTACGTCATTCGTGATCTGTTAGATCTGGAAGCCGAGATTGTAGTCTACGATCTGACCTACGATTTAACAATTCCAAAACTGGTTCTGACAGATCCGCAGATCGAGCGGGTTACCTTTGTCCCCGGAGATATTACCGATGCTGCTAATTTGATGCGAACCATTAAAGAGCACGATATCGACTGTATCATCCACTTAGCCTCCTGGCAGGTCCCAGCCTGTCAGGCTAACCCGCCACAAGCCTTAAAGGTTGTATCAGAAGCGACCATCAATGTCTTTGAAGCGGCGCGGATATTTGATATTCAGCGTGTTGTATGGGCCAGTAGTGTTGCCGTATTCGGGTTACCTGAAGACTATGACCACCAGCAAATCGGAAACGATGCCCCTCACTTTCCTAAGTTCATCTATGGTGCTTGTAAATCACTTAACGAACGATACGCACAACACTATTTTAACGAGTATAGCGTCGATACAATCGGTTTGCGATTTACTGCCGTATACGGGGTGGGACGGACGCGTGGCATGAGTTCTTTTACCACCCAGATGATAGAGGCGGCAGCACTGGGAAAACCTTACACCGTTCCCTTTGGCGACGACGAAGTCGACTGGCAGTATGTCGAGGATGTGTCTCGTTCAATCGTCATGTCCTGTTCTTGCCCGACAACGAAGACCCGTGTTTTCAACGTCAAGGGTGGCCTTTGGTCAATTAAGGAGGGATTTGACTATATCAAAAAGCTAATTCCCTCTGCCGACTTAACCTTGGAACCAGGTTTGTTCGGTATTTCTTGGGATTATGACGCCACACCGGTGGCTGAGGAAATTGGCTTTAAGCCCAATTACTCGATGGAACAGGGCATCATGACAACGCTTAACCGTTTTCGCCAGTTAAACGACCTTCCGCCGGTTTCAGTATCTTAGAACTGCGATCTTCAATGCCTCCTCATATACTGCCTGTAATCGTCTTCGGCTAAATTTGACTAGCCTGCCTCTTACTCTGTATGCTTGGCTGGAGTTCACTGACCATTCCGCGACCTCCGAACGGTGCAAGTCTGGTCAACAGATGGTGTAGCGAATATAGCTTCGCAGTCCCACTAGCCTTTGAGTTTTCCCGCTTGAAGAATAAGAGTCAAATTATAAATCTCACATACTATAAAACCATCCGATTTTGTCCGCGGTCCATATATACTTCGAGGATGCGGCGCTTTTAGCGATAAGAGTCGCAGATCTCCCACATTTTGAGCCCATTTATTAAGACCTGGGTGAACCATTTCTCTACCTCTTAGCTTGGTTTAGTGTGGTGATTTTAGCTAGCTGTCTACCATGTACAAATATAGCCTTGTACTGCCGTTTACCTCTAAGGTCTTTATAAATACTTTTAAAAGGTCCATCTGCTTTAGCCAGTTTTTCACTTGGACAATTATGCGTATAAGTCAAGTAACCCTGGACCAGAAGGCAATTTTCAAGACTTAGACCCAACTGGTGAATGGAGCACTATCGGAGGGCAGTTTGGTACAGGATACTTCTCTTTTCAGCCAGATTGTCGCAACACTTGTAAACCACCAAACCGAAGCCGCACATAATCGAGAGTCTATATTGCAAAAGGAATTTCGTCGTGTTGCTAGGGCGAAGCCTCTTCCCATTCGCGGTGAAAGGTTACGCAGTGTCGCAAAATTAAAATCAGGCCAGGTAGGTGTCGAAACTACTCTGATTTAGCAATAGAATACCGCATAAACGGGAAGTCAGTATAACGACCATAATTTTTTTTTGCCTTCTTCCAATCTTTCGCTCTGTTTCAATTGTTGTCGGATAGTTCTAGATTTTGTCCGAGTAGTTTCTTCCCACATATAGACACAGAACTCATCTAGGGGAATATCCTGATCACCTGTTTCTTCTTTGAAACGCTGATAGGTGTCTTTCAGGTTTTCTTGGTTTTCGACAATCCAGATTATGAAATCCATCGGCTCTCCTTTAGGCAGCGGATAGTTTGTCAGCGCCTCACCAATTTGATTACAGGTGTGAGTTTAAATTATATTCGGCCCGTTTTCAAGTCATATTCGCCCTACAGTACGTCTGGTAAAGGTATAACCGTATTCAGTTGAATTCCGCAGGTGTATCTCAAGACTCAAGGTAATGTCCAGCGGTAAGAAAGGGAACTCATTGAAACTTATGGATGAAGAATATAGTATCTATATATGGATGATTCTCGGCTATCAGACCTGTGCTGGCAATGGTATAACCTTGAGAATCTCACATTTATAACCACGTCTGGCTGTCGATACGAAGGGTTGGACCTGTCAGTCAAACTGTTTTTCGGTTAAACTTAATTACTATTTTGCTTATGGTTGAATTCCTTGGCGAGTTGTGCTCACAACTGTGACACACGATCTTTTCACTTTTGATAAACTTTAATTACTTTCTTGTAAGCGTTTGGTCAACAGCGAATCCAGCAGATAGAAAAACTTGATGTTATCGAAAACAGATGAGTTGCCACTTCCGAACTAACTCTGAGAATCATCATAAATTTGAGATCTATTAACCTCACTTTATAATATTATCTTATAGAACTAGCTGCTAAAGGAAAGGCCGTGAGAATCACCAAGGTCGAAGTTTTTCTTCTTTATAATCGATTCGTCTATCTGAAGGTGAACACAGACGAAGGTATCGCAGGCTGGGGCGAAGCCCCTTCCATGGTGGGCAACTCACTGCCCAGATCGCAGAGATACTAGGGTAAAAAGTACTCGGCTGCGGTCCGTTCCACACCGATGCTCTTTGGCAACAACTATTTAGAGGTGGATATCGAACCGGAAACATTAGGAGCGCATATGGCGGCTATCAGTGCTATGGATATTGCCTGCTTCGATATTAAAGGCAAGGCACTTAGCACGCCTATCTGGAACCTGTTAGGTGGAAAATTCCGTGATCGGATTCCAGTCTATTCGAGCCTGGTGCAGCATCACCTGACACCGGAGCGGGATGTGGAAAAAGTGCTGGCCCGAATGTAACGGGTCTATAACTGGGTAAAACTCCACACCGAAACAGCCTAGTCGTTCGACCAGGGACAGGATGGGACAATTGAAACCGTGAAAGCTTTACGGGATCAATGTGGCAACTGTGACCAACTCAAAATTATGGAATTGCTAAAATAATATAGAGAATACTTTTGTATAAAAAAGTAGCGTCAAGGACAGGTCAACCATTATGGGGCACTTGGAATAACATCCTGTGCGCCGTCTAAATCGGGCCGGATAGTGCCTGATATTTGCACTTAAACTTTCAACTTGAATGGTCTGTTTTGGACCTCTAATCTGTTCCATCGAGACAATTTGTTTCTAGACCTTGAATCCACCGGTCGCTATTTGAGCCATGCGATGGCCATTGATTCAGTCGAGTAATCTGTTCCAGGCTTTCCTACTGCCGACGCCAACGGTATAGGCAATGACTTGCTGATCCAATCTGTCGCTCGCAATCCGGAGCCATAATTTTCGTTTTTTGACGGTAAAATGCCACCTGTCATCAATCTCCACTATCTCTATCTTCCGCACCTCCCTTTTTGCCGACTTATCGGTCGAGGGCACTTGTACAACTCAGAATTCATTAGTACCGCCCTCAACAGTCAACCAGAGGCTTAATGGGTGCTGTACCTTCGGCGCATAGCGCAGGTTCCCGCTTTCTCATCGACAAAGGTATTTTCCGTTTTTTCGCCGAAAATACTACCTCGAGTTTAGAGTGAACAAGCTATTTTCAGGTTGATTGTTATCAGCCTGTTCGAGTTGCTCTCTCTGTTACTATTTCCCATTTTATGCCGCTTTACGCTGTTTTTCATCAAAATGTGATCCAAGAGAAGAGTTCGTTTGGGATAGGAGAATATCCTTTGACGTTGATTGCGGCCTCCAGAAGTGGA
>JASMLX010000479.1 GCA_030748495.1 Candidatus Poribacteria bacterium | reverse complement strand
TTGTTGATAATGCATTTTTACAAACCTATGGTGGAAGTGAAAATGATTATGGTTATTCCGTTCAACAGACCAGCGATGATGGCTATATCATTACCGGTGAAACATACTCTTACGGAAACGGTGAGGCTGATGTTTGGTTAATCAGGACGGATGCCAATGGGGATACATTATGGACACAAACCTATGGTGGAAGTGAATCTGATATTGGTAATTCCGTTCAACAGACCAGCGACGGTGGCTATATCATTGCCGGTGAAACATACTCTTACGGAAACGGTGCTGCTGATGTCTGGTTAATCAAGACGGATGCTGATGGGGATACATTGTGGACACAAACCTTTGGTGGAACTGAATTTGACATTGCTCATTCCGTTCAACAGACCAGTGATGATGGCTATATCATTACCGGTGAAACATACTCTTACGGAAACGGTGAGGCTGATGTTTGGTTAATCAAGACGGATGCCAATGGGGATACATTATGGACACAAACCTTTGGTGGAAGTGAATCTGATATTGGTAATTCTGTTCAACAGACCAGCGATGGTGG
>JASMLX010000478.1 GCA_030748495.1 Candidatus Poribacteria bacterium | reverse complement strand
CAGGTTGCGACAAAAATATGCCCGGTTGTATGATTGCTATGGCAAGAATAAATCGTCCAGCATTAATGGTTTATGGAGGAACGATAAAGGCAGGCTGTCATGCTGATGTACCACTAGATATCGTCTCTGCATTCCAAAGTTATGGTGAACACTTGGCCGGCAGCATTGACGAAATGACCCGTAAAGCAATCGTCAAAGCATCATGTCCTGGTCCCGGTGCTTGTGGTGGAATGTACACTGCAAACACTATGGCATCCGCAATTGAGGCATTAGGCATGTCACTTCCATTTAGTTCTTGCACACCAGCAGAAGATTCTGAAAAATCACACGAATGCTACCGGTCCGGAAATGCAATTCTGGCTCTGTTAGAGCAAGATATCAAGCCACGAGACATAATGACTCGGACTGCCTTCGAAAATGCTATGGTCACCCTTACAGTACTGGGCGGATCCACCAACGCAGTTTTGCATCTATTGGCCATAGCACACGCTGCTGATGTGCCATTATGCCTTGATGATTTCCAGAAAGTAAGCGATAGAACACCTTATCTA
>JASMLX010000477.1 GCA_030748495.1 Candidatus Poribacteria bacterium | reverse complement strand
GATAACCTTGCTCCTTTGACTTTGAGAAGACCGAAGTCGAAGTGATGGATAGAGGCTGGAGCAGGTGGAAAACCAGCATTAATTTATTTGAGTTTGGATTTAAGGCTGGAAAAGTGAAATCAAAACAGTTAGATTACAAACCAAATCTGTTGAGTTTATATCGGATTTCCAACTAGAATCCTGAAAGAAACCAGGCCACAACTGCTAGACAGTGCCTAATCTCTGCTTGAATGGTAGATGTTTACAGACATTAATCCTGTCGACATAAATCAAGGTCTAAGTCATGACTTCATTACCGGAATGGATGTTTCTTACTCATTATCAGCCAGAAGACCCGGGTACTGTTTGGATCAAGGACCCCAATGTGGTTATTGATATCGATGTGGATCGGAGTCCGCATCGTGTCTTGACGCCCAATGTCATTGCCTTGCCCCATGAGGCTGGTTATCGAATGTACTATTATAGTGCCCAACCCGAGCGTAAAGATCAGGGGGTTAGTGGTTGTATTGTCAGTGCTTTTTCACCAGACGGTAACCAGTGGACCAAAGAGA
>JASMLX010000476.1 GCA_030748495.1 Candidatus Poribacteria bacterium | reverse complement strand
CCGGCGGGGTAACCTGATAAACAGGGTCAGTATTGATGAACGACCTGATATCGTTGACAGAAGGAATAGAATCGGAGACTGGGAAGCGGATACAATTATTGGTAAAGCCCATAAGCAGGCCATTGTCTCTCTGACAGAAAGAAAATCCGGACTGGCTCTTGTATACAAGGTGGATAGACGAACGAAGGAAAACACCGAGAGCGCAATGAAACAATTGTTGTATTCCATCTCTGATCAAGTTCATACAATCACATCCGATAATGGAAAAGAGTTTGGAAATCATGAGAAAATCGCAAAGGGGCTAAAATGTAACTTCTATTTTGCTCATGCGTACTCTTCCTGGGAAAGAGGGACAAATGAAAACACCAACGGTCTTATCCGTCAATACTTTCCAAAAAATAGGGACTTTAGGACCATTACGGATAAGGAGTTGATCCACGCCATGAAAAGGCTCAACAATCGTCCAAGGAAAAGATTTGGGTATAAAACACCCAATCAGGTATTCTTTGGAGAATCATACAATGTTGCACTTACTACTTGAATCCAGCTATTA
>JASMLX010000475.1 GCA_030748495.1 Candidatus Poribacteria bacterium | reverse complement strand
TGAAAACAGGCTAAAAACGAGAGTTGATTTTGTTTCAGAATAACGGTCGTTTTTCTGATACGTACGTCAATGCTAAAACAGTGAAGCCTACATGACTAATAAAAAACCTCACTCCACTTCGTGAGAAATGAAATGAGGTGTCTGGAGGAAAGGAGTCATAAAAATGACTCCTCTATCATAATATCACAAGTCATTCAGATGGTAAAGGTAAGGCGTGCCATAGTATGTCACGTAGTCAGAGTCGCAACAGAGAGTGTAGCTCAGTGATGGTAAGGGTTTCTCACTGGGGATTTCCTCAGTGAGAGCAGAGTGGACACCGGTGTCATGTCTCAGTGATAGCAAGCGCATTAATGCGCCTGTTGCCTTCACTGTGCTCGAGCACAGTGAGAACCAAGCCATACTGCGTTTTCACGCAGTGAGAACCAAGGGCTATTAATAGCCTTTTGCCTTCACTGTGAACGTTCACAGTATCAACCAAGGGGGGTAGTCCAAGATGGACAAGGCGAAAAGAGTTAGGAGTCCCAAAGGCACACCCTCACTGACTAAAACACGCAAT
>JASMLX010000474.1 GCA_030748495.1 Candidatus Poribacteria bacterium | reverse complement strand
GCTAGCTAAGAACCCAATTGGGCCGAGGACAGGCGAATACCGGGTCGTACGGGGTGGTTCATGGTACACGAAAAAGCATCGACTAAGAGTAGCTGTCCGTGATGGTAAAAGGCCATCGAACCCAGACGATCATTTCGGTTTTCGGTGTGTTGCAGAACTGCCTTAATTCCCCCTAAACCGTGCGAAATGCGTCCCTGTTAAGGATTAGCCACCAGAACCGCCTTTAACCGTTGCAGTAACGACCGCCCCTTAATCTCGGCTAACTGCTGATGTTCAGCTTGATGACGGCGTTTCGTTAATGCGGGGTGTTGCCAGCCAGGCCGAAGACAGCGATATAATAGGCAGAGAGCTAAGATCGGGGGGATTGCACCCGAAACCCACTCGGCTGTGATTACAAAAACCTATTGGAAGTATGATTCGAAAATTTAGTTGGATGTGGTGATGAGTTTACGGAGGTCGTGTTAGTTTTATTTGTTGGGTTGATCGGAAGTCGTATCGTCTAATGTGATCAGTTTGACTTGATAAACCCCCATTTTACCGCCAGTTTCCCTATTGACTCAACATC
>JASMLX010000473.1 GCA_030748495.1 Candidatus Poribacteria bacterium | reverse complement strand
GAGAAAGCCTCGGATTGACCGGGTATTCGCTTATTGGTTGGAGGACTAGAATCTTGAAGGCTAAGTTATTAAATGGAAGTAAAGTTTAGAATCGGGGGGAAATGGAGGAAATTGCTGGTGGGGAGAGTGTGTATCCCCACCAGTCAACACACCCCGTACGGGATTAATGCCAAGAAACATATCCCATTCAAGCAGAGATTACGCACTATCTAGTAGTAGTTCTTTAGGTTCTTTCAGGATCTAGTTGAAGATCTGATATATACTCAAAATTTAATGTCTTAATGCTCGAATAGCTCGTGCTGGCTTTATTCATTTCCCCCAAAACACCTTTAATTGTTTTGTCGGTCATTTTGGTTAAGTACTTTTCTACTATAGATGAGGTTTTTAGCTAAAACTAAAAAGACAGCAAATGTAACAACTCTAAATAAAGTAGCAATTAAGAATAATTCGAAACCTAGCAACATATTTATCTCCGTTCATACTACCTACAAAGTGATGCCACCTATAGGGGAAAAAATTAGCCATGTCCAAATCTGACCTATAATTCATGAGCCGAAATACTTGA
>JASMLX010000472.1 GCA_030748495.1 Candidatus Poribacteria bacterium | reverse complement strand
AGGGTCTCCAAAGTGAAGCATTGGTGGAATTGATGGATATTACTCCCACACTGATGGAGATCCTGGGAATCCCTCAGCCGGATTACATGCAGGGCATGTCGCTTTGGCCGATCCTTTCTGGAATAAAATCTGCCACATCCCACAAACCGATGGTCCGAAGTGAATTCTTTGGTGCCCTGAACCAGCCATTTCATACACGTGCCACCATGCTCCGTGATGAGCGTTACAAACTCGTGGTCTACCATGGTATTGGTTTGGGGGAACTCTACGATTTGGAGCAGGATCCTGGTGAGTTCAACAATCTCTGGGATGAAACCGGAAGTTCCGCAATTAAAAATAATATGATCCTTAAAAGTTTTGATGCATCCATGATGGCAGTGGATTTAGGCCCTCAATGCATAGGACCCATGTAAAAAACTAATTTTAATCATTAATTGAGTATCAACTCTTATTTTTTGAATTACTTAAAATATTAAATACTTTATTTTATAATATACATGCTATAAGTAAATTGAGGTTATAATTATTGAGGTCTCAATGGTTCAGGATACTAAATTATGAGGAGATAAA
>JASMLX010000471.1 GCA_030748495.1 Candidatus Poribacteria bacterium | reverse complement strand
TAAAGCATTGACGGTCACGATTTCATCTTGATCCAGTGTATTGGGCGGAAAGTAAAGTTCTGCTTGCTGATCTGTAGGGGCAATAGTACCGCCTTTTCGGGTCACTATTGCCGCAGGCACTTCAACTTGGATGGTCTGAATATTTGTGTTTCCAGCGATATCGGTGGCTAATAGCCGAATCCAAACCTGTCCTTCCTTGATTGGAACTTCCCACTCTTGCTGGATCTCAATCTGTTGCAATTCCAGCGGTTTTAACTGGCCTCCTTCGTCTTTTTGATACAAGTCTCCTTTAACATAGATTTGCCACCATTCGTTTGCTGCTAAATCAGTGGTGTAATCGAGACGATAGCTATCCAAATGGAAATCACTAGTTACAGCAGAAATAGTGACCTGTTTCAAGACCCGTTGATTAGCTTTCGGTGCCAATATTTTGACAGCAGGTGGGGTGTTATCGGTACGTATCATAACTTTAAAAACACTGGAATGTTGCAGCTGATCTTGTGCTGTCAGCCAGATACGGTAATCCCCATCGTCCAAATCTGCTGTGTTTAGCTTGGCCAGGGTTTCCGTG
>JASMLX010000470.1 GCA_030748495.1 Candidatus Poribacteria bacterium | reverse complement strand
TAGCCAGGTTTTTCGCCTCTGCTAACCATCGGTGCCAAATTGGCCCTCCCGCCGTTGTTTCCTGACTTAAGCAGTGGTGATTCTTTCAGCTCCCCCCCAAACTGCGGTCAAGGGAGGCGGTTGGGAAGGAGACAGTGCAACATATTGGGCTAGAATAGATTTTATGTTAAAGAATACTTCCGCAGGTGTTCTGTACTCAAGCTTTTTCCTTGGCCGGTTGTTCAATTTAGCCCTAGCAGCTTCAAGCTCGTCTTTCGTTACAGATGAGAGGTCATGAGATTTTGGAAACTACTGTCTGATCAGTCCAGTTGTATTTTCATTCCGTCCTTTCTGCCAGCAGGCATATGGATGGGCAAAATAAATATCGGCCTCAAATTTTTTAGCCAACGTCCTGTGTTTAGCAAATTCTTTTCCATGGTCAAAAGTAATGGTTTACGCTGAGCCGACTCAATTAGTGTGTAAAGTGATTTGCGTTCTACCAGAGAGATCAGGGAGCCCTGATCTCTTCTTCCTATGATTGTATTACTCTTCCAGTCACTAATTCTCTGTCTCATCTCTACAACTGGACGTTC
>JASMLX010000046.1 GCA_030748495.1 Candidatus Poribacteria bacterium | reverse complement strand
GATTAGATTTTCGGGATCAATCCCCATTTCAGAGGCTGACCGATGAAGTGTTTTTCCTCCTCCACAACAGTAGTCGATTTTGTAGCGTTGAAAAATTGAAATAGTAGACGGAAAAGAAGCCGCTACGCTGCCAATAGTACTTTCATCTGTTATCGTCATTTAAAGTTACCTTAAACCTATCAATACGGATTATAAGATGCAGGGAATAAAATAATAGGATGCCTATATCCTATTATTTGCAAAGTGAATCCACTTCCATTAGCACTCTTACAGAAAGCAACTTACATGCCACCTCAACTAGCTCCATAAAGGGCCGTGAATACAGGGATTCTAGCAGGAGATAATTAGATAGGGCACCACTACTAACGGGCACAATGCCACCCGCATCGGGCATTATGCCACCCGCATCGGGCATTATGCCCGCCACTAAAGTGCCTATTAGGGTAGGGGAGATGCCAATCATAGAATTTATCGCCGTCTATTTCAATAGAATTTTGAATGCTCCGGCTGCAGATCGACCGCTGAACAATATACTCACTCAGTTGATCATGGTTCCCATCAGGGAGCAGCTTTAGCCGAAGATCTGCGCAGTCAAAGGGAAAATGAATAAATGAGTGAGCAAGAAACGGTCGATCGACTCAACATCGTTCTCATTATAGCAGGCGATTTTGGTTGGGAAGAACGTCTCCTGTAACGATCTTGAAACCGTTTTCCGAACCCGGATATCAATCGTATTACGGAAGAAGAAATTACGTTTTACAATGCGTCCACACCACATTCCATATGCATATCATTGCGGTACACGCTTCTCACAAGACGCTAACCTGGCGCACCAATCTACGCCAAGGCGTCCCACCGGGCTATGGTAACTCTCTGATCTGGCCAGGTTGACTAAAAATTTGATCTCCTGGCCTAAAAAGCAGGGTTGTCGCACAAGTGTCTTCGGCAAGTAGCATCTGGGTCTGGGCAGAGCCCTTTTTGACGGTAACTCCGGAGGTTATCGCTGGAACTGGCACTGGAGGATGCAGGTCTTGATCGGAGTGGGTAAAGAGATCAGTCTAATCGGCAAACGCATTGATCATTCAAAGCCGGTAACCGGCAAGGCTAACTCAGCTCGGCTTTGACCGTGCGTTTTATTACACCGTCCAACATTGGGCATATTCCCATCTGGTTTCGTGACGACTGCGTTGCTGGCAATCCTGAGCCCGGTAGGAACGATGCGTTGCGCAATCCGGAAGTGCAGTGCGATACGGTTGACGATTTTCACCTACAACATGTGATTGACTGTGTCAGCGGCTGTGCCAGCGACTGGAACCCGCGCCACGCAGACAAACCGTTCTTCCTTTATTAGCTATGCGATCCATGGAATGACTCCGGTTTCCAAGCGATTTGAGAAAAAGAGGGCGGATAGTTTACACTGCGATAGACGTGCAATAGATAGAAAAACATTACAAAGATGATTTCACGGCATGTTAATCTTTCTTCTTGTTGCTTCAGAGGGCCTGGCAATAGGTTGGCCTCTTGGTAATCGGAATCGATATTTCGGTTTTTACATTGTACGAGATGATAGTATAATGAGGATTGATCATCGCTGGCTAATGAGAAAAATTAATTCCCCGACTAAAGTTACTATCGCCGGTGTTAACCCCTAACATGAATAGGCCGTCTCGCCCTTCTTCTACCTGTTTACAATATGCGGTACTTGCCACGTACTGCGCTTGTGCACTGGGATTACTCTACGTGGTTATTGGGTGTCAAGATACCGAGATTCCGCATCGGAGTGGAAGTTGGAAGCAGATTCGACAAGCGGATTGGGAAACCCGGTTTTACGATGTATTTTTCTGGAACGGTCAGAAGGGTTGGGCTGTTGGCAACAACGAAGGCAGTTCACACAGCGAAGATCTTGAGAGCATTATAGCGACAACGTATGATGGTGGAAAAAACTGGCATTCACAAAAAAGTGGAACCGTTTTTCCGCTTCGGAAAGTTCAATTTACAACTGCTCAGATTGGCTGGATCATCGGTGACAACGGCGTTGTCTTATCAACCTTTGATGGGGGTGAAAATTGGCGCTTTCAATCCACCAACACCGTTAATAATCTTTATGACCTATGTTTCATTGATACCGATCAAGGTTGGGTAATTGGCGATTATGGATTGCTCCTTCATACCCTTGACGGTGGACAGTCCTGGCAAAAAATACCGGGCGACTTTCGAGAACATGCCTTACGGGGGGTCTATTTTTTAAATCCAGATTTGGGATGGATTGTCACCTATGAAGGCTATATTTATCACACTCAGAATGGAGGTCGAAACTGGGGTCGGCAACGTCCAGTCGGCTACGAACTTTCCAGCGTTTACTTCGCTGACGCCCAGTGCGGATGGATCACTGGTAATAAGCGAACCATTTTAAAAACCCAGGACGGAGGGCAATCTTGGCAATACGTTACCGAAGGATCTAACCAACGCCACGAGGAGGCTTATGGTCAGCGACTACGGATGGGCGATGAACCTCTTCATAGTTTTATTCTATTTGAGATGAGTTTCCCGGACCCAAACAACGGTTGGATTGTCGGTGACTTGGGGGTAGTACTACATACCAAAGATGGAGGGCAGTCGTGGCAACATCAGCGGGGCGGGCACAGACAAATCCCCGGCGGTGATGTGGTATTACAGGGTGTCCATTTTGTCGATGCCAAAAAAGGGTGGGCTGTCGGCGAGTTTGGGACTATTCTTCATACCAAAGACGGCGGACAAGTTTGGGAGTTGCAGACTACCCCTTGTTACCTGTTGTCGGACTTGGCTTTTGTTTCAAGTGAGCAGGGTTATGTGGTCGGAGATCGGGGCCAGATTTTTATTACTTTGGATGGTGGACAACTTTGGGAATCACGGAACAGTGGTACGATGGAGTGTTTCATGTCTACCCATTTTGTCGACCTACAAACGGGTTGGGCAACGGCCGAGTGGGGTACCATTCTGCATACCAAAGATGGTGGTCAAAACTGGCAACTTCAGGAGGCTGACACCAAAAATGCGCTATTGCGCCTTTACTTTCTGGACTCTCAACTGGGCTGGATTGCGGGTAACAGCGGTGAGATTCTGCACACAACCGATGGGGGCCAAAACTGGCATCGTCAGCAAAGCGGTGTCAATCGAGATCTTTTTGGGTTACATTTCGTCAACCCTCGGGAAGGGTGGATTGTCGGTGACGGTGGATTAATCCTGCATACCGAAAACGGTGGTCAAAATTGGCGACTCCAAAAACGACTAGGCGAACGCTGGCTCTATAGCGTCTATTTTGTCGATGCCCAAACGGGATGGGTGGTCGGTATTGACGGACTAATTTTTCATACCGATGATGGGGGGCGAAATTGGCAAATTCAGCCTAGCCGTCTCAAAAATTTCCTCAAAGACGTTTTCTTTCTCGACCGCAACGAAGGATGGGCAATTGGAGGTGAGGGGGTGGTATTACATACTATCGATGGCGGACAGACGTGGCGTTCGGAATCGGTCGATACCACCTACAACCTGAATGCCATCTACATGGTTGATCGGCACCACGGCTGGATTGTCGGTGACTTGGGAATCATTCTACAGTATCACCCCCATCTGGTCTCCAAACCGTAGTTTTAAAACAAAGTTAGAAGTTAGGTGAAGCGGCCTTGAGCTTGATCTTCACCACTCCATATTTTAACTGTAGTCATAGTTTCTGGATATGGATCTCGGCTTTACTTGTTGCTTCTTAACCTCTCCAGCCGGGGAACCAGTCTCAACCTGGTAAGTAACTGGGTGCGGGGCTACTGCCGCTCTAAAAAATACCGAGTTCATCCTTGGCCTCCTCACTCATCATTTCTGGTGTCCAGCGAGGTTCCCAGACGACATGTATATTGACGGTCTCAACGCCGTCAAGTTGCTGCACGACAGCCTGCGACCCGTTGACAAGTTGTGGGGCAGCAGGGCAAGCAGGACTGGTGAGTGTCATCTGAACCTCGACAGCGTCGTCTGTAATATCGACCCCGTATATCAATCCCATATCAACGATATTGATACCAACGTCTGGGTCGATAACCTCTTTCAATTGTTCCATAACTGTTTCTTCTGCAACCATTATAAACACTCCTAAAAATGTCCTCAACTCAATCAGGAAAAATCTCGTTAGTCGTTAGCAGCGCGACTTAGTCTACACAGACGAAGATCTCATTGTTTTCGATTTTAACCGGATAACATTCGATTGGCTCAAAGGCTGGCATACAAAGTGCCTCACCTGTTTTGATGTTAAAGCGGGCACCATGGCGTGGGCAAACAATTTCTTCGCCCTCTGCTTCTCCTTCAACTAATGGACCACCATCGTGAGTACAAACATCTTCAACCGCGAAAATTTCACCATCAATGTTAAATATAGCTACCGGTAAAAAATCGACTTCAACCAGCTTTCTCCCACCTGGCGGGATTTCACCTAGCGCTGCCACCTTAAAAAAATCTGCCATTTCGTTCTTAACTTGCTAATAATTTGATTCGGTTAATCAGGCTTCCGATACCATTCTGCCGACCAGGCGTTACTATATTTTGAATGCCCAGTTGAGCTAGAAGAGCCGCGTCGAAGTCTCGAATTTCTTGCCGAGGGCGATCGTTTAATATCTGAAAAACAATAGCCACCAAACCACGAACAATGACAGCGTCGCTGGTCGCGATCATATGTAAACAGTCACCGTGATGTTCGGCATAAAGCCAAAGATCACTTTGGCAGCCTGATACTTTGAGTTCATCCAGCTTATATGATTCAGGATAGGGGTCAAGATCATCTCCCATTTCAATGATCGTTTGATATTTAGTGAGGTCATCCGGACAATCTTCCAGTAGCTGTCGGATATCCTGGATCTCTTCTGTGATCATCATCACTATAGCTGAGATGTAGGAGG
Source organism: Candidatus Poribacteria bacterium (assembly GCA_030748495.1). Lineage (GTDB taxonomy): Bacteria > Poribacteria > WGA-4E > WGA-4E > UBA9662. The sequence goes on along the minus strand of JASMLX010000046.1, from coordinate 40,649 downwards.
AGCTATAAGGTCTGCAACGACTTTTGCAGTGCCGTGATCAGGCGATCGATCTCTTCAGTTGTGGTATAGCAACCAAAACTAGCCCGGATGACGCCTCGGCCAAGCCGATTCCTCAGGATTGGTTCAGCGCATAGATAGCCGCTTCTGACGGCTACCTGCTGTGCATTTAATAACGTTGCCACATCGCTACTTTGTGCATTATCCACGGCGAAGACAATTAATCCCAGTTTGGATGAATCCGGGAAAAAAACCGAAACTCGATCGACCGATTTGAGGGCTTCCTGTGCGTAGTCGGAAATCATTGCTTCGTGGGCTGTGATATTATCAATTCCTTGTTCTTGAACCCACTGAATCGCGCGCCCCAAACCGATGACACCAGCGATATTCTGTGTCCCCGCTTCATACCGCCATGGCATGATATTAAAAGTGGTTTCGGCAAAATTAACGGTTTTGATCATATCGCCACCGCTCATGTAGGGAGGGGCATCATCAAGGAGTCCCTGCCGAGCGTAGAGGACGCCAACACCCGTTGGCCCATAAATCTTATGCCCGCTAAAAACCAAAAAATCACAAACCGAAACATCGGTTTGAATCCGGGGGACGCTCTGTGCTCCGTCGAAAAGAACAGTGGCGTCATACATTTTGGACAATTGACCGATCTGTTGCCAATCCTGCAAGATGCCGGTGGCATTGGGCAAAATACTGGTAGCAACCAACGAACGCCTGGTTCCACGCTTCAGCAGATCTTCTAAGTGGCCTAGATCAATTTGCCCTTTTTCGTCCAGAAAAACGACTTGAAGTTTAACACCGCTACGATCTCGAAGCTGTTGCCAGGGAACAATATTGGCGTGATGCTCAGCCTCGCTAATAATCACCTGATCATCCGAGTCCCAGTCAGCACAAAAGCTGTTAGCAACTAGGTTGATACTGTGTGTGGTACCGCTGCTAAAAACGATTTCGCAATCCTTAACAGTAGTAGTACCCATTTGAATGAAATCGCCCACAATCGGACGGACCGCTTCGTATTCTACCGTTGCCTTCTCGGCCCAGTTATGAATGCCACGATGAATGTTAGCGTTGTAATACCGATAGTACCGGTTTACTTTTTCCAGTACACAATCGGGAGTCAGGCTTGTGGCTGCACTATCCAAGTAGGCCGTGCCGTCGGGTGAATCGGTAAGGATTGCGAAATCGCTTCGGCAGTTCAAGATTTAGCTAGAAAAGCTGGTCCAGTTTGTCGCTGCAGCTTGTCGCATAGCGTCGTGCTCTTCGTCGGAGCAGGCGCTGTTGGTAGCGACTCCCACCTCAGTGTCGTTTGGCTCAACAATTTTTTCTTGTAGTAAATAGGCTTCAACTTCGTCGCCATCGACATCGACTAGCATAATATCATCAATCTGAATGCAGGGCTGCAGGGTTTGGCCTGTTTTCTCGACCATTTCCTGGAAGTTGCCAGAATTGTTAATGATATCGAGATCGTCGTATGCCAAGCCATATTTTTCAAAAACAGCCCGCACACCACGGCTCCATCCACACTGTGGTTTCATATAACCGGTGATTTTAGGTTGGTTCACTTCGTATACTCCTTTTTTGCATGTAACAATGAATATGTTGCTTCGTTAGTAATCATTCATTGCTTGGCGGATACAGGGGTTGCATCCTTTTCTAGTTTATGGGAAATCGACTGCTCTAGCCGGTTTCTCAAGTCATTTGACGGAATTCGTTGTAATACCGGTTCGAGGAATCCAGAAACGATCACTTCTTCTGCCCAGTGCTGGGGCAAACCCCGGCTCATCAGATAGTAGATCTGCTCTGGGTCAATTTGCCCCGCAGTTGCCCCGTGTGTACAGCGAACTTCGTCAGCTAATATTTCCAGTCCAGGGATCGTATCTGCCCGGGCGTGTTTACTCAGTAGAAGGTTGTCATTTTTTTGGTAGGCGTCAATGTTTTGGGCATCTTGGACCACTTCGATCATGCCGCGCCAAACTGTCCGAGATCGATCGGTAAGTACGTTCCGATAAAGGAGATCACTGGTCGTATGTGGTGCCGCGTGTTTCTGGTAGGTATGCACATCTATATGCTGTCGTTTATCGGCCAACGCCAAACCCAGCATATCCGCATTGGCACCTGTGCCCGTCAACTCAACCAGTTGATCAATCTTGGTTAACCGACTACCCAGACAAGTGGTTACCCAACGAAGATTAGCGTCACGCTCAACGATTGCGCGCTGGGTGGAAAAGTGCCAGGTTTTCTGGTTCCAGCCTTGAATTTGTACGAAGTTTAGGTGTGCATTGGGAGATAAAAAGATCTCTACTGCCCCACAATGAAGGGCCGGATCCTTATCCGCGGTGGAGCGAAACTCCTCAAAAATCGTGGCTTGACTGTTGGCTTCCGCAATAATCAGCGTGTGCGAGAAATCGGCTACCGCGTCTCCGTTTAGCGTTATGAAGACCTGAAACGGATCTTCCACGACAGCTCCTGCCGGCAAATAAAGTACATACCCGCCTTTCATAAAGGCGTTATGCATCACCTCGAAACGATTTCTGCTGTAGGTTTGGCTTTGTTGGATCGCCTGCCCCAGATAGGTCTCGACCAAGCCTGGCTTTTCTTTGAGTGCTGTCTGGAGATCAGCGAAATATACGCCCCTATTTGAATTAACTGAGTTCAGTATAACACCATTTTGTTGAACAAGCAGGCCAACCTGTTGATCAGAATCATGCGGAATTTGCTGGACTAACGTTGAGTCCAAAGTGTCTGGTGTCGGAGGATGAAAATTGTCAATCGATAATCCCCGGATATCCGTCCGTCTCCACGCTTCTAACTCCGTACTTGGCATTGGCGTAGTGCGAAACTGCTCAAAAGCGTCGGACCGACGATTCAGCATCCACTGCGGTTCGCCTTGACTCACAAATGTAGACGCGATGTAATTGGAGGAAAAGGCCGCTTGACCAAGAACCGTGGTGGTATTCCCGTTTTCCGTGGTTACCATCTGGGGTACTGATTCTTTATCCGCGTCAGTTAAATCTGGGTCGGTTAAATTTGATGCTATCAATGTTATTGCAGTTGGCGTGAGAGTGGCTAGCCAACAGATCCCTCCATTTGTAACTGGATCAATCGATTCATTTCAACCGCGTATTCCATCGGTAATTCTTTGACCAGCGGCTCGATGAACCCATTGACGATCATGGTCGAGGCATCTTCTTCTGAAATACCCCGGCTCATCAGGTAGAACAATTGTTCTTCACCAATCTTACTGACACGGGCTTCGTGTTCGATGGTAACGTCCTGTTCGTCGATTTCGATGTAGGGGTAGGTGTCGGACTGAGATTCGGGATCCAAGATCAGGGCGTCGCAAACCACATTGGATTTGCAGTTGGCGGCACCACTGCCAACTTTTAACAGCCCACGGTAGGTAGCTCTACCACCATCTTTGCTAATTGATTTAGAAGTGATTTTGGAGGTTGTATTTGGAGCTAAGTGTACTACTTTTCCACCGGCATCTTGGTGTTGTCCCTGGCTAGCGAAAGCAATGGACAGGATTTCGCCGTGCGCTCTTTCGCCCACCATGTAAACACTAGGGTATTTCATGGTTAGCTTGGAGCCCAAATTACCGTCTACCCACTCCATGGTGGCATCCTCGTGAGCCATGGCTCGCTTGGTTACTAGATTGTAGATGTTGTTGGCCCAATTCTGGATGGTTGTGTAACGAACTCTCGATTTGGGCTTACAGATGATCTCGACCACCGCACTATGCAGAGATTCACTGGTATAAATAGGAGCTGTACATCCTTCGACATAGTGAACCTCAGCCCCTTCGTCTGCGATAATTAATGTTCGCTCGAACTGCCCCATATTTTCCGTGTTAATCCGGAAATAGGCCTGCAACGGATAACTGACCTTGACTCCCGGTGGAACGTAGATGAAACTCCCCCCACTCCAGACAGCACTGTTCAAAGCGGCAAATTTGTTGTCAGCAGAGGGGATCACCGTGCCGAAGTATTCGCGAAACAGATCTGGATGTTCCTGTAAGGCCTGGTCGGTACTCATAAAAATGACACCAATTTTATCCAGCTCCTCTTCGATGCTGTGGTAGACGACCTCAGAATCGTATTGGGCACCGACACCGGACAGGAATTTCTGCTCGGCTTCCGGTATCCCCAGCCGGTCAAAGGTATTTTTGATGTCATCAGGCACATCATCCCAGCTTCTCTCTTCCCGATCCGAGGCCTTAACGTAGTAGTAGATATCGTCGTAATCGAGCTGCGAAAGATCGCCTCCCCAATCGAGATCAGGCTTATCTTTGAAAATCTGGTAAGCCTCCAGGCGATACTGACGCATCCAGTCAGGTTCATTTTTGATGTCACTCAACTGGTGGATTACCTTTTCGCTAAGCCCTTTTTGCGATTTATAAACGGGTTTGATGTCATCGCTAAAACCGTATTTATAGTTACCTATGTCTGGTTGTGCTTTGTTAATTGCCATCATTGCTCCCCTTGCCGTTCCCTACACGTTAGCAGGAACAGTATTCGTATACTGTTCCTTTGTATCCAGATCTACTTCTTTATACTTTTCACGTATGGCGTCGTAGCCTTCGGCTTCGAGTTGTTCCGCTAATTCCCACCCACCGGACTCAACCACTCGTCCGCCCAAAATGATATGGACATGATCCGGCTTAATATAACTGAGTAGTCGAGGATAGTGCGTAATCACCAAAACGCCCAAATCGGAACCAATCAATTGATTGACACTCTCACCAACGATGCGTACTGCATCGATATCCAAACCGGAATCCGTCTCATCCAGAATGGCAATTTTAGGCTCTAGCATTGCCAATTGCAGGATTTCAGCCCGTTTCTTTTCACCACCAGAAAACCCATCATTTAGGTAGCGACGAGCAAAAGCTTCATCAATGCCCAGTTTCTTCATCTTTTGACGGAGTTCCTGACGAAACTCTCGCATCGGAATCAAGGAGGTAGTAGTAGAATCAGATGTTCCATTATTGCGGACAGAGCTGACTGCCAGCCGGAGAAAGTTGGCCATGGTGACGCCGGGAATCGCCATTGGGTACTGAAAAGCCAGGAATAGTCCCATTTTGGCGCGTTCGTCTGCTTCCAATTCGATCAGGTCTTGACCATCAAAAGTGACGGCACCGGAGGTCACTTTATAGCTAGGGTGCCCCATCAAGGTGTTGGCCAGCGTGCTCTTCCCAGAGCCGTTTGGCCCCATCATGGCATGAATCTCGCCAGAGCGAATGGTTAAGTCAACCCCTGTTAAAATTTCTTCTCCATTTACATCGGCATGGAGGTTGTTAATGGTCAATTGGTGTTGCATTAGTGAGTTTATTGCTCCGTAGCCTATTTTTTCAGCCGCCAATCATCGACATGTTTCTTTTAGGTTTAATGTAGTTTTGTGAATTAATTAAATGCCCTTCCGCCTTGTCTGCCACCGATTGTCGCATTAGATCTGCCAAATGAAGATCTGTTGCACCATGGCGAAGGGGTGTCAAGAGGTCGGTTTCTTCTAAAGCAAATAGGCAGTTTCTAAACTTTCCGTCAGCGGTCAGTCGAACTCGATTACAATCGTGGCAGAATGGTTCGGTCACCGAGGAGATGAAACCAATTTTTCCCTTACCATCGCGAAACCAATAATCTTTAGCCGTAGCGTGTAGGCGGCGACCATCCTCCTCCCCCTGTAAAGGAAAGGCTTGACCGATTCTATCTTTCAATTCTGTGTTGGGAATAAACATCTCCTGTCCCCAAATATTGTCAGCATCGAGTGGCATGAACTCAATAAACCGCATTTCGTAACCGTTATTACGTGCAAACTCGACCAGATCCAGTACTTCATCTTCGGTAAAACCGCGCATCGGCACCGCATTGATTTTGATCGGATCAAATCCAACCTGCCGAGCCTCTTCCAACCCGTCCAAGACTTGGCCTAACAGATTTCGCCGCGTGATCTGAGCGAATTTGACTTCACTGAGCGAATCCAAGCTAATGTTAATCCGCCGTAAGCCAACATCATAGAACTTTTGGGCTTGACTTGCCAAACCGATGCCATTAGTGGTCAAGCTGACATCAGTTAAGCCTCGAATGGCAAAAAGATTCTCGACCAACTCTGGCAGGTTTTTTCGAACCAGAGGCTCTCCGCCTGTCAACCGCACTTTATTAACACCCAAGCTGACGCTAATACCGACCAGACGCACGATTTCGTCGAACGTCATAATCTCGCTCCGCTCAACGAAATCCATCTTTTCTGTCATGCAGTAGAGACAGCGGAGATTACAAACATCAGTGACTGAAACCCTCAGGTTAGTTGCGATGCGATTGTGTCGGTCGGCTAAAGGTGCCATATCTTGGTTGTCTTGAAGATCGAAAAAATTGGACCTACCGTTGACTAGTGAATTATAACACACGGTCGATTTAGTCACCAAGCTATTTTATAAGCATTTTTACTTATTAAACAAAATAGCTTGACTTTAGCTTAACTCGGCAACCAAATCTAAGTGTAAATTGTCAGCACTAAATTCCGTCGTCCACCGCGGTTCCTAAATTCGCAAAGATAGATTCCTTGCCATTGTCCCAGGTTTAGTCGATGGTTGGTAATAGGGATGGTCAGCGAACTGTCAACCAGCGTCGATTTAATATGCGCTGGCATATCGTCGGCCCCTTCGTAAGTATGGAGGTAAAAGGGCTCATTTTCACCAACCAGATAGTTGAAACTACTCTCAAAATCTTGTCGAACCGTCGGATCTGCATTTTCATTTATCGTTAGGCCAGCCGAGGTATGCTGAATGAAAATGCTTAAGATTCCAGTTTCTGGCAGTTGGCCTAAGGCATCAGCAATCTCAGAAGTAATCAGGTGAAATCCTCGTCGATAGTTAGGTAGGGTTAATTTAATTTGCTTGATCATCGTAAGAATCAGCAGTCGGGCCACCGAGTTTAGAAGTCCGGCAAATAGACTCAGTTGGCATACTCAATCGTTACCCAGCACCGATTTTGCTCAAAATTTAGAAAGGATAGGCGGAGGACGGTTTCGTTAGTCCGGTTTTGGTACCGGTGGTAATCTGCTGTTAGTGTTAGTCGATTAGTTAACTTCCAACGAAATTTTCCTTCCAACCGAAGTTGTAGATCTTGACGAAAGCGGTTGTCGTTTCCTGTTTGGCGGTGTGGGAATCGCAATTTCCGCCAAGCCGTCATCAGTTGAACCAATCTCTTTTCCTGAAAGCGGTAGAAGGTAACTAGTCGACCTTCACTGATTGAAAAGTGATAAAAAGGCACGTTACCTCGATTTCTTTGATAGGTAACCTCTGGCTGAATAATGAGCTGATTCGTCACTAAGTAGGGGACTCGAAACGATAATTGATGATGTTGGCCAAGACGGGTTCCAGCTTTCTTTAGTTCTGCTACAGACCGAACCAAACACTCAGGTTATCCTCGTATCCCTGAAAAGCTAATTGATAAGACAACCTGGCCAGCAACATTTGCCACAACTTGAGACGAAGGTGAAAGTTGAATTGGTGTTGATAAAAGCTAACTAATTGGAAATCTTCTCGCCGGGTCATTGAATCATCAAACTGCTTCAGCTTATAGGTGTATTTTAGTATATTCCCCCATCCTAGGCAAGCATCTGTTCCCATCGATCAAAAACAGGATCAACACGGCTGTGGCGTTGAAGTCGGTAGCTTAATTGAACCGCCGGTGCCTGTTCTATCAAGCGGTAGCTTAGCTGACCACCCATTTCACCCGTATAACCAGTAAAGATAGTCAATATCTCCTCTCGAAGTATTGATGATGTTGAGCATTCCCTCTCACTTCACCAACTAGCCGACTGGTAATTGAATCTGACAACTTTCCCTTAGTCTATGACTGATTAATCAGACCCGATAACTGATAGTCCTGGCGACCCGCCAATGGGTTGGTATTGGGGGCTACACTCAGGCCGAATTCAAGATGATCGTTATACTGGAAGCTATTTTGGATCTGGTAGGCGTATTCCGCCTGGACTCTTGTAGATACCCCGAACATAAAACAGAGATAGGAGCAGGTTAATAGAAAACCGGTTAGTAGATTGTACAAACGCCATTGGCGCAAACACTAGCGGCTTGGCTAGATGATGAATTAGACTTGAGCTCTTCTTCATGCAATTGCTCGAATTCGGTTAGAATTGGCGGCATGATCGGTACCGATGGGCGGAGAGTGGAAGAAAAAGTGGAAGCCTCAGCCAACAAATTGAGTTGGATTTCAGACTGTTCTACAATCTGCCAGGCATAACCAGAGAGGCAACACCAAACATATAGTATCAGTAGACACCGGTAGAACTGAACTGAGATTAGCTTAATCAGAGCCATTTTTTGATCTCCTGTTCGTAAACCGTCTTAGATCCTTCAGCCCCTTCAAATCTGCGCTGTATTCTTCCTTCTCTATCAATTAAGATGGTTGTTGGCAGTGCCATAATATCGTAGTCTTTGAGCACTCGATCATTAGCAAAAAGAATGGGATAGTCGATTCCAAACTTTTTGATGAATGGGTTTACCACCTCCATCCTTTCCCGATCAAGGGCGATGCCGACTACATTGAGCCCTTCGGTTTGATGCTGGTTGTAGAGCCGATCAAAAATTGGCATTTCTGTTTGACAAGGTTTACACCAGGCAGCCCAGAAGTCCAGCAAAACCACCTGTCCTCGAAAACCGGAAAGCGAAACCGTCTCCTCTTCGGTATTCAGCAGATAGAAATTAGGGGCAGATTCAGCCTGTTTGGAAGGAGGTAATTCATCAGATTCTTCATCGAGTGAGGGGTCACATCCCATAAAACCGATAGAAAGGTAAAAGCGAAAAAGAATCCCAGCCACAGTCGGTTCACTGGATCTTCCTCAACACATCCAGAAGATCGTTAATTTGGGGCAGGTCATCAGGATCTCCTCCGCTATGCGTCGAGCACCAGTGGATCCTTCCTGTTTTATCGATAATAAAAAAGGCGACTTTGGGAACATTAGCGAAATCCAGAACGTTGTAGCCCCGAATGGTATCTGCACCAGGATCGGACAAACAGGGATAAGGCAACTTGTGTTGTTCGCTGACCTCCCGGTTTTCGTTCACCGACTGTTGACTGATAGCGATAACCTCTGCCCCAAGACGATTAATCTTCTGATAGTTTGGCAGTAACAACTGTACCAGTTGCGGCAGACAAACCGGTCAGAACTTGCCTCGATTGAATGTCAGCAGCAGGCTCTTTTTTCCGGTGTAGTCGCTGAGGGCAACCTTGTTCCCATTGACGTCTGACAATGAAAAATCTGGGGCTAGGTCTCCGACCTCAGATCCATTAGGCTGAAGTTTTAGGTCTAAATTCAGTTGCTCTTGCTGAAGGTTAACGGTAGTAATTGGCTCTACTGATCGATAACCTTCAGCCGTAATCTTAATTTGGTAGATTCCAAATGCGAGATCGGCAAAAAAGTATTTATCCTCCTTATCAACTGCGATTAAATGGACCACTTGATTATCTTTTATCAGTTCAACCATAGCACCACTTCCACCCGGCATGATTTGTCCCTGGATAGTTCCGGTAAGCGGAGATTCGGCTATAACTTTGGTTGTATCCTCTGTTGATTCACTGCAACTAAGGAGCAAAAACACTGAGGTGACAAAAATAAAGGCCGGAAGTAATGTAGATCTAGCTCGTTTCATCGTGATCATTTTCGGCAAGTCTCGAGTTTAACTCGAGATTGAAACTTTATCCATAACTTGAGGGTTTTTCAAGGTGATTTACTGATATTGGTTTCCTTGATCGACTGGACTTGATTCTCGTTATATTGTTCCTTTATAATCGGTAGACATATGCTGATCTAGTATCGATAATCGTTCACTCAACTAAAAGCAGAGGTTATGCGATGACAATTTTAGAATTACTGGAAAGTCAGATTGAAAACCACACTACCGAAATAAGGGTTATGTGTGATAACAAAAGCTATAAGGGAACACCTCTGCAAACATACACCGATGAGGAGATGCAGTATCTACAAATGCAACTAACGGTAGATCTATCTTACGTTGCATTACCAGTCGAACGAATTGGCAGTGCGATAGAGATTTGAAACAGGTTGCCCAACAAAAGGCTAAAACACTAGAATTCGCGCAGGTAACCGGCCGTCCAGCCACCGTCTACTACCAAAACATGTCCATTGATATAACTGCTTTCCGGGGCGACGAGAAAAAGGACTGCATGTGCGATCTCCTCTGTTTCAGCTGGGCGACCGAGCGGAATATGATCCAGTAAGCTTTGCATGGACTGGCGAAACTTAGCATCGTCACTGTAAAACAACTTCCTAGTGCCCTCAGTTAAAACAGATCCAGGTGCTACACCATTAACGAGGACACCATTTGACCCCAGTTCAATTGCCATAGCCTTAGTTAGGTTGACCACACCTGCCTTGGCAGCGGTAAAAGCACACTGCAAGCGTAATGGAACCAAACCTGCTACTGAAGCGATGTTGACGATCCGTCCCTGTTGTTGGGCAATCATCGGGCGACTGGCGTATTGACTGACAGTGAATAGACCGGTTAGATCGACATCCAGGATTTGTTGCCATTCAGCTAACGGAAACTGATCGATGTTGACCCGGTGAGCCAGTGTATTAATACCCGCGTTATTAATTAAAATATCGAGATGACCAAAGTCTGTCAGGATATGTTGGATGCCCTGCTCGACCTGTTCTGGATCTCTCACGTCCATCTGCAGCGGTTGACAGTTAGATTCAAATTGTTGATCGGCTTGACCGGCGGTCTGTTGCACTAATGGATGGTTGATGTCGGCAAAGATGACGGTAGCGCCGTTTTGTGCGAGCTTGTTGGCAATTGCCTTCCCAATTCCTCTGGCCGCACCCGTTACCAATGCAACTTTTCCTTGAAGTTCAACTTTCACTGGAGACTCAATCGCTTATGGGTTAGGTGGCGAGGTGCAAATCAAAACTTCCATCGTTTCATTGCCTGTGTTTTCGATGCCGTGCTCACACCAAGGGGGCAAGTGGATAAACATTCCGGCTTTAACAGCCACCTCTTCTCCTGCCAGGGTCATGGTTCCTTCCCCTTTCAAAATGACATAACATTCCTCGGTATGGTGGCTACCTGGCTCCAGAAGAACATGGGGTGGAATGTAGAATATCACCAAGCCCAAATTTTCGGCTGGTGCATTTGGATTGGCCGGATGAACAATCCGTACGCCGAGGCCGTCACAATCTGGATATTTGACAGGAACGCCATCTTGCGCTGTCACTATATTGGGTAAGACTTTCTCCTCTGGTTTGGGGAATGGTGGTTCCCCTTCGTACCCTTTAAACATGGTAATTTTTGCCATTGTTAACTCCTGTCTGTTAATTTGGATTTAGCTCGAGTGTGTTATAATACAAATTAAAGTTGGAAACTGTGAGCGGAAATGTAATCCAGATCTGGTTTAATACCAAGTCCAGCAGTATCTGGCACTTCAACTACAGTTTGGTCGATAGTCAAGCTAGTTGTTGTGACCAAATGATCCAGAAAAGCAGGGGCATTCAGTTCTGGTGGGAACACCAGATCTAAAGTGGAGAATAGATGTACTGAAGCAATGAAGCCAATACCCGCTTCCGTCAAACCACTGCCAAACAGTTCAATCGAGTGGGCTTCCGCTAGATGTGCCGTCTTTAGACACTGCCGAAGGCCTCCTGATTTGCAGACTTTCAGTACAACGGCATCTACACATTCAAGTTGAACAATCTTAGCTAGATCATAACTAGAGAAGCACCCTTCGTCCACTGCAATTGGAATATGGGTGTTTTCTCGTACGCGTTTTAGCCCAAACCAGTCTGGGCTGGGAACCGGCTGTTCAAAAACTTTGACCTGCTGTAGATCTACTATCCGACGGAGCAAGTCGATAGCTTGTGATGGAATATAACTTTGGTTGGCATCAATCCATAATTGAGCCTCTGGAACGGCCTCAGCGACAGCGCGAAGTCTCGCTTCATCTGCCCCCGGTTCACCTGCCACTTTGACCTTGAAATGCCGACACGGATCGAGCGCTTGGGCTTGGAGCGCCATCACTACTGGGGTATCGATGCTCAACGCATAGCAAAGTGGTATCTTCGATTGCCTTTTGCCACCTAGCAGAACATGAATCGGTACGTTCAGCATCCGACCGATCAGGTCGTGCAAAGCGATATCGACAGCAGCTAAGGCAAAAGGGTGTCCATTGCTAACCGCAGGTTTGAGGGCCTGACTGATCTGATGATGAATCTGATTTACCTGAAATGGATCGGTCCCGACCAAAATCGGGGCGATATAATCTCGGATAGTTGTCACCATTGAGGCGATAGTTTCGTAACTCCAGGAGGGTAAGGCGCGCTGTTCCCCCCAACCGACAACTCCTTCATCGGTTGTAATTTTGACAAATAGATGATCACCTGCTGACGCAGCATCGCCGACGAAACCGGTACCGATCTTAAACGAGGTTTTCAAACCTACTTTAACAGGAAAAACTTCAACTTGACGAATTGTTTCCACACTTTTATTCTAACACGGTTTTATTTTTTGATCAATGGTAAGCTTACCGGCCTTGGGTTGGATTGGATCTATTTTCCCGTTTTTTTTTATAGTCATTATGCCGGTTAGTGGATTTGGTTTGCCCTCCATTGAAAAAGAATTGGCTCACATTCTAACGCTGTCTGAAGCAGAGAAGCGGATGGTAGCAACTAACGAACCTTATTCCTATGAGAATTACGTCACCTTTGCCTTGATTACTTCAGGGGTCTCAGCCAGTGAAATGACAAAGTTAAAACAGACTGTGGATCGAGTTGCGCGAGATATCTCGGCTGCAATCCAGACCGAAAAAGTGCCTCCTCCCAAATCCAGACTAGCCGAGTTCATTTTGGATTGGCTGCATACCCACTTTTTTCGGACCTACAGATCTAACCAGACCCGAATTGATGCGATGCTGCGAAATCATGACTTTAACTGCGTATCTTCATCAATTCTGTATGCTGCTATTTGCCGCAAGTTTGGTATTAACATCACCGGTGTTGTAGTCAAGGACCATGTCTTTTCCCAACTTAAATTTCCCAACCAAAAAATCGATATTGAAACAACTATACAATACGGTTTCGATCCCTCAGCTCGCAAAGATATCCTGGATCAGTTTGGTCGTTTAACCGGTTTTGTCTATGTACCCCAACGAGACTATCAGGCACGAACCGAGATTGGGGATCGGCAGATGGTTGCCTTAATCTGCTCTAACCGTTACAAAACACTCAGCGATCAAAAAAAACATGCGGAAGCAGCCAAGGTTCTTTACCTCGGTTGGCAGTTGGCTGCTGATTTGCCACGAACTGTCAATACGTGGGAAAGTGGTTTGGCCAACTATATCATCTCACTCGATCACGCCAAACGCTATCAGGACGCGCTCTATGTCATCGAGAAGAGCAAGCAACTATTCCCGCAAATAAAGCAGCCGGCCGAACTCCAGTACAACGTCTATGTCAACTGGAGTTACCATCTACTGAAATCCAAACAGTTTAAGCAAGGGATTCAGATCGTCGAGAAAGGAATTCAACTCTATCCACGAGATAGGCGATTGCAACAAAATTTGCGAACAGCCTATACCGATCAAATTCAGACTGCGATTAAAAAACATCAGTTTGATTTAGCTAGCCGATCTATCGAGATAGCTAAAAAAGCGCTACCCAAGGAAGATGTTTTCGACAAACTCAGCGTTAATATGGTGATCGAATCAGCTAGGAACCTACCATTTGAAAAATCGGCTAAGATCTTCCAGCAAGCCCTAAAAACAAAACCCAACGACAAAGTGCTATTAGAAGCGTTGGCCTTTGCTTATATCGATCCAGCCCAGAAATTAGCCAAGCAAAGAAAATTCCTCCCCGCTATAGACATACTGGACCAAGGTGTTAAGGAGATGCCAAATCCAAACCAGATCCTGGATACGAAAGCTTCCATCTACAACAATTGGTCTTTAGAATTAGCCAAATTGAAACAGTTTGAGGAGGCCGTACGGATATTGGAACGAGGATTGAAGATTAAACCCGGTGGGAAAACACTCATTAACAATTGGGATGCTACTATGCTTGAGTGGGCAGACTTTGCACTCAAGAAAGGTGAAGTTGCTCAGGCTAGACAGGTGATAGTCCAAGGAATCAGTAAATCCAAGAATAATCGACGTAAGTTCGAAGCCATAGCAGAAGGATATTATAATAATCAGGCAGTCAAACTGCTCAATGGAGGGAAAGTTAAAGAAGGTATTCGCCAACTTGAAGATGGTTTAAAATTGGTTCCAAAAAGCCGTGTGTTACGCAATAACCTGAGCCTGGCACGCCAACAATTGAAATAGAATAGGTGGCACGAGTTAGATCTAGGGTATTCAACCAAGTGGCTGATTGACTTGAACTGATAGCTTGTGCTACTATTTTCCAGTTGATTTTTTAAATTTCGGCCGAAAATCCCGTTGTCGTCAAATCGTCTATTTCCCAATTAAACCAAGGTTCCTGTGAATATGCCATCTCCTCAAATCCGCCAACCCAAAGTTCTGGTACTACGTACTGCCGGAACAAACTGTGATTACGAAACCGATTATGCTTTCCAATTGGCTGGGGCTAAGACAGCCCTCGTTCACATCAACCAACTCCTATCACAACAGGTTTCGTTATCCGATTACCAAATACTAGCCATTCCAGGTGGCTTTTCCTATGGGGACGACATTGCGGCAGGCATTTTACTGGCGAATGAAATCCGCTATAAATTACTGGATGCCATTATCGATTTTATCGAAAAGAATGGATTGATCATCGGCATCTGTAACGGCTTTCAAGTATTAGTGCGGTCGGGTCTTCTGCCCCAAATTAATGCTGTTGCTCAGGAAGTTTCGCTGACCTCCAATACCTCCTCGAAATTCGAGTGTCGATGGACAACACTTACCACGGAGTCTACCAATTGTGTGTTTACACAGGGGCTACCGGAACAGATCTACTTGCCAGTTGCTCACGCTGAGGGGAGGTTTATCGCACCTGAGGAGACGATTGATCAACTGGAAAGCAATGGACAAATTGTGTTCCGTTATGCTTCGTCGGATTATCCAGACAATCCAAATGGCTCATCCCGAAATATTGCAGGTATTTGCGATCCGACCGGACGGATTCTGGGGATGATGCCACACCCCGAACGTTACCTGACTCGATATAATCATCCACGCTGGACACGTGAGGACCTGGTAGCGGAAGGGGATGGATTGGCAATCTTCCGCCATGCGGTCAATGATGTTTCGAGTTGAGTACATTTTTTATAGTCTACTCCTGACGATCTAATCATCAAAACAAAGATGACTCGAGACTTCGATTTTGTCGATGACGGTGGGAATTGCCCTTTTCCTATGAAGGCTGAGGTTATCTCTGCCATTAACCGTGGAGGTAAATTTCTAACTTCTCAACAGTTCCTGGATGGTCGATTTGAAGGGCAACTCTCCTCCATGACATTTCCGACCTGCGCTTTGGCTTGGGTGCAGATAGCACAAGGGCAAAATCCAGATCCGTCGTTACTGGATTGGTTGCACAATCAGCGGTTGCCTGATGGTCGCTGGTCTTTGGATGGATCTAAAATCCCCAATCAAAATGCGACCGACTTTGCGCGACTAATTCTGTCTTATTCCTCGACGGTTGATGCTAAAGACAGCAATATCGATCTGAGCCTACCCCAACTAGGTTTGATCAAGTTAGCTTATGCACATCTGAACCAGTTTGCTTGGTCGAAACTGACACCTCCAGCTATTGTGGTGCTCGCTATTCGTGGGATTCAATCTCTCTTGCCCGGGCTGGCTAGGCGAATGAAACCGCCTAAGCATCTTCTACCGTCTGCCGATTTTTTTTATTCTAAAACCTTTAATCAACTGTTTGTAGCGGAACAGCAAACCCTAGTTCCAGCTATGATCCTGATCGAAGCACATACTAAGAAACGACGCTCCGTAGTAGCAGATATGCTTAGCTGGATGCTAGCTTGCCGGTTAACTGATGGTAGTTGGTTTCGGGTCAACTACATCACGGCCTTGGCCACTTTAGCTATGGTTGAAGCACGACGGCAGTTTACCGACCTGATAACAGCAGAGGAGATCGAGTCTGCAATTGCCTGGCTGGAACATACACGAAATACGGATGGTGGTTGCCGGGAAGCACTTAACCTCAACGTCTGGGATACTGCACTATCCACCATTACACTGACTCATCTGTCACACGATCCCACCTTAACCTTTATCCCTCAAATACAAACTGCTGCTCGCTGGCTAATAAAACAGCAATCCGGTGACGGAGGGTGGGCATTCTCTGGACTTGATGCTCAGAATGGAAGCTCCTCTCTACTGTCTGATGGGGACGACACCGCACTTGCGACGCTGTCCCTGATTCAGTCTCAAGCGCACGTTAACCTGGACTCCGGTCCTAATAATTCTGACCCGGTCGATTCGTCCGGGTTAGCAGTTACCAGGTCTATCGAACACGGAATCCAATGGCTGGTAAACAACCAGTCTGCAGATGGTAGCTGGAGCACCTATGTCCCGGGTGAAGGCGATGTAGGTTGCGTCTCCATCACCGCTCATGCTATCGAGGCCTTACTGGCATTCGGTGGATATGAAGACTTAGTTAACAATGCCATCAACTGGCTGCGTCAAGAGATCACTGCAGAAGGATACTGGTCGGACTTGTGGTTATCGAAGTTTACCTACGGTACCGCCTGTGCAATTGTTGCGTTGGCTAAAACCGGATTGTCTGCTTGTCCGGAGGTCGAACGAGGTCTTAGTTGGTTGGAAGAAAACCAACAACCCGACGGTGGTTGGGGAGAGGATATGTTTGGTCAACCAACCGAAAGTACGGTAGAACAAACGGCCTGGTCTGTCTACGCCTTATTATATGCCAAGCCGGTCCATTCCCCTGATTCAGTCAACCCATCAATTGCGAAAGGATTGCGTTATTTACTCGACCGGCAACATCAGGATGGTTCTTGGGACGCCGCCTGTGTTGGCATTTACTGGGAAATTATTGGCGGATACAAAGATCTGATTTATGCTTCTGTTTTTCCCTTGTTAGCACTTAGTACCTACATCCAGCAAATGGGATCGCGATATCAGGGGAATGAAAGTGGATAACAAATGGAGCATATTAGTTCTAACCTGCTTCGCATAAAAGCAGAGGTTTTCAATCAGATAATTTAGCATTGAATGCAACAATATATAAGAGATTAAGAGATACCGGATTACCAGGGAGTTTCTTTCCCAGTCCAATTTGACATGTCTAACTTAGACCAAACCAATTCAGTTTCTATCGACTCAACCGAACTGGAACAGATCCTCTCTGATCAAATCGAAGGTGAAGTGCGGTTCGACCGTTATTCGAAGGCGCTCTATAGCACCGATGCCAGTTTATACCAGGTTGAACCTATCGGCGTTGTCCTGCCCTGCCACAAAGCTGATGTACTGAAAATCATCCAAATCTGCTACCAATATAACGTTCCGATCTTACCACGAGGCGGCGGTACCAGTTTGGCTGGCCAGACCGTTGGGCAAGCCGTAGTGATCGACTTCTCCAAATACATGAACCGGGTCATTGAGATCGATGCTGAAGAGAAGTGGGCCCGAGTCGAACCCGGCATCGTTATCGATGAACTGAACCATCAGTTAAAACTTTGCGGCTTGATGTATGCCCCCGATGTAGCAACCAGTAGTCGTGCTAATGTTGGTGGCACTATCGGGAACAATTCTGCTGGTTCCCACTCGGTAATTTACGGTAAGACCATCGACCATGTAATGTCGCTAAATCTGGTTTTGCCTAATGGCGAAGAAATTGTGGCGGAACCGCTTTCGGTAGCCGAATTGGAGATCAAAAAGGACGGAGATTCTCAAGAAGCAGAAATCTATCGCCGGATTTGCCAAATTGTTGAGCAGAACCAAAATTTGATCCGCGAGCGCTATCCGCGCATTTTACGTCGAGTGGCCGGTTACAATCTGGATGAATTCGTGTCCAATGCTGGATCTAAGGAGGTCACACCTTACCGGCGAGATGGTTGCGATGACGATCATCCGTTTAACCTGGCTAAGATGATCGTCGGTTCCGAAGGTACGCTGGCCACAGTAACAGAGGCAAAAATTAACCTGGTACCAACGCCGAAAATGACGGCTTTGAGTGTAATCCACTTCCAAACTCTGATCGAGTCTATGGAAGCGGTTGCCCCTATTTTGTCATGCCGGCCAACTGCAGTTGAATTGATCGACGATACTATCATTAACATGACCAAAGGATCCTTAGAATTTTCAAAGGTTAGCAACTTTATTCAAAATGAGCCGAATGGGGAAGGCCCCGGTGCAATTTTAGCGGTTGAGTTTTACGGTCAGACGGAACAGGAGTTGTTAGCGCAACTCGATAACTTGGAACAGCAGATGAAGTCTTTAGGCTTGGGGTATGCCTTTGTTCGTTGCCTAAGCGCAGAGCAGAAAGCCAACGTATGGGAGACAAGAAAAGCTGGATTAGGGTTATTGATGGGCATGAAAGGTGACCATAAACCAATTGCTTTTGTGGAAGATGCCGCGGTACCGATTGAGCATCTACCGGAATATGTACGCCGTTTTGCGCAGATTATCGAAGATCACGATACCACCGCCGCTTACTACGCCCATGCTAGTGTTGGGTTGCTTCACAACCGACCGGTCATCAATCTTAAATCCGAATCGGAAATTCAAAAGATGTATTCCATCGCCAGACAGGTGCGAGATCTACTGGTGGATCTCGGTGGTGCTATGAGTGGCGAACATGGTGATGGTCACGTCAGAAGTGAGTGGATCCAAAGTATGTTCGGCCCCGAACTCTACCAAGCCTTCCGCCAGGTCAAACAAGCCTTTGATCCAACTGGAATTATGAATCCAGGCAAGATTGTCGATGCGCCACCGATGACGGAAAACCTTCGCTTCGGTGCCGAGTATAACACCATCCGGATCGACACCTATTTCGACTTCTCAAATCAGGGCGGATTTGAGCGGGCAATTGAGATGTGCAACGGAGTCGGTGCCTGTCGCAAAACGCTGACCGGAACCATGTGTCCCTCCTTCATCGGTACGCGAGAAGAAAAACACTCGACTCGTGGTCGTGCTAACGCTCTACGGCATGTGATTTCAGGTATTCTACCCCACGAAGATTTTAAGAACCAATCGCTGTACGATGTTTTGGATCTCTGTCTGGCGTGCAAAGCTTGCAAATCGGAGTGTCCGTCCAACGTAGATATGGCCAAAATCAAGTACGAGTTTCTCGCTCAATACTATAACCAACACGGGCTACCGCTACGCAACCGTCTTTTCGCTGACATCGCCAAGTTGAGTCAGATCGGTTCTGCACTGGCTCCGGTCTCCAACTGGATGATGAATACATCGGTCTCCAAATGGATGATGGAGAAATTGTTTGGTGTGGACCGGCGCCGAGTATTGCCCAATTTCGTTCGAGAAACCTTTACCGAATGGTTTAGGCATCGCCCACCTAAACCGGTTGGCTCAGGCAAAACCAAACAAGTCGTTTTTTTCTACGACACCTTTACCAACCACAACTATCCTCAGGTTGGTAAAGCCGTGGTCGAGGTATTAGAAGCCGCCGGGTTTGAGGTTATTCTACCACCGAAACGGTGTTGTGGACGACCGATGATTTCCAATGGGATGCTCGACCAAGCCATTCAGAACGCCCGATACAATATTGGTTGGCTGTTGCCTTACGCCCGGCAAGGGGTTCCAATTGTTGGCTGTGAACCTAGTTGTGTCTCAGCCCTAACCGACGATTATGTCGATCTCCTGCCAGGAGCAGAATCGAAATTGATCGCCAACCATACCTTCATGATTGAAGAGTTACTGCTTCAGGGAAAGGAACACTTGAGCTTTACGGATAGCTGCAAAGACATTTTGCTTCACGGGCACTGTCATCAGCGAGCGTTGGTTGGCACCAAATCATCTGCTCAACTACTCGATTTACCCCTGAATTACGAAGTAGAGGTGATCGATTCTAGCTGTTGTGGAATGGCCGGATCGTTTGGCTACGAGACTGAGCACTACGACCTGTCGATGAAGATTGGAGAGCTCCGTCTTTTCGACCGGATTCGGTCGCACGCATCCAACCGGGATGGGGAGGTAGAAGTCGCTGTTTCCGGAGTCTCCTGCCGGGAGCAGATTAAGCACGGAACGGGACGAGAACCCAAGCATCTAATCGAGTTGTTACGGGAGGCAATTCCGCCATCACCGCAAATTAGTTAAGATCGCGTAGAGAACCTGGCCCTTCATTCGCTTCGTCCGTGGTGAACTTATTCTCAGTCCATATCAAGCGTTACGTACTCCGGACGACCATTTGGATGGCGAACATGGAGCAGAATTTTAGACTCCTTGACTACGGCTTTCAGTCGAGTTCGATAATCTTCAATACTGGTGACCGGTTCCCAATCGATCTCCTTGATCAGGTCACCAATTTGAATCCTCGCTCTTTCAGCCGGACTATCTTCTTTCAATTCAGTGACTACCACGCCACTTTCATCTTGATAGCCATATTTTTCGGCCAACTCTTTCGTTAAGTTGACTACCTGCATACCAGCGAAGATTTCCGACTCACCGCCTTCGGCATCAGGTGCTATTTCTCGTCCCGTTCGCAACGAAGCTAAGACACCATCGGTTCTTTTCCCTAATTTAACTTTGAGATTCTTGGTTTTACCTTTGCGAACTGCCTTGATTGCCACCCGTTCACCAGCCCCAGCATCAGCAACAAGATTTCTGAGGTCTTCTCCATCCTCAATTTGGTTGTCATTGAGAGAAACGATGATATCACCGCGTCGAAGCCCCCCTTTTTCAGCAGGGCTTCCTTTTCCAACCATGACAACCAGTGCTCCCTTCGGTTGATTCAGGCCCGCTTTTTCAGCGATATCCGCTGTAACATCTTGAAACTGAATTCCCAACCAACCACGTGTGACCTCGCCTTTCTCCTTCAAGGCGGTCATGATCTTTCTGACCAAGTTACTAGGGATAGCAAACCCCACACCAACATTACCCTGTGAAAATCCGCTTCCTGTCAGGATTGCTGTATTGATACCGATCAGTTGGCCGTAAACGTTAATCAAAGCACCGCCACTATTTCCCCGGTTGATAGCCGCATCAGTTTGAATAAAGTCAGCATAGGTGGCAATGCTGACATCGCCAGTGTCACGCCCCTTAGCACTGACAATACCGCGTGTCACTGTCTGTGATAGACCGAAAGGACTTCCGATAGCCACCACCCATTCTCCAACCTCCAACTGGTTTGAATCACCAAACTCCAAATAGGGTAGATTTTTCTGGTCGATCCTCAAAACAGCTAAGTCGGTACCGTCTCGTCCAGCATCAGCACCGACGATTTCAGCCTCAAACTCACGACCATCTGAGAAGACGATTTTTATGTCGCTAGCACCTTCAATCACATGATTGTTGGTCAGGATAAAACCGTCGGGACTAACAATTACGCCGGAACCAAGTCCGCCTGGCATTTCACGCTGTCGAGGTTCCGCATCGCGATTTTCTTCCTCTCCAGGTGGCGATTCTTCAGGAAAGAACCGGCGCCACTGCCGAAAGAAGTCTTCGTCAAACGGCATTCGGTTACGGCGTTCCGAGACCATTCGAGTAGTTGTGATCTGTACCACAGCCGGTTTGGCTTTGTTAACTAGATTTATAAAGGCACGATTAGCTCGTTCCAGATAAATATGGTCGCTATCATTAGCATCTGTCTGAGCAATTACCATAGTTGGATTTAAGGCGAAAATCTGCCAGATTGCGGTCAACACGAATACCAGGCTGGCAATCAAGATTAAATGTTTGGGCGAGATCTTACCGCGACTAAACAGAGATTGGATATTTGATTTGGGAGTTATCACCTGTGATGCTCCTTCTGATGTGAGTCTATTGTGAAAAATTGAGTTTTACCAATGGCATACATATGACAATTAAGTAGGTGGATGACTCTTACAAACGCTCTTGCATTGTCATCTGTATTGATTATACCTTTTACCAGTTACCAACAAAGTATCACACCGATGTGGTTAAAAAGTTTCACCTGCCTGTAGCAAAGACCGTATCTGTTCAACGTATTGGTCGAGGCTACAAATGATCTGTTGTCGTGTGTTCATGTTTCGAATCGCAATTTCGTTCCGTTTCAGTTCGTCAGGAGCGACCACCAGTGCCAGTGGAATTCCCTTTCGACTTGCATAACCGAAGGTTTGTCGAAATGACTTGGGTTCCAGGTAGATTTCCGCATTGATTCCCGCTCGACGCAGTTGCGCCAGTTGCTTTAGCGCTTCTGGCATAACCTCTTGATTATAGGGCGCAACCAGCACCTGGGTGTGAGTCTTAACCTGTGGCAATAGATTGAGCTTTTTCATGGCGTCGATCAGGCGTTCCAAACCAAAGGAGGTTCCGACGGCTGGAATATCTCGACCGATATATTGTCCTATCAGTGTATCCCATCGCCCACCACCAACCACACTGCCGATTTCAGCTTCTCGAACCACGACTTCGAAAATCGGTCCCGTATAGTAGTCTAACCCGCGAGCGAGTGCCGGTTCAAATTGATAATGGTTCGTTGGCACCTCAAATGTATTCAACGTCTGTTCAATTTCTCGTAGTTCATTAATACCTGCGTCAGCTTGTCCATGTCCACCTGCCACCTGTTCCAGTTGATCTAAAACGTCGGTTCCAGATAAGGAGATCACTTCAAAGATCTTATCGATGGTTTGAGTACCAATTCCATTTTGGCTTAGCTCGGTTTTCACTTTATCTTCACCGATTTTATCTAGCTTATCGATTGACCGGCAAACTGTTCTAAGTTGGTCTGGAACACCCGCATAGGCAACCATACCATCCAAGATCTTACGGTTGTTGATCAAAATCTGGAAATCGGTAAAACCGAAGTCGGTCATCATCTCATCGATAATGGTCAAAATCTCGGCTTCAACCAGCATGGATTGGCTTCCAACCGCATCGATATCGCACTGGGTGAATTCGCGGTAACGTCCTTTTTGCGGTCGTTCGCCACGCCAAACCTGTTGAATCTGATACCTTTTAAAAATGGGTCGAACGATTTCTGCGTTCATACCAATGGTTCGTGCTAGAGGTACGGTCAGATCGTAACGAAGAGCCAGTGTTTTCCCATCTCTATAGGCCAGGCGATAGATCAGGTTTTCTGCCTCTTGGCCGTACTTACCTGTCAGAATATCGTAATACTCCATGGCTGGTGTTTCAAGCGGTTCAAAACCGTATTTTTCAAAGACACGCCGCAATTTATCGATAACGTGGTTACGATAAACCATTTGTTCCGGCAACCGATCGCGTAAGCCAGAATAGAGGCGTGGTTGAATGGTTGTCATGCTGTTCCTTTTAGTTTCATATTAGTGTTGGTGAAATCTATTCACTAATAAATTGGGCAAGAAAAAAGCCGCAGGCGTTGTTAAATCCCTGCGGCTGTTCGCTAATACGGTTGCTTTAATAGCCGATAACGCCGATACCTTGACGATAGGTTTCAGCCGAGTTATGTAAAGAGGCCTTTTCCTCAGCAGTTAATTCAATCTCAATGATTTTTTCAACGCCACTGGCAGCCAGTATGATCGGTACGCCGATATACAGATCGTTGATCTCATATTGACCGGTTAGGTGAGCCGAGCAGGGAATTAGGCGTTTTTTGTCTAAAACAATAGCTTCAGCCATTTGAGCCAGAGAGGCACCGGCGGCGTAGTAACCGCTTACCTTCAGCAATTCCACAATCTCGCCACCACCGTTTCTGGTTCGATCCGAGATTTCGTCTATCCGTTCAGAGGGGATAAGCTGGGTAATCGGAATCCCTCCCACGGTTGTATAACGAGGCAGAGGCACCATGGTATCACCGTGCCCACCCATTACCATAGCCGTTATATCTTCAACGGAGACATTGAGTTCCATAGAGATGAAAGTTCTGAAGCGAGCAGAGTCGAGGACGCCGGCTTGACCGACTACTCGCTCTGACGGGAAACCCGACACTCTCCAGGCATGGTAGGTCATAATATCGAGCGGATTAGTTAACATGACGATAACGCAGTCGGGCGAATGTTTGACTATGTTCTCCGTCACTATACCAACAATTTTCGCATTGGTATTGAGTAGATCTTCACGCGTCATGCCCGGTTTGCGGGGCGAACCAGAGGTGATGATGACGACGTCTGAACCGGCAGTCTCTTCGTAACCAACTGAACCGCTCAGATTGGCATCGAACATCTCGACCGGACCCGCTTGAGCCATATCCAAGGCTTTACCTTGTGGCACACCGTCGATAATATCGACCATCACTACATCACCCAACTGTTTTTGAGCAATTAGGAAGGCGGCAGTTGCGCCGACATTACCCGCACCAATTACACTAATTTTTTTTCGAGCCACTTGATTACTCCATATTTTCGATGATGGCAGTACCAAACTCAGAGGTCTTGAGTTTAGCTGCGCCATCCATCAATCTTTCCAGGTCGTAGGTAACACGTTTCTGAACAATGGTTTTTTCAATCCCAGAGATGATGAGATCTGCCGCTGATTGCCAGCCCAAATGCTCTAGCATCATCACCGCCGATAGAATCAATGAACTGGGATTAGCAACATCTTGATCTGTATATTTAGGGGCTGTTCCGTGAGTGGCTTCAAAAAGTGCAGCCACATCACCAATATTGCCGCCAGGAGCCATACCAATTCCGCCAACTTGAGCGGCACAAGCATCAGACAAATAATCGCCATTTAGATTGGGAGTAGCGATAACATCGTATTCTGAGGTCCGAGTCAGGATCTGTTGCAACATGCTGTCGGCAATCCTATCTTTAATCACAATTTTCCCCTCAGGTACCTGACCATTGTGTTGATCCCAAAGATCTGCTTCGGAAATCGTTCGATGGCTAAATTCCTCAGCAGCTACCTCATAGCCCCAATCGGCAAACGCACCTTCAGTAAACTTCATAATATTACCCTTGTGCACCAGGGTTACGCTTTCCCGATTGTGGTCAATGGCATATTGGATTGCCATCCGAACCAGACGTTGGGTACCGAAGATGCTGATGGGTTTAATTCCTATCCCCGAATCCGCACGGACCGTCACGCCCATCTGATTTTGCAGGAAGCCGATGACCTGTTTCACCTCATCCGACCCTTGTTCCCATTCGATACCAGCGTAGACATCCTCCGTATTTTCGCGGAAGATAACCACATCCATCTGTTCTGGATGACGGACTGGTGAAACAACACCTTCAAAATGGCGGACTGGGCGAATGCAGGCGAAGAGATCTAATTCCTGTCGCAGGGTGACGTTGAGGCTTCGGAACCCACCACCGACAGGGGTGGTAAGTGGTCCTTTCAAGGCCACACCGAATTCCCGAATAGCCTGGAATGTATCTTCCGGCAACCATTGTCCATACTTTTCTTGCGCGTTCTCACCGGCGTAAATATCGAACCAGACGATCTTTTTTTGGCCTTCGAAGGCTTTTTCGACCGCTGCGTCTATTACTCGACGGGTAGCCCGCATAATATCCCGTCCAATTCCATCGCCTTCGATTACAGGAATAATAGGTTGGTCGGGTACGTTGAGTTTGCCAACGGATTGGGTTGTATCTTTCTCAACCTTCCCGCCACCTGAAGGGGTGATAAGTTTGTCGTAGTTGGCCATGTTTTCTCCTAATGGTATTTTGTTAAGTTCGGTGTGTGTAAGTTTAGTTGGGACCCTTAAGTCTGAATATATGTGTTTCTGAAAGATGTCAAATAGACCAATTTTTGGTAAATGCGTTTAATGTTTGACTTAGCCGGTTATGGACGCTCAAGACCAGGTTTGGTACAGTTTGATCGTCTTCAGAGTCGGGAATAATTACAGGATCTGGTGCAATTACGGGACGGATAATTTTTAGTTGCAACTGTTCACGTCCATCCATGATCCAGCCAAATCCACGAAAGATATAGGTGAGTAAGGTTCGGTCAGGATCACTTATTCCTAAAGCCTCCTGCACACACCAGGCGCCGAAATCGGTATTCGGTGTCAGGCGTAGTGGTGGCTCCTCCTTGTATCCGGGTTTAACGACACCTTCGACAAAGACGATCTGATAAATTCGCTGAACGATTTCAAGACTTCTCAATTGGTTGTCAGACAACTCGATTTGACCACTGTCAACTGCGTCAAACAGGGGCGACAGATAGATGGCGGCTCGTGGATCTTGTTGTATTTTCTGGCCTCGGCCGGCGGCGGAAATTTCCGGATGACCAAAGGTCGGTAAGCCACCCGTCAGTACCTTTTCCCGGATGACAGACTCCCTTTCCTCTGCAGACAACTGTTCCAACTCCCGTACGAAGGAGGTCATGTTGTGAATAGCGCCAAAATGGCGTTTCCCGTCCAGAATCATCTGCGAAGCGACAAAGAAGTCGCTAATGCTAACGGTATGAAGTGAGGCCATATATCGGGCGACCATGTTAGAGGCGGCAGAACCGTGATGAGTTTGAATCATGCCCATCATCTCCAGGATTCTTCCTTCTATTTCGGTTGCCTTACGACCAAGTAGGAGGCTATAGGTTGTCTGGAAGGCCGTTTTTCCCTCATCTTGATGCAGAGTAATAAAGTCTGCTGTTTGTCGTGCTAGTTCCGCAGATGGAAAATCTGGTTTTTCTGCTAATTGGTAGCGCATATAGGTCGACATCGCACCGATAGCAACGTTATTCATGTGAGCGGCGATCTGCTGTGTCAGAAAAAGGCCAATATGACGTTGGTCGCTAAAGCCACGGTCGGTTCGACTGGAACGTTGGCTCTTTTGCAACGTTGACAGGTATTGAACCGCTAACTCCGGTCCGGCCTCCGGATAAGCCTGCATGAAGGTAGCGACCAGATATGGTATAGTCGCGCTTCCGTTTAGACCTATTCGTTTTTCTCCTGTGACGCGAAAAAACTTACGGTCGATCAATGATCCCAGAAGTTCTGCCTGATCGAGATCGTCTAAGGCCTGCGGTTGTTGACCGAAGAGCCCGGTAAAAATCAACTGAGCTGGAGTTAGCTGACCGGATACGATTTCACTCTCCTGGATTAACCCTCGAATAGCAAAACTCCTAATTTGCAGTTCTATTTCGGCCTCGCTACAGGTTACCGTGGTCTGGTGCTGAATCGGATTAGCAAAGACTGTAGTCGACTGAGGCAGAGAGAGTAGGCTAGTTAGGGTCGCGGATATTTGGTCTTCACCTAATTGAGTACTTTTTTCTACCGCGGTTGAAACCGGCGAATAATCTGAGGGAGATGGAAGTTCCGAAAGCGTTTGGCGAATCAGACGTAATCGTCCCGGCTTCGGTCGGTGTACTGTGGTTTTCATGATATTTGATACTCTCTTTGTAGAATTTGTCGCGTTGCTAACACGTTGAGCACCTGAACCCGCTAGGAGTCTGTCCAGCACTAAATTTAAGGTAGATCCGTTGATCCCATCAGGGAGCGGTCAACTTCGCGTGCTGCCCCTCGCCCCTCTTTGAAAGCCCAAACGACCAGGCTTTGGCCTCGACGCATATCTCCGGCCGTAAAAACCCCCGGGACATTGGTCGCATACTTTCCTTCTTCTGCTTGAACGTTTGATCGTTGGTCGCGCTCGACGCCGAGTTGCTCCAGCATAGTATCTTCTGGACCACGGAAGCCCATGGCTAACAACACCAGATCAGCTGGCCGGACCGTTTCGGTACCCTCAATCGGTTTAGGGAATGGTCTTCCATTATCACCTGCTACCCATTCGTATCGACTTGTGTGTAGCTCCTTAATGTTGCCGTCTTTGTCTCCGACAAATTTAGTCGCACTGGTTAGATATTCACGAGGGTCATTATAACCAAATTTGGCGGCTGCTTCTTCTTGACCATAATCCAGTTTGTAGATTCGAGGAAACTCCGGCCACGGGTTGTTGGGTAGCCTTTCATCCGGTGGGCGCGCAACAATTTCGAACTGGGTGATCGTTTTGCAACCGTGTCGCACAGAAGTACCAACACAGTCGGTTCCCGTATCCCCTCCACCGATTACAACTACATGCTTGTCTTTCGCTGAGATATGGTTGCCGTCTGCGTGCTTGGAGTCGAGCATGCTTTTGGTATTTTGGTGCAGGAATTTGACGGCAAAATGGATGCCGTTTAGGTCCCGACCATCAATCGGTAAATCGTTCGGTTTGGTAGCACCACCACAAAGGACTACCGCATCAAATGATTCGACCAGTTCTGTGGCTTGAATATCGGTACCGATTTCGGTATTGGTGATAAAGGTAACACCTTCTTCTGCCATCAGGTCTACCCGACGCTGGACGAAGGCTTTATCCAATTTCATGTTAGGAATCCCGTACATTAACAGTCCACCAATCCGATCAGCTCTTTCGTAAACCGTCACCAAATGCCCAGCTTCATTCAGTTGAGCAGCGCAGGAGAGTCCGGCTGGCCCGGAACCGACAACGGCAACTGTTCTTCCGGTCCGGTGTTCAGGAGGTTCGGCCACGATCCAGCCCTCGCTCCAACCTTTTTCAGCAATCGAGACTTCGATGTTTTTGATCGTTACTGGAGGTTCAGTGATACCCAAAACGCAGGCTCCTTCACACGGCGCCGGACAAACTCGCCCAGTGAACTCCGGGAAGTTGTTGGTCTTGTGTAAACGATTCAGTGCTTCTTTCCACAATCCACGGTAGACCAAGTCGTTCCATTCTGGTATCAGGTTGCTAATCGGGCAACCTGATGCGAATGGAGTAGTTTCTGGCAACCGCATACCTGTATGGCAAAACGGCACGCCACAGTCCATGCAACGTGAACCTTGCGTTTGTAATTTTCCTTGGTCGAAGTGTAAGTGAAATTCATCCCAATTTTTAATGCGTTCTAGCGGTGAACAGTCGGCCGGAAGTTCCCGATCATGTTCCATAAACCCGGTCGGTTTTCCCATTCTAATCCCTCTTGAAGTATAAGTGTGAAGTGTGTGTGAATGTAAAATGGTGTGGCCAGTAACCACGTCCGACTTTCAGTCGGCATTCTCATTTTTCTTATCTATCAGGATTCGGCCGGATCAATTATACTGCGCGTCGGAAGGCTGCCAGCCAGGCATCTTCACCTTCCAGACCTTCGTTTTGAACGTCGTGGTAGGCGTCCAGAATCCGCTTATAGTCATCGGGCATTACCTTGACAAACTGTAATACGAATCGGTTCCAATCGGCTAAAATCTCTTCGGCTAAACTACTGCTGGTGTATTCGGCGTGCCTTTGAATCATAGTTTTAACATCTTCGATTTCGGTTGGATCTTGCAATAATTCCAGGCTGCATTGTTCCTGGTTGCAACGGGTATGAAAATCACCTTCTCGATCCAAGACATAGGCAACCCCCCCCGACATACCACCGGCAAAGTTACGGCCGGTTTGGCCGAGGATGACTACTTTGCCGCCGGTCATATATTCACAACCGTGATCGCCGACGCCTTCAACCACTGCACTGACACCGCTATTTCGGACGCAGAAGCGCTCACCGGCCATTCCACGGATATAGGCCTCACCGGCTGTAGCACCGTAGAAGGCCACATTGCCGATGATAATGCTATCCTCCGGCTTAAAGGTCGAACCGGCCGGTGGACAGACGATCTGTTTACTGCCGGATAATCCCTTACCAAAATAGTCGTTGGCCTCGCCCTGTAGACGGAAAGTGATACCTGGCGGGGTAAAAGCGGCAAATGACTGACCGGCTGATCCTTGAAAACAGATATCGATTGTATCTTCAGGCAGTCCATCGACGCCAAAGTTTCGGGTTACCTGGCTGCCTAAAATGGTACCGACCACGCGATCGGTATTTTTGATAGGTAGCGTAGCGTTTACCTTTTCCGCTTTCTCCAAGGCCGGCTGGCATAGGTCCAGAAGAATACGGTTATCAACCGCCCCTTCTAGTCCATGATCCTGGTCGATCTGACGATAGCGACCGATGTCTGAACCGGCATCGGGTTGGTGGAGAAGAGGCGTTAGATCTAACCCTCTGGCTTTCCAATGTGATACATTTTCCTTGGGTTGCAGTAGGTCGGTACGACCAATCATTTGGTTGATGGTCCGAACCCCTAGGCTGGCCATGATCTCCCTCATATCCTCAGCGATAAAGCGGAGAAAATTGACCACGTAAGCGGGGTCGCCCATGAACTTCTTACGCAATTCTGGGTTCTGGGTAGCCACCCCGACAGGACAGGTGTCCAGGTGACAAACCCGCATCATGATACACCCTAGGGCCACTAGGGCAGTAGTAGCGAAGCCGAATTCCTCAGCGCCCAACAGGGCGGCAATCACCACGTCTCGACCCGTTTTCAGTTGACCGTCGGTTTCGACAACGATTCGCGAGCGAAGATTGTTCAAGACCAGGGTTTGATGTGTCTCGGCCACGCCGAGTTCCCACGGTAGTCCAGCGTGCTTTATACTGGTTTGGGGAGAGGCTCCGGTGCCTCCGTCCAGACCGCTAATTAAGACCACATCAGCGTGTCCTTTGGCCACGCCTGCGGCTACGGTACCGACCCCAACCTCGGAAACTAACTTGACATTAATCCGAGCTTGAGGGTTAGAGTTTTTGAGATCGTGGATCAGTTGAGCCAGATCTTCAATCGAGTAGATATCGTGATGGGGTGGTGGTGAAATCAGTTCTACGCCCGGTGTCGAGTGTCGGACGGTGGCAATCCAGGGGTAAACTTTACGACCTGGTAATTCCCCTCCTTCGCCCGGCTTAGCTCCCTGCGCCATCTTGATTTGTAGCTCTTGAGCGTGAACCAGATAGTTACTGGTAACGCCGAATCGTCCGGATGCCACCTGTTTAATAGCACTGTTTTTAGAGTCGCCGTTGGGTTCCGGGGTGTAACGAGCCGGGTCTTCTCCGCCCTCGCCGGTATTGCTTTTGCCGCCTATGCGGTTCATGGCGATGGCCAGGGCTTCGTGTGCTTCTTTGCTGATGGAACCATAGGACATAGCACCGGTTTTAAAACGGGTAAAGATGGCCTCGACCGGTTCGACCTCTTCCAGCGGAATTGGAGCTACCGCCGGTTTGAAGTCCAGCAGGCCGCGTAAGGTTCCCAGTTGTTCTGACTGGTCGTTGATCAGCTTAGCGTAGTCCTTATAGATATCATAGTCATTGGTTCTAGTTGCCGATTGGAGTTTGTGGACGGTCATCGGATTAAACTGGTGATATTCTCCACCCTGCCGCCACTGGTAATGGCCGCCAACGTCCAGTGTCGGATCTTCAACCGGGCTCTCAGGATAGGCCCGGCAATGCCGAGTCAGGGACTCTTCAGCCATTATCTCGAGCCCAATTCCTTCCACTCGACTGTCGGTCCAGGTGAAATACTTCTCGATTACCTCCCGTTTAATTCCTACCGCCTCAAAGATCTGGGCACCCCGGTAGGATTTAATAGTGGAGATGCCGATCTTAGCCATGACTTTTACCACGCCTTTAGTTGCAGACTTAATGTACCCTTTTACCGCCTCACGATACTCGATGCCTGTCAACTGGCCTTGTTGAATCATATCAGCCAAACTTTCAAAGGCCAGGTAAGGGTTAACCGCCTGTATGCCATAGCCGATCAGCAGGCAGAAATGGTGGACTTCACGCGGTTCGCCGGATTCGAGTGCGATACCAACCTTAGTCCGGGTGCCTTGCCGTACTAGGTGGTGGTGCAATCCTGAGACAGCCAGCAGTGCTGGGATCGGCACCCTGTTTTCGTCCAACCCCCGGTCCGATAGGATCAGAATTGTGTAACCGTCTTCAATGGCTTGATCAGCGTCCGCGAATAATTGATCTAAAGCACGTTCTAGGTTCTGGCCAGTTTCTTCGGAAGGCGTCCGACTCTCAGTCGACGCCCGCTCCTCAGTCGGCGTCGGCTTGGGGAACAGGATGGGCAGTGTTTTGGATTTTAGACCCACTTGGTCTACACGCCGCAGTTGCTCCAGCTCTTCATCGGAAAGGATTGGGGTATCCAACTTAATTTGGCGACAACTTTCCGGCCTTGGATTCAGTAGGTTTCCTTCGGGGCCAATAGTTGTCTCCGGAGAGGTTATGATCTCCTCTTTCAGTGGATCCAGCGGTGGATTTGTAACCTGTGCGAAAAGTTGCTTAAAGTAGTTGTAAAGCAGGTGAGATTGGTTAGAGAGGACTGCTAACGGCGCATCGTTCCCCATCGATCCGACCGGATCTCTGCCAATTTTAGACATCGGCCCCAAGAAAACGCGTTGATCTTCATAGGTGTATCCAAAGGCCTGTTGGCGTTGTAAGGTTTTGCCATGATTGTGTTCCGGTTCTTTAGCCGGCACGTGGGGCAAATCTGAAAGAGCGATCAGATGCTCTTTCAACCATTGTCCGTATGGATGTTCAGTCGCAACGTTACGCTTGACCTCTTCGTCACTAATAATCCGTCCCTGTTGTGTATCGACTAACAGGATTCGCCCCGGCTCCAGCCGTCCCTTATAAGCAACACCTTCAGGGTCGACGTCGATTACCCCTGCTTCTGAGGCTAGTATGATTAAATCGTCTTTGGTAACATAGTAACGGGAGGGCCGAAACCCGTTGCGGTCCAGGCAAGCGCCAACAATATGGCCATCAGTGAAGGCGATTGAAGCCGGACCGTCCCAAGGCTCCATCAGACAACTGTGGTACTGGTAGAAGGCACGCCGTTCATCATCCATACTCTGGTGGCGCTCCCACGGTTCGGGAATCATCATCATAGCAGCGTGCGCCATAGAGCGACCAGACAGTGACAGGAATTCTAGGCAATTGTCGAAAATTGCAGAATCGCTACCATCCTCGTCGAGGATCGGTAAGATTTTGGTTATATCGTCGCCGAATAGCTCAGAGACAAACATGGTCTGGCGTGCTTTCATCCAGTTCTGGTTACCTCGAATGGTATTGATCTCACCGTTATGGATTAGGTACCGATAAGGATGGGAACGATCCCAACTGGGGAAGGTATTGGTCGAAAATCGAGAATGAACCAAAGCGATGGCCGCCGTCATCAATGGATCTCGCAACTCCGGATAGAATTCGCCCACCTGCATCGGCGTTAACATGCCCTTATAGACCACGGTACGTGCTGACAAACTGGGAATGTAGAAGTTCGGATCCAGAGGTTCGTGGTTGCCGGAGGTGGATCTACCATAGCGAATCAGATTAGAGGCTCGCTTGCGGATGACATAGAGCTTGCGCTCAAAGGTTACCAATGAGTTGGTATCCTCTGTTGGGTTAGATAGACCTCCAGCCGTCGACTGACGGTCAGATCTTTCGATGAAGGCTTGCCAAACCGCAGGTTCACTATCCAGAGAGGTCTGTCCCAGCGTCGAGTTATCGGTTGGCACTCGGCGCCAGCCAAGAAATTTTTGTCCCTCTTCGGCTACGATCTTTTCGAACTGTTGCTGGCAGGTAGAGGTGGGCTCACCATCTGTGCTTTGAGAGAAATAGAGCATACCGACGCCGTATTGCCCCGGTTCGGGTAGATCTATGCCCTCCGGCTTACAAACAGATTGCAGAAAATCGTGTGGGATCTGCATCAGGATACCGGCGCCGTCACCGGTATTTTCTTCACTGCCGCGGGCCCCCCGGTGGTCTAGGCAAATCAAAGCTTCCAGTGCCTGACGCACAATTTGGTTAGATTTTTGCCCTTTAATGTGTGCAATCAGGCCAATGCCACAAGCGTCTCGCTCATAGGCTGGGTTGTAAAGCCCCTGCTTTGGTGGGAGGCCAAACGGTTTTTTCATAATAGAACCTTTCTTCAGTTGAAGATGCCGATAGATGTACGCCTAACATCGGCGAGAGTGTTTTGATACTTTATCTTTATGTGTGCGCCTGCAAAGATGTCCAAGGTTCACCCTGGATTTTCGTTATACAATTTTTCGCAAGTTTATTGAGATGGAAGGTCGAGGGGGCTAGTTTCCCGTTTTAACGGGAGTTCAAATCGGGCTTCTTGCGGTATCAGGTAGACAATTTCGCTATCTATGTAAGATGTCAAGTTACTTTCTCATGAGTCAAAATCATACATCAGATTGTCTAAAACTGTCAAGTCAATTACATCATTTGGAGTTCGAGCGGTCAGCGATCTAACTCTATACTAAGCCTGCTGTATTAGCAGAATATATTAGCGGAACGCGATCTTTACAAAAGAAGACTGTTCTTGATAAAATAAAAATAGAAGAGTAGATAGGTTAAAAGGAGTCTAAAAGATGGGAAAGTTTCTGGGGATAGTAATGACCCCTCTAGATGTTCAGGTTGAAGGGTTGAACGCTGTCATGGATCGAATCCAATCGACAGGCGCAACCGCTATCAATTGTGGCCGCACTTTGAATCGAGAAGCGACGGCTGAAACCGGATTTCGTGCACCACCACTCGACATTGACGGCTACGATCGTGTCTTTGACCGTCCCGTCTGGGGTAAGAGGGAACTCTATCTGGAGAGCTTTCGCGCCCAAAAACCGAATCTCTCCTGGTACACTGATACCCCCTATAGGCCAGCCTGGAGAGAGATCCCTGCCGATTTAGATGCAGATTTGCCCAGCCGGATTTTTGAATCGGCTCGAAGCCGGAATTGGCGGATCTATACCTCGGTCACACCTCTGGCCGTCCCTGGACTGAAAGACCAGGATAGAATGCAGTGGATCGATGGTCGGTGCCCGGATCCAGATCGTCGAGTCGCCAACCAAGGATGCCCCAGTTCACCCGATGTTCGAGCCTGGGCGATCGCCTCAGTGCTAGATGAAATAAGCCATCATCCAACCCCGGATGGAGTTTGTCTGGATTGGGTCGAATATACCACCTACCTGTTGGAAGATCACTTCGCCTGTTTTAGTCCACATTCACAACGACAGATGGTAGAGTTAGGCTACGATCCACAAAAAATTAAACAGGATATCCAATCCCTCTGGAACCATTTACATCGATTGACCACCGACCGGCTCGATCAAACCGAGCGCCTTTTAGGCCACCCATCCCGGTTGCTGGATCTACTCGTCCGCTTTTCTGGCGTTTACGATTTCTTCCGTTTTAAGTCGGATGTGGTTTGTGGCCTCTACAAAGATATCCGGACCGCAATGGATCAGGCCGGTTTTGCTGAGGTCGAGTTAGTGGCCAACGGTTGGCCACCCCCCTTCAATCGGTCCAGCGGTATGGACTATGGCCGACTGGCGCAAACCGTCCAATGTGTTCGCCCCAAACTCTACACCTTTCACTGGTCGGCAATACCTCGCTGGTACGGTCAGGTGTTGAAAAATTGGAACCCGCAGTTAGGCGTCAGCACAATTCTAAAGGCCGTCAAGTTCTGGTTTAATTTACCAGACGACATCCAATCGCCGGCCTTTGCCGATTACTACATTCCCGGTGCGACAGACAAACATCCGGTCCGTTTCGAGACCTTTGCCGACCGGGTCGGTGAGGTGGTTCAACAGGTTGATGGTAAGAGCCCGGTTATGCCGTTGGCTCATGGTTATGTACCGCTCGAGCAGTGGAAACGAACTGTGGCCATCGTTCGAGATACCGCCGCAGACGGGATGTGGGTGCAACGGTATTGCTACTTATCGGATGAGAAAATCTCGGCTCTAGCCGGGATTTGGAATGTTAAAAACGCGGACCGGGTGATGGCCATGGGCTCCTTTTTCTAATCTACGAGCCGATGTCAACAAGAAGACCAGGAATGCGGCTAAAGATTCGGCCAATGGATATGCACATACCTGGATGGGTCGGAAGATTAAAGATTGCGGAAGAAAAGTCGAGACTGCTATAATCAGCGACAGCGGATTTTAACACGAAAGATTTCGGTGGGTTGCAGTGGAGGCAGTGACTTGGCAAGGCGATTGATCGTCGGTTTAACTGGTGCCAGCGGTACCATCTATGGAATTCGGTTAATTGAAGTTTTAGCGGATAATACCGATTTCGAGATCCATTTAACCATCTCTGAAGCCTGTGCGCGCGTTTTAGCCGAAGAGGTCGGAGTCCAGATAGATCTGGATAATTTTAGCGCTACCGACTTAATCGGTCGAGACACTTCCAACGTGATCTATTACCACCCGGATGATATTGGTGCTTCGATTGCCAGCGGCTCTTTCCGGACCTTGGGAATGGTAATCGTACCGTGCAGTATGGGAACGGTAGCCTCGGTTGCGATGGGGCTATCGCGAAACCTGGTCCAGCGTGCGGCCGATGTCTGTCTGAAAGAACGACGCCGGTTAGTCCTGGTGGTACGGGAGACGCCGCTGAGTACGATCCATCTGGAAAATATGCTCAAGCTGTCACAGGCCGGCGCCGTTATACTGCCCGCCATGCCGGCCTTTTACCATTTCCCCGATACCATCGAAGATCAGATCAATTTTGTGGTTAGCAAAGCTCTGGATCAATTCGGCATTGATGTCCGGCTGGTTCGACGTTGGAAGGAGAACGATCGTGCTTGATCAACTGGCCAGGTTCAATCAGAAACGGTGGGATGAACTGGCCCAATCAAATGTTCCCTATTCACGCCCGATGCTGGATCTGGATGCTGATTCGGCTAGAGATTTTGTTGATCCGGAAGGGATTTTAGGCGACGTCAGGAACAAAAAAGTGCTGTGTCTGGCAGGCGGTGGTGGGCAGCAGACTGCCGCCTTTGGCCTTTTGGGGGCCGAGGTAGCTG
The DNA here is from genome assembly GCA_030748495.1 of Candidatus Poribacteria bacterium. GTDB lineage: Bacteria > Poribacteria > WGA-4E > WGA-4E > UBA9662. The sequence continues at coordinate 3,959 of JASMLX010000046.1, read as the reverse complement.
TTCTGGATCTAACCCTCACCCAACTGGATCGGGACCGACAAGCGGCTCAACACTATGGATTACAGATCCAGACCTGTCAGGGCGATATGCGAGATTTGTCCCGTTTTGCCGCTGACCATTTCGACATTGTTCATCACGCTCACTCCATCAACTTCATCCCCGAGCCAAGAGTGGTTTTTGCCCAGGTGGCCAGGGTTGTCAAGAACGGTGGTTATTATCGCTTTTCTTTCCATAGTCCCTTTTCGCACGGCATCGAGGATTCTGTCTGGGATGGCGGCTATCGGCTGGTTCAGCCCTACAAAGATGGCGAGGTTCACTACGACGACAATCGATGGGAGGTGGAAGACCACGGTGGGTCAGTTAAACGGATTGAAGGGCCTAGAGAATTTCGTCACACCATGAGAACTCTGGTTGCCGGGTTAGTAGGGAACGGATTTGTTATTCTTAGCCTGACCGAGGAGACCTCGGATGAAACCGATCCGGAACCGGGATCCTGGGAGCATTTCAAGTCGATCGCGGCTCCTTACCTGACTATCTGTACCACCTATCTACCCCATGTTTTGAGCCGCTACGTTCAGCGCTCTCCCTCTTGAGGATAGATTCTTGATGATGGGTTTTTGACGAACAGGGGGCAACGGCTCAAATCTAAAATGGAGTTTACCCGACTAACACCGGCTCAAAAAGAGCATTTCGATCTCAACGGTTATCTGGTGATCCGCAATGCCATCGACCAGGAAACTATCGATCATGTGGTCGAGATTGGCGACCCTTTTATGACGGCTGAACTGGTGCGAGAGCACGGAGAACCGGTCGCTAAAAATCACTATTTCAATCGGTATTTCAACCTGACGCAAGACGATGTTCTGCTCCAACTGGCACTCAACCCTTCGATTGTATCTCTGATGACCCAATTGCTGACACCGGATCTCCGGCTCAGCGGTGGCAACCTGATCTACAAATATCCACAACCCGCCTCAGAGACACCGATCTATCCGGACGGTGATGGGCGTGATCATCGGAATTGGCATCGCGACATCAACAATTTGGCCCCTGAACACCCGATCCGTAATACTGTCTCTATCCGCGTTGCCTACTGCTTGACAGATTTTAGCCTGCCTGATTCTGGGGTCACGCATCTGGTCGCGGGCAGCCATCGCCTGACGGCGCCTCTTCGATTCCAAAAGACCTCGGCCACACAGCCCGAAGCGGACGTCGATCCGCCAAACACGATCGAGCCTCAACTTCAGTCTGGAGATGCCTATCTGTTTAACACTTTGACCTACCACGCCTCCGGGGTCAACTTCAGAGACCAGGTGGCCAAGATCGTAATGGCAACCTATGCCTATCATTGGTGGGGTGGAACCACCTATTCGCCGGACCCATCTGTTTTTCAGCAGGTAGACGCCATCGGAGGTCAGTTGCTGGGCCGGCGCAGCGACGGTGAGCAACCGCTGGTTGAATGGGCGAGGCAACATGGTATACTCTACCAGACTTCACCGATGCGGATCTACGATCATCCGGTGGAAGTTAGATGGTAAGCACTAAAACCGTTAGGAGATAACGAAAATGGAGCAACGCCTTCTGGGAAGAACCGGCCTACCCGTTAGCCTATTGGGAATGGGTGGCCTGTTCGTTTCACAGGTCGGCGGAGGCGACCGTGACCAAGCCTGTCAAGCTGTTCATCGTGCCTTGGAACTGGGTGTCAACTATGTCGATACGGCTCCCGGTTACGCCGATAGCGAGGAGGTTCTCGGATTAGCGCTGGAGGGGACCTCCCAACCGTATCTAATTTCAACCAAACTTGGTGGGCATCCTCAACCTTTCAATCCTAAAGATAGAGATCTACTCCGACGATCGGTCGAGAATAGCCTGCGCCTGTTAAAGCGAGACACGATCGATATTTTAATGATCCACGAACCGGACCGGCCTGGCCAATACGACTGGTGGGACAGCTATGATACATATCACGGTCCGGTCTCCGAGGTATTAGCTGAATTGAAATCAGAGGGCATTATTCGCTTCACCGGACTGGGCGGGACAACCGCCTACCAACTTCATCCGATCATCGATACCGGCCACTACGACGTCGTCTTAACCGCTTTCAATTATAGCCTTCTGTGGCGGGAGGCTGAGCTCGAAATTTTGCCGACTGCCAGGCGCCATAACGTGGGCGTTGTCATCGGATCACCGCTTCAACAGGGCGCGCTGGCCCAACGCTATGCGGAGGTTGAAACGGGCGCCAGATGGCTCAGTTCACCTCGTCAACGGCAGTTTCAGGTCCTGTACGATTTCCTGGATGAGATAGAGTTGTCACTTCCAGAACTGGCCCTTCGGTGGGTGATCTCCAATCCCGATATCTCGACTACGCTGATGGGAGCACGCTCGGTAGAAGAGGTGGAGAAAAATGTCGCCGCCGTCAATGCAGGGCCGTTGCCCGCTGAGATGCTGACTCGACTGAAAGAGATCGCAGAGATGGTCCCGTTTCGACCCTTTGAAGAACCGTTTGGCCTCCCTTTTAATCGAGATTACAACGGTCCTGGGCACGCCTAATAGACCAGCGCTTACTCTATCAAGGAACTCTCTAATTCAAGGAACTCTTACTTCTAAGGAGAATGCAACAATGCGCGCCTTATTTCGGTGTAATTTATATTTAATCTGTTTGGCTCTATTCAGCCTCTCTCTTACCGTTCATGCGGCCCCTAAAGAAGAGGTCCAATTCAAAAAAGATGACGCTGCTATGCGGTTGATTCCGGCCGGAACCTACACTATAGGTTCAGAGGCTGAGATCGCAGATGTGGATGAAAAGCCAGCCCATCCGGTCGAATTGGACGATTTTTACATCGATAAATACGAAGTTACCAACGCCCAATACCGCACCTTCCTGGCGGCGACAGATCATCGAGAACCGAGGTACTGGAACGACGAAACGCTAAATCAACCCGAGCAACCGGTCGTCGGTGTTTCGTGGGACGATGCCGTAGCCTATGCGGAGTGGGCGGGGAAACGGTTGCCGACCGAAGCGGAGTGGGAGACGGCGGCACGTGGCAGTGAAGAACGCGTTTTTCCCTGGGGCAACGAGTTCGACTTAAAGATAGCTGCTACAACGATTCACGCCAACGTCATCGCGACTGACGACGGTTTTGAAAAAACGGCCGTCGTCGGCAGTTTTACCGCTGGAGAGAGCCCGTTTGGGGTGCAAGACCTGGCTGGCAACGTATTTGAGTGGGTGGCCGACTGGTACGCCGAAGGCTACTACAACGACAGTCCGCCCTCCAATCCCCAAGGTCCGGCTGAGGGGAATTTCAAGGTTTTGAGAGGCGGATCCTGGCGCGATGGCGGAGAGAAAGCGCGCAGCGCTAAAAGATCCTCTCTGCCGGCCAGCATGCGTCACGACGAAATCGGGTTCCGGTGTGCCATCTCCTTAGCTGATTTCTTGGAACTGAATGCCGCCCCCTGGGACGTGGATAAAAACGGCGAGATCAATATCTTCGACCTGGTACTGGTGGCCAGTAACTTCGGTGTCGCCGACGCTGAGACAGGCGATGTCAATAGCGATGGCGAGGTCGATATTTTTGACCTGGTATTGGTAGCCAACCACTTTGGTGAAGGCAGCGGGACGACGGCCGCGCCCAGTATTGTCTCTGCCAGGATCAACCTGGACGACTACCAGTTGCACCGGATTCAATCGGTGATTCGTCAGTTGGAGCACCAGCCGAATGCGGAAACCAGACATATTCTTAACTTGTTGCGGGCACTGGTCGACCAGCCCATAACCGAAACTCGGCTCCTGACCAACTATCCGAACCCCTTCAACCCCGAAACCTGGATTCCGTTCCGACTCTCCAGGCCACAACAGGTGACAATTGAAATCTACACCGACTCTGGCCAATTGGTCAGAAGTCTGCCGTTGGGCGTTTTACCGGCCGGCCTCTATACGACCAGAGAGAGTGCCGCTTACT
>JASMLX010000469.1 GCA_030748495.1 Candidatus Poribacteria bacterium | reverse complement strand
AAATGCGCTTAAAACGACTAATTGAAGAGAAACAGCAGTAATTGATTTGCATAATACTAAAGCAAGACATAATCTTATAGCAAACTAAATTAAGCTTGCATTTTAGTGTTGGTATAGATATAGGAGTCAAAAACAATGCCAATTCCATATTCCAACGATCTCAGAAAGAAAGTTATTGATTTACTGATCCTTGACAAGAAGAAGCCCAAAGAGGTATCTTCCCTCCTAAATATTCATTGTACGACCATAACCAGATGGTATAAAAGGTATAAGGAGGAAGGAGATTTTAGATTTAAGGGTTACAATAGCAACAATGACAAGCTAAAAATCAAAGATCCCTCTAAAATAGCAAAGATCATAGAATCTAATCCTGTTATCAATTGTTATGAAATAGCTGATATGATTGAAGAAGATGTGACAGATGTTACTATCCTTAATTATATCAAGAGATTGGGTTTAACATTTAAAAAAACTCCAAAATTTACACCGAAAGAAACCAGAAGCTAAGGTCAGAGTTTTTGGAAGTGATTAAAGATATAGATTCAGAAAAGTTATACGATTTTGACGAATCC
>JASMLX010000468.1 GCA_030748495.1 Candidatus Poribacteria bacterium | reverse complement strand
AAAATTTCTTTTCTTATATGCCTTTGTACTCTAGGCATAAAAGCTTTTAAAGCCGATTCAGTAAAACGATCTACACTTCTACCATGCGTATTAGGGCCTGGTGTTTCATTTGGCTTTTTACTATAAGGTACAAAACGTTCTAAACGCTCACTAAGCGCATAGGTAGTAAACGCTTTGCAAAAATCTTCATCCAAAAATCCGTCTATAACTTTATGCATCTATCTCCTGGCAGACCACAGAGGATTCGAACCCCTACTTCCAGATTTGGAGTCTGGCGTGCTAGCCGTTAAACACTAGTGACCTGTGGAGCTACCGAGAGGACTTGAACCCCCAACCTGCTGATTACAAATCAGCTGCTCTACCAGTTGAGCTACAGTAGCTTAATTAGTATTTGCAGTTGTTGTATTGGAGTTAAAGTCAAACGTCTCAGAAAAATTATTTTGCTGTTGTAAATTCCTAGCTGTCATTGACCATTCTACATCTTGGCAAACGACATCTAATTTAATAAGTTCTTTTCTCAGCGTATGTACTTGTTTAATAATTTTATTTCTTGCTTTTCCTTTTGGTAGAATATC
>JASMLX010000467.1 GCA_030748495.1 Candidatus Poribacteria bacterium | reverse complement strand
CTCTACAGTGCAGTCTTGCAACACCAGCCTAACCATCCGATTGCAACCAAAGGGCTACGTAAGTTGCAACAAGAGTTGCCACACCATCAATCGGTACAGACACAGACGGCAAACCCGCCACCGGATCAGATTAATGCCTTGATCAATTTGTACCACTCCGGGCAGATGACGAAGGCTAAGCAGGCCTGTAGAGAATTGCTGCAAACCTACCCGCAATCATTAACTGTTCTTAATATCTTAGGAGCAGTACTCGCCGGGCAAGGCCAGTTGCAGCAAGCAGTGCAAGTCTTCGACAAAGTAATCCAGTTAAAGCCTAATTTGGCTGAGGCATACATTAATCGTGGGGTTGCACTCAAAAAGCTAGGGCAACTGGAGGCAGCAGTAGCTGACTATGACAGAGTAATCCAGTTGAAGCTTGATTTGGCTGAGACATACATTAATCGTGGGGTTGCACTCAAAAAGCTAGGGCAACTGGAGGCAGCGGTAGCTGACTATGACAAAGCAATCCAATTGAAGCTTGATCTGGCTAAGACATACACTAATCGTGGCAACGCACTAACAGAATTAGGACAACTGG
>JASMLX010000466.1 GCA_030748495.1 Candidatus Poribacteria bacterium | reverse complement strand
TATCTTTAACTGTATATTTAATTTCTTGCCCAGTTAAACCAATCCACTTTGATTCACGCTTATAATAGTACAATGGTTTTTTGTCAAATCTTGTTGTTATGTCATTAAACATTTGTGATATAGTAGTGAATGCCATAAAAAAAGTCCCTTCAGAATTATTAATAATTATGCTTCATTTATATATTAAATCTAAAATGAGTTATGCGAGGAATAAAAATATTATTATTCACAAAGAAAGATAATTGACCATGTTGCAACTTATGGTTAAATTTTGTGCTCAATTTCTTTGCCGAGGTGGTGAAATTGGTAGACGCGCTGGATTCAAAATCCAGTATCCTTCGGGATGTGTGGGTTCGAGCCCCACCCTCGGTACAATAATAAAATTATGTGACCTATGCCTCATTTCCCCATTTTATATATTTTTGTGACTTAAGTTAAGAATTTCTAGTATGCAAGAATCTTATAATAGTTCATCGTATTACTAAATAACAAAGCAAATGAGGGATAAATGGAAAGTAAAGAAGAAAAAAAACAACAAATATTGTTTATTATTTGGGTCAACTTATTTATAGGTATATAT
>JASMLX010000465.1 GCA_030748495.1 Candidatus Poribacteria bacterium | reverse complement strand
TTAAATGGTCAACGATGTCGTCGGCCGAGAACCTTTGGCAAAAGGTGTCAGCATGGATATTCATCTTCAGGATCATTGATTTTAATTTGGCCCACTCAGCCCCTATATGCTTAATCTTTTTAATAGCCTGTTCAGCCTCAGTTATGTTAGTCACTACCTGACCGTCAATAGATATCACATCTCCCCTAGTAAGTTGCTAGAGCGATTACATCGTCACCATTAGCAATGGGCATGGAAGGGGAAGTTACTTCAGCTTCGTCAGTTGACGAAAGTGACAGGCTCCCCGTCTGGTTGACTTGGGCATTTGCCCTAGCTGTGCCTCCGATGTTATTCACATCATAGGTTTTCCCATCAGTCCCCCTCATCGCTGAGCCGTGACCTCAATCTCTCCTGACTCTTCCAGTTTCGTTCGATACCGCCTAACAGTCTTTATACTAGTCCCCCCAAAGTTTCTAGTAATAGCCACATTGGAGAGCAAGGGATCTTCAAGCAAAGAAAACTTGATAAAGTCCATCAAGGCTCGTTGACGTTCGGATCTGGTCATGTTCAGCCCATGTTGAGCATTGGCCTTGCAAGCATCT
>JASMLX010000464.1 GCA_030748495.1 Candidatus Poribacteria bacterium | reverse complement strand
GTTATTGAAAGACTGCCACCAGGTGTGTGAAGAACAGAAGAGTGGGACTTCAGATCAACCTCCCAGATTATTCAAGGGTGGCTTCTAGGCCAGCATGTCCATTGCCAGTGGTAAATCTATTGCTGCCAAACGGATGGATTTTTAGGTCGGTATCATGTCAATAATTCACCTCCATTATTGACATGGATACCATTTTACAGAAACGATGTCAGGTGCTATACTGATTTTGCCCGGTTGAGATAGAAGATCCTACTAGCACTTTGACACTTAATCGGGCCTGTTTCTCCTGCTATTAGCCCAATTGGCGCCAGCTGGACATCTGACAGGCAAAACATGCCACATCCTCGTCCTTGATACTTTACCTAACCAACGAAGTGTGATAAGATGATTTTTACCGTTCCTTTCAACTGCGGCTTTTATGCTTTTGTTGATGTCGATCTCTAAACGACTGACGCTTTTCTTACTTCTCCTCCTCTGCTTTGCTACCCGTCTGCCGGCAGCCGAGAAATGGGCCCTGCTGGTCGGCATCAACAACTACCAGAACGATATTAGCCAACTCCGCTTTTGTGTGGCTGATGTGGA
>JASMLX010000463.1 GCA_030748495.1 Candidatus Poribacteria bacterium | reverse complement strand
AAGCCGCGGTGTTGTTCAAGATCTGGCAATTCGTGATCGCTGGGCTGCTCTGATCGCAGTAGATTCCGCCGCCGCGGCGGAGGGCGGTATTGGCGGAGATCGTGCAGCCCATGACCATGGGAGTGCTGTCGGATTGGCAGGCGAGTCCGCCGCCAAAGTAATTGGTGGAGATATTGCTCTCAATCACACAGTTGATGATCGTTGGGCTGCTTTGGTCACAGTGAATACCCCCGCCCATTCCGACCGAAGTACCTGTGTTGCTGTTGCTTGAGATAGTGCAGCCGATGATCGTGGGGACGCTGCCGTTCAGGCAACTGATCCCGCCCCCGCCGTATTCCGCAGTGTTGTTGGTGATCAGACAGTTTGTAATCGTAGGATTGCTCTGGTCGCAGCAGATTCCGCCGCCCCAGGCGCCAGAAGTGTTGCTGGCGATCGTGCAATCGACGATCGTAGGATTGCTTCCGTCCTCGCAGTAGATCCCGCCACCGTCGGAGAACATGGCGGCATTGCCCTCTATGACGCAATTCGAGATTGTGGGATTGCTTCCCCACCGGCACCAAATTCCACTACCCATGTTGTGCG
>JASMLX010000462.1 GCA_030748495.1 Candidatus Poribacteria bacterium | reverse complement strand
AAGCAAGCAAGATCGATAGGTAGAACGGAAGAGAAAGTCCTCGATTCTCTTCAGTCAGGTGAAGGTATAGTCTGCGCCACGTGAAAACGTGGATTTACGTGAAGTTCCGACCTGCACGAATGGCGTAACGACTTTCCTACTGTCTCAACCATAGACCCAGCGAAATTGAAGTACGAGTAAAGATGCTCGTTAGCTGCAGAAGGACGGAAAGACCCCGTGGACCTTTACTACAGCTTGGTATTGGTATTTGTTATGCGTTGTGTAGGATAGGTGGGAGACTTTGAAGCGTTGGCGCTAGCCGATGTGGAGTCAACCTTGAAATACCACCCTGCGTTTGACGGATATCTAACCTGGGCCCGTAATCCGGGCTGGGAACAGTGCCAGGTGGGTAGTTTGACTGGGGCGGTCGCCTCCTAAACGGTAACGGAGGCGCCCAAAGGTTCCCTCAGTCTGGTTGGCAATCAGACGTCGAGTGCAATGGCACAAGGGAGCTTGACTGCGAGACTAACAAGTCGAGCAGGTGCGAAAGCAGGGCATAGTGATCCGGCGGTTGCGTGTGGAAGCGCCGTCGCTCAACGGATAA
>JASMLX010000461.1 GCA_030748495.1 Candidatus Poribacteria bacterium | reverse complement strand
ATCGAGAAACATCGGCGTACATTGCTTGAGTTGGTGGCTTCAGAGAATCCAGAGGAGAATATCAATCCGCTCCGGGGGTATGCATCGCAGGAATTAAATCAATTACTTGAACAGCACGATGTGCAGCCCGGCCGTTTTCAGGGGAAACACTCTGGCACATCAAATAAGGATGATAATCCATTCATTCTACGTGATTACAATCACTGCATTTCCTGTTACCGTTGCGTTCGTGTTTGTGCTGAACAGGAGGGCGATCATGCCATCACAATGATGAACCGGGGGTTTGAAAAGCAGATCACTGCAGAGTTTGATATTCGCCTCAAGGAAAGCGCCTGTACCTTCTGCGGCCAATGTGTGCAAACCTGTCCTACCGGGGCACTGGGTGATCGCAAGGCCATGCGTGCAGAGGCACAGAAGGAGGATTTTAAGAAAACCCGCAGCGTGTGTCCTTACTGTGGTGTTGGATGCCAGGTGGATTTGCTTTCCAAGGAGGACCGGTTGGTAGGTATCCAGCCCGCCATGGATGGTCCTGCGAACGAAGGAGCATTATGTATCAAGGGCCAGTTTGCTTTTGACTTTGTGCAAC
>JASMLX010000460.1:321-588 GCA_030748495.1 Candidatus Poribacteria bacterium | reverse complement strand
GGTTGTTCATTCAGCAGAAGAACCACCACACATAACCCTCCGTTCATCTTATTGCTTTATTTGAAACTAGTGAAATAGTTTTAAAAAGAAGATTTCGATGTAGGGAGTAAAGATCGGGGCGACTGGATTCGAACCAGCGACCTCTTGAACCCCATTCTGGTTAAAGGGGGCAGTTGTAGTTTTGGTCTATTTTGGTCTGTTTTGTATTAGTTTGATTTTTCATGAGTTATGGGTCATTACAGGGAGTTTAGCGATTCCCTGTTTTGA
>JASMLX010000460.1:0-311 GCA_030748495.1 Candidatus Poribacteria bacterium | reverse complement strand
CAGCCCCCCCCTCCATGACAACTACATATAGAACTTTCACATGTCAACTACCTATATTTTTTTCTAGGATCAAACACATTCTTAGCTCTACAAATTTGTCTTTAAGAATCTAAATGGTAATGTTAAACATAAAATAATAAATAGAATTGCGACTATACAAGGAGAAGTTGGAAGGTCAAGTATATATGAAAGAAAAAATCCTATACATGCGGATGTTATGCTAACGGATATAGCTATTATAAAAACAGTCCTAATCTTGTTTGAAATGAGTAATCCATTTGCAGCAGGAATTATTAAAAACGACGTAATAA
>JASMLX010000045.1 GCA_030748495.1 Candidatus Poribacteria bacterium | reverse complement strand
GTATTTGGCGGAATATGTTTGGAGATCCAATCACAGAAATGCTAGTATTCAATGACAGAAAAAACTCATTCTTAAACTACTTGAAAGGTGTCATGTTTAGTAACTCTTTTACGACTACACCCAAAGTTTTAACTCTATCTTGATTGGCCTGATTCTTTTTTGTATTACCATCTACGGCTTTGTCGGATGTATGAACGGAGAAGAGCAGGTCTATCGTCAGATCGCTCAGTTAGGGGCAACGGAGGTGGATGTACGTGCGGAAGCCCCCAACAGGATTCGACAAATCGGTGCCGAGGCGGTTCCGATTTTAATTGAGGTCTTAAACGAGGAAGAAGATGAATATACTCGTGCCAGTACTATTTGGCTGTTGAGTGAAATTGGTCAGCCTTTAGACTTAGTGGCACATGCTTTAATCGGTTCACTTGGCGATGACGATCAACATGTTAGCCAAACAGCTGCTTCAGCCCTAATCTCTCTGGGTGAACCAGTCGTTAACTCTCTGATTCAAGCCTTGGAACACACCAGTACAACTGTTCGAATCCAGGCAACTTATGCTTTAGGCGAAATTGGTCAACCGATTGAAAAGATTATGCCTCCTTTGATCAACAACTTCGACGACCCAGAGTGGAATGTGCGTCGCGTATCGGTTCGTGCATTGCTAGACATTGGTCAACCCGCTGTCCCTCTATTGACGGAAGCATTGGAGAAGGGGAATAAAGAGACACAACGAGTCGCTCGAATCGCCCTGGATCAGATGAAACATCGAAAACGGTGATCTGAATGCGTTTTCTGGTCTCTGGCTTAAAGGTTACGAAGGTATTGCGCCAGCACCGTAGCGGTCTTGGGCTGGTTAAGATCCATCAGGTAGATATGAAAGGAATCGGTGCGGTCAGAAACGAAAGCCAGTTTGCTTCCATCGGGGGAAAAGGTAGGGTGGATTGAGATACCGATGCCGTTGGTAATCTGACGAACATCGGTGCCATCTGCATTCATCATGTAGATCTCTATATCTCCGTCCCGCGCTGCCACGAAAGCGATCTGTCGTCCGTCTGGCGAAATGACAGGATTATAGCAATCATAATTGCTTTTCAAGATTTGTTTTTCCATGGACGGACCTTTTTTTCCGACATCTAGGCTATAGAGTTGGTGAACATTATCGCGAGCAGCGACGAAAATAATCCGTTCTTCTGCTGGGAAATAGCGTGGTGTCCCATCGTCTGATTTCTCGCTGTGGGTTAGGCGCTCAGATTCGACCTGGCCGATTTGCCCTAGGTTCTGGTTGCGCAGATCTATTCTATAGATCTCTAGGTTACCATCTAAATTAGACTCGTATAGCACCTGGTCACCTGAAAGTGACGCGCTCGGCGCACGAACACCCAGCTTGATGGGCAAAAGTTCCTGCACGGTCTTGTTGTAGATATGCGAAACATAAATGCCAGCGAAAAAACGGGTTGAGCCGCTCCCTTGCAGGGTAACCGTAATCTGGCGGGATGTTCTCGGTTGCCGGCAATAGAGCAAATAGTTTGGATCACGGAGAAAAACGGGCGTGGTTTCGTTAAAATCGGTGCTGAATGTTACCCGTTGTCGGATGCGACCCGTTAAGTCCATCAGGTAGATTTCACCATTGTCCAAACGGTACGAAGAAAAGGCAATCTGACGACCATCCGGGGAGAAGGCTGGCGAGTAGTTGTCTGACTTGCCTTGAGTTAGCTGGATCGTTTGGTAGGTATTAGTGACATAGCCTGCAACTTGGAGCAGTACCGACTCCGATGGATTTGACCGCAAAATAGCGCGCAGTTGTAAATGGGCTCGCTTACGATCACCGACCTTCAAGTAGGCCCGTACGATGTTGATTCGAGCCTCAACTTGCTCTTTAGGCCGGGAGGCTAAAAGGCTGATGGCTTCCCGAAACTCAGCGATCGACTTGCGCGTCTGGTCGGTCAATTCATAAGCTTCACCTAACTTCAAGTGACCAGCCGGATTAAACGGATTATCCTTAACAAATTGCTTTAGGATTTGAATTGCCGCCTCGAACTCACCTTTGTGGGTCAGCGCTTCTGCTCTCTTTAATGATCTAGGTAGCCCATCCTCCAGACATCCGGTGGTAAAAGCACTTCCAAAAACGAGCAGGAGAAGAAAACAGATCTGCCGTAGGCTGACCATCTCTGGAACAGTGAATAGTAAATGATGAAAACTCAATTCCTGATTCTTAATTCTTGATGCTACCATGTCAGATCTGTGGGCACCCTGTGCATCTAGTTAACATTAAGCTAAAGGGTTGAGACAAAGGTGCGAATTCGCCGGGACAGCATCTGAATAAAGGTTGGTGAACTGCCAACCGTCGGTACCCGCACCATCTGTAGCCCTTTTGCTTCAGCAACAGTTCTAGCTTCTTGATCGAGGTCGTATAAAACCTCTACATGGTCACAAATGAAACCGATTGGCACAACGATCACGTCGCTCGAAACATCAGCATTAAGGAAATTGATAACGGTGGTGATCTCCGGTTCAGTCCACGGAATAAGCGAATTATCGGGGGTACTTTGGTAAGCGATTTGAAAGTCTTTGCCCAGTTTTTCAGCGATAATGGTTGCCACTTGTGAGAATTGCCGGGTATAGGGAGATCTACTGGCTGCCGATACCGGAATCCCATGAGCGGTAAAGATTAGATGGGCTGGCTGAAATCGATCCCGATCCCAGTCGAGGCAAGATTGACGGACCTCTTCCACCACAGCTTGGGCAAAACCGTCTTCTGACCACCAAGGTGATAGATATGCTACCTCCATCATTGCATCAAGAGTGGATTCTCGATCAAATCGGGAACCGGTTGTACGAGCAGATACATCCGTTGGGCGAAGGTTTGCCTTCGATCCTGCCCGGGGGGAATTCGCGTGCTGAGATGATTCACCTGTCGCTAACTGATCTAAAGCATCGGTGACATTTTGCTGATACTCTTCCCAACTGGCAAAGGTTTGGAAAGGTGATAATATAATGCCTAAGACCCGTTTATGACCATTGTCGATCATCTGACTTAACGTCTGCGTCAGAAACGGGTTCCAGTTTCTCATCCCGACATATACAGGCAGTCCAACTTCAGCCTCAAGAGCAGAAGCCTGCTCAAAGGTCAGGTCATTGAAAGGTGAAAACCCACCTAGTTCAACGTAGTGGGCGACCACTTCATTGATCCGTGCCTGATCCGGCCTGATGGGTACCTGAGCCGAGAGAAAGGTCTCCTTTCCCCTATCTGAGTCAAGAATAGGCTTCCGCTCTCGCATTCGTTGGGCTAAAATCTCTGACACAAAGCAATAGGCTTCTGGTGCCGTCTGCTCCTCGGCCAAACAGGGGTTAAAACGCTGACAACATCCGGGCGTCGGTCCTCCAAATCCAATCAGCAAGATGCTATCAATGTCCCTCGTGTCCTGCTTTGGCGAGGGCGGCTGGGGATGAGATTTCATTTTACGTTCAATTTTTAGTGCTCTGGTTGTGGACGTAATCGACTAACTCAATGACATGATCAACCGGTGTCTCGGGTAAAACGCCGTGCCCCAGGTTAAAGATATGCCCATTTCGACCTCTGACCTGATCCAGTATCAGTTTTGATTTTTGCTGAATTACTTCGGGGTCAGCGAACAAAACGCAGGGATCCAGGTTTCCCTGAACAGCGGTTTCTCCCAACTGATCCCAGGTGCTGGACAGGTCGACGCGAAAATCAAGACCGATGACGTCACCTCCGGCTTCTCGTTGTTGCTTCAGCAGCGTCGCATTTCCGGTGCCGAAATGAATCACAGGGACATCCGCCGACAAGCTAGCGAACAGATGTTGCATATGGGGAAAGACAAAGGTTTGGTAATCAGCAGGTGAGAGGCAACCGATCCAACTGTCAAAAAGCTGTAAGGCTTGTGCCCCCGCTGTAGCTTGACCGTTCAGGTACTTTACTGTAGCACGTGTGATCAAAGCCATTAAATCGTGCCAAGCTGAGGAATAGCAATACATAAACTGTTTAGTGTACCGATAGTTTTTAGAACCGCCACCCTCGATCATATAAGATGCCACTGTAAAAGGGGCGCCAGCAAAACCGATCAGCGGTAGGTGGGGCGGCAAGGCGGCTCGCGTCGCCTTGACCGCCTCAAACACGTAGTTTAGCGATTCCGCTGGTTCTACCTCCATAAGAGCTTTGGCATGATCCACAGTACGTACCGGATTATGCAGAACCGGACCTGTTCCCGCAACATACTCCAGATCCATCCCCATAGGTTGTAGAATTAGCAGAATGTCGGAGAAGATGATGGCGGCATCAACCCCCAACCGTTCAACGGCGGTGATCATGACTTCAGTAGCCAGGTCCGGACGCTGGCACAGATCCAAAAATGAGACCTTCGATCGCAGGTCCCGGTACTCCTTCATGTAGCGACCAGCCTGCCGCATCAGCCAGACTGGTGTATAGTCAGTGGGTTCACAGCGACAAGCTTTTAGAAAGGCGGATTCGGCCCAGGCTGGCGAAACCATCGTTCCGCCATTATTATCCATCTGGTCTACTTCGGTCATTGCAACCCCCTGCTGATTTGGCTCAGTTATTTGGCTCAGTTGTTACTCTGAGACTTTGATAACCCCTTTAGTGCAGTTGTCTTCCCGGTTCCGCACCTTGGTAATTCCATCTACCAGATCGTCTAAGGGGTAAGTATGGCTGATAATCCGATTCATATCGACAGCTCCGTCACCGATCAGTTGAATGGCTTCCTCCCAGGTATTTGGAGCTAACCAGGAAAAACGGATGGTCTTGTCCATCAAGATCGTATCCAAAATTGGCACATTCATAACATCTTCATCACCGGGTAGACCAAAGAGCACTATCGTTGAGTGGCGGCCGGTCACTTCCAAGGCAGAGTCAACGGCACTTAAAGCACTGGTGGCTAAAATGGCGCGATCAGCTAATTCACCACTATTTAAATCCTGAATCGCTTGTCCCAGGTCTTCAGTGTAGTGACCGGAACTGCTGTCTGCTACGTTGAAAATATGATCAGCTCCGAGTTCAGCCCCGCGTTTGAGGCGATAGTCGCGTGTTCCGACCAGAATCACCTGCTCGACTCCGCGGCTTTTCAAAATCTGCACCATCATTAGGCCAATGGGACCCGGGCCATAAACGGCAACGGTATGATCAGGTTCCGCGTTAAGGTTATTGATGGCGTAAAGGCCGCAAGCCAGTGGTTCCGTCAATGCCCCCTGATCGTAGGTGACACTGTCTGGAATCTTGTAGGTCCAGTTACTATCAGAGACTGCGTATTCAGCAAATCCACCATCGATACTAACCCCCAAAACTCGCTTTTCGTCACACAGATTGGGCAACCCTTTTTGCGACCATTTTGAATTTGGGTTGGCTTGAACCGGATTAGCGACCACACGATCCCCGACCGAGAAACGGGCTCGAGCTTGATCACCAATGGCAACCACCTCTCCTGTGAACTCGTGTCCTAAAACCAATGGCCCCTTGCCGTCATCAGTTTCTAACGAGCTTTTACCAAAATAGTAGGCCACATCAGATCCGCAAATTCCAACCGATTTAACATGGATCAGAACATCGTCTGCGGCAGGAACCGGAACCGGTTTTTCCTCCAACTGCATTTGCTCAGCTTCATAGAAGACTTGTGTTTTCATTGTTTCGCTACTTTGATTAGACATTGTTTTCTCTGCTCCTTGAATGTTGAAATAAAAGACGCCAGACTACTGTGGCCAGAATGGCACCGGCGAGTTGTAGACCAATAAAGACCAACCCATCTGTTGGACGAACTCCCGCTGCTGAATAAGTAAACATACGAGCGATTGTCACCTGTGGGTTGGCAAACATAGTACTGGAGGTCGCTACCAACTGGCCGCCCACCAGCAAACCAACGACTAACGGTAATTTACCCGACTGATGAGCAACCAGCGCATGAATGGCAAAAACTAGAATAAAAGTACACAGCATTTCAGATGCAAAGGCACCATCGTTCCTGGTTACAGTAGCGATCTGAACCAGTGTTGGATTCTGATGGTAGAACATTAGGTGTGAGGAGACGGTACCCACCAGTCCACCGCAAATCTGTGACAAAATGTAGGCTGGTAGATATCGCCACTTCAACTTCCCGCTGAAGGCCAAGCTCAGACTCACTGCTGGGTTAAAATGGGCACCGCTGATTGGCCCAAAAATCTCAATCAGGGCGAAAAGAATCCATCCAACTGCCACTGCATCAGCTAGAACAGCCAGGCCAATACTGGACTGCAAGGTTTGGTGAAAGAGAATTATTGGTGAGATAGCCGCCATAACGAGGAAAAGCGACCCCAAAAATTCCGCCCATAATTTTGCGCCTAGCTTGTACACCGACTCACTCTTATCTACGCCCGTATTTCACCTTCGCATCTTCTCCATTCCCTGATATGTATGCCCATCAAGCTATTTGCCCGGATATGCCCAAAATGTATCGTAACTCTACTCTTTTGTCAAGATGGAAAGTCGAGCAAGCTCTAGTCCTGATGAGATTTTGACTTTTAGGGACCTATGCGGTAAAATGCCAGCAGTATTGGCTCGCCCGCCCTACACTAATTCAATGGCTGAGTTAGCCGATGGGCTGACCAGTTGACGGCCGGGCTAAAAGGCTTTCACATGCAGATCGATAACACCCTGACACTATCTCAGCTTAAACCTAAACTCGAACGATTATTTCAACTCTCAGAGCAAAAAATTTTGGCTATCGAAGAGAATTGGGAACCCAAGCTCGGCACTCCTGTTTTTACGGTTGATGGGCAGTATACGACACGTGGATGGACCGAATGGACACAGGGTTTTCAATTTGGGTCTGCACTGTTGCAATACGATGTCACCGACGACACCCGGTTTTTGCAAATCGGGCAACAGCAGACGGTCGATAAGATGGCAACCCATGTCTCACACGTTGGTGTCCACGACCACGGATTCAACAACATCTCTACTTATGGAAATTTACGGAGATTGATTTTAGAGGGAAGAATTCCGGACGATGGCTGGCAAAATCACTTTTGCGAACTGGCCATCAAAGCCTCAGCTGCGGTACAGGCCAGCCGTTGGACCACCATCCACAACGGTTCTGGCTTCATCTATTCCTTTAACGGCCCACACTCGCTCTTTTCGGATACCATTCGTTCACTACGGATCTTGGCAGCCGGCCATAAACTGGGGCATGTCCTGATGGGTGAAGGCGACCAGGAAATTTCACTATTGACCCGACTACTCCAGCATTCCCAAACCACGGCGGATTACAACGTCTACTACGGTGAAGGACGTGATGCGTATGATATACGAGGACGGGTAGTGCACGAGTCAGTTTTCAACACCAACGATGGCAACTACCGGTGCCCTAGTACGCAACAGGGGTACTCACCCTTCAGTACCTGGACTCGTGGTCTGGCCTGGATCATCACAGGTTATGCCGAGCAGTTAGAGTTTTTCGCTGCCCAGGCCGATAACAACGTACTATCTAATGAGGGATCTCGCCGCTCGTTCGTTCCAAACAAGGTGACACAACCACTTCGACCTCAAGTCAAGAACCAGGCGCCAAAGAGCGCTGATAAGTCATCTGAATTTGACTCGGCGGATGAAATTGTTGCTCATATGGTCAAAGCCGTACTAGCCACGGCCGACTTTTACATCGACAATAGTGCGGTTAACGGTATTCCTTATTGGGATACCGGCGCACCGGGTTTAGTACAGTTAGACAACTACTTGGATCAACCGGCAGATCCATACAATAAGTATGAGCCAGTTGATAGTTCAGCTGCAGCCATAGCAGCTCAAGGATTCATTCGTTTGGGCCGATATTTCGAATCTCGAGGTACTGAGGATACAGCCGGGTTGGGCTCTAAGTATTTTCAAGCCGGATTAACAATAGCGGATACTCTACTCAGCACGCCCTATCTTTCGGAATCTCCTGACCATCAAGGGCTAATTCTCCACTCTGTCTATCATCGCCCCAACGGATGGGATCATGTTCCGGACGGTCAGTCTATCCCCTGTGGTGAATCGTCGATGTGGGGAGACTATCATGCCCGTGAATTAGGAGCGCTCCTGTGGAGACTGCTCGAGGGTAAACCCTACCTGACTTTCTTCTAGTCTTCCAAAAGATGAGACCGCCTCGCTAACGGGTAGGCCCCTTTGCAAACAGTTATCATAGAAAATCTCTCCTTTACTTATACCAGCCGTGATCATCCCACACTTCTAAACGTCAACTTGACCGCTCAAGCCGGCGATTTTATTTTGCTGACAGGAACAACCGGTAGCGGCAAATCGACTCTGCTACGAACCATCTGCGGGCTGAATTCAGAGGGGGGGACCAGATCGGGGCAGATTAAAGTTGGCGATCTTTCTAAGACCCCCCACCAACCAGCAGTAGCGATGCTGTTTCAAAACCCTGATGATCAGATGTTTTGCACCACAATAGAAGATGAAATTGCCTTTGGTCTCGAAAACATCGGCCTCGCCCCTCAGGAAATAGATCGACGTATCAATTTGGCACTGAGCTTAGTTGGTTTTAATAATCTGTCTTCCGGCAATTCCGCTAGTGCAGTAGCCTGGTCAAAAACCCGATCACGGAGGATACCCGCACTCTCTAGTGGGGAGAAACAGAGGGTTGCACTTGCCAGCTTACTGGCATTACAACCACAGTTACTGCTGTTAGACGAACCCACCAGCTATCTCGACCTGCATGCGACCCGGCAGATTCTAGCCACCTTACAAAAATTGGGGCCGCAGAATAGAGAACAAGACCTCAGTACCGCCCCTTCGATAACACCTTATGCGCAAATGACGGTTATTTTCGTCGCTCACCAAACTGATGGTATCGAACCTCTGTGTAATCGATTTTGGCAGATCCAAGATGGACAAGTTATAGAAACCAATGGTTTAATAACAGTCAGCGCTAATCAGACCGTTGAAGATCAACCTAAACCCATCTACAAGCCGACTAAGAGAAAAAAGGAGAGCAATCTAGTCCTTGACCCGCCTACTTTGACAGTCTCCAATCTGACTTTCCGCTACCCTGAAGCAAACGACAATACGCTGCACCAGGTCTCCTTTCAGGTTCTACCTGGAGAAAAGATTGCCTTAATGGGACGTAACGGGTCAGGCAAAACAACCCTGATTCATTGCTTGTGCGGTATTTTGAGGCCAACCTCCAAAAAGGGCTATATAGAACTCGGCGGCCGACGTATACGCAGACTCAAAGATGTGATAGACCTAATCGGAATTGTGTTTCAAAATCCGGATCTAATGTTGCAGGCAAAAACCGTTCGGCAAGAGGTAGAGTTCACCTATCGTCATCTATCTCGATCTCGTACACTCGGTGCAAATCGGAACAGTATTACAACTGAGCTGATGGTTAATTTTGACTTAGTTAGTCTATCAGAGGAAGCACCTTTTTCCCTCTCTCAGGGGCAACGGCAGCGGGTGGCCGTCGCGGCAAGCCTGTCTGGGTTGCCCAAATTAATAATCTTGGATGAACCGACTACCGGACAAGATCTGGAACATCTGCACCAAACACTGGATCAAACCTGTCGCCTGATTGACCAATCCGGTACTGACACGGGCGTACTCTCAAATACATCATCATTATCTCTAATTTTTTCCATTCACAACTTTGATCTTGCAACTCAGTACGCTGATCGTATTTTGATTCTCAGCCAGGGGCAATTAGTTTATGATGGCGAACCTTCATCAGAGGCTCGCCAGATTGGTGGGTGGTGAAGAGTGGAAGCCTCAATTCTAGAGTGCTTCGCTCATCTCCTCGCACAATTCGATTACCTCTATCACACGATCATCTGGTGTACCTGATTCAATATCAGCAAAAACCATGTCGCAGGGAGCATAGTCGTGAGTGATCAGTTCCAGGTCGCGCCGGATCTCGCTTAACGGCTTATTAGCAAGTTCGACTGGCGGATACATAATCGCTCGACGAGCATCCGGGAAAGACTCTTTTGCGTTAACTAGATTCGACTCTATACCCATGTCGATGCATCCTACACCGGGTAGAGTTGCATAGTGCTGAATATATGCACTTGCGTTCCAGGCGCAGTTGTGAATCCCGAAAGACCGGCGGTCGAGGCAATTCGTTGATCAAATGGAAGCAGTAAATCCTGATATTGATCGGGGGAAACCATATTAACGAGGCAATTACTAACGGTGAAGTGCTGAATATGCACCTCGGTTTGACGTTGGCATTCATATAACCGTTCAGCGGCTTCAATCATCGTCATGGTGACAGACTCGAATAGGTGTCTGGCTCGGTTTGGTTCCAGAGTCATGTCAATAAAGAGTTCCTCCCCTCGAAGCCGATAGGCGTTGTTTAATACGCCTTGCCAGTTGATGTAACCTTCAATACGTCCATTTTGGTGAGATATCCACTCGACCTCATCCATGAATTTACAAAAAAAGGGGTTGATATCAAGGTTAGGAGGTGTAAGTCGATCGATCTGCTCTGACTGTAGGTACTGATGTTCGCAATTTGGCCAATTATCCGCAGCGTAGATAAGCGGTAGTCCATAGATCGCTGCAATAGTACATGCACCGAACGTTCCCGTCAGCAAGTCTGGTGGTTCGTCGGGATGCTGAATCCATCCAATGTTTCGATTGCCGAACCGTCGTATTAACTCCTGTCCCATCAAGATAAGACTCTTACGCCGATAGACGACATCTGTATGCCACTGTTCACCGAAGTCGATGCCGAGTGCGTCATGATACCATTTAGGTGTGAAGCCGATCTCTGGACGGAGAAAGGCTTCGTTTCCTGTAGCAGGCCGGCGTGTGGCAGGAGCACTCGGAGCGATGTAACTGATAAGTTGTTTCTGCTTCTCACTATTCAACTTTCTTCTCCTGATTAAAACGAGGTGTCTAGGCTTTCCTGGTATTCGCTCCCGCGATGAAAGCTCTTGAGCTTCTTTTAGCCTACAGAATGAACAAGTAAAAGTCAATAAAAGCAAGGAGGCATAGAACCATAGCTAGCAGTGTTCCAGGGGTAATGGTATTGAGGTGAAATTACACTTCCCGACCTAGCAGAATTAACAGGCAAAACCGAGATTAACTAATCCAAGACTAACTGTAGGTGAAGTGAGTTAGGCCCGGAGAAGTGCCACCAAAAAGAGGCTGCAACTATCAAATCGATGCCCTGCAACAAGCGATCTGTCACCTCTCCTCTCAATTTGGAGCAATAAGTTTAGGAAAGCGTTCAATATTTACGCAATCTGCTGACGCTTCTCTAGTCTTCGTAAATTTAATTCGCATTTACTCTGTCCATCATCTTTGGTAGAATTGGTGCTATGTCCCTCATAAAATGGTTATTATTACTGACATGTTTGTTGGTTTTGGTTGGACTATACCCGGTTGCGCAAGCGCAACAAAATCTGTTTCAACAAGGGATGGGTTACTTGAATGTCGGGTTTTACGACCAGGCCGTTACGGCATTTGCACAACTTCTAGACCGTGAACCAGAAAACGCCGCGGCCTACTGTCAATTGGGGGCTGCTTACCGCTTACAAGACCGGCTGAGTGATGCTATTTCCGCCTACGAGAAGGCACTTACCTTAGAGACATCAGCGGACATCTACGGCACCGCCAACCTGTGCTTGGCGATGATTCATCAAGAAGAGGGTGTTTTCGACAAGGCCAAATCATACGCACTAGAGGCAATCGAACTTCTTCCCCAAACAGCAAAAGCCTATCTCACTTTGGGTAAAATCGACCTCTACTATCGAGCCGATGAAGAGGTAAAGGCCAACCTATTGCAAGCTATACAGATCGACCCCAATCTAACGGAAGCCTACCAATTGTTGGGGCAACATGCCATCAGCCAGAAGCAACCCGAAAAGGCTCTTTCATATTTAAAAACAGCTTTGGATTTGGATGCTTACGAGTCTGCCACCTACTACCACCTGGCTGCCGCCTACCGGTCCACACGTCAGTTCGATATGGTGCGGCAATCTCTGCAAGCATTTCAAGAATCTAAAGCCTATCAAGCGGACGTTCACCGTCACCGAAAACATCTTCAGCAGGAACCACAGGATTTGAAAGCCCGACTGAGTTTGGCTGAGACCCATCTCGAATATAAAAACTTCGTCGAGGCAGAGGGCGAATATAAAACTATACTTAAAATTGCCCCCGATACGGTTTTGGCCTACGACGGTTTGGCCGTCATCCATATGCAACAGAGTGATTATGCTCAAGCTGAATTGGTCTTCAAACAGATATTGCAAATTGATCCAAATATAGCCGGTGCTCATATCAACCTGGGTTGGTTGGCTTTACAAAAAGGCAACTTAGAAACAGCCAAATTACATCTCAAACAAGCTATTGGGTTGAACGAAACCCTGGCAACAGCCTACCAAGGCTTGGCTGAAATTCAGGTGCAGGAAAAGTACCTGGCTGCAGCTATCAGTACCTATCAGCGTTTGTTGGAACACCATCCAGACCACGAGAATGCCCGGCTTAGGTTGGGTATTCTGTATGCAACTCAAGGGCAAGCAAACGAAGCCATCCGGTCCTTTCAGCAAGTTTTGGCTGTAAACGAAGACAACGCGGAAGCATGCAATAATCTGGCCTGGTTGTATGCAGAACAGAAAATACATCTCGATCAGGCCGTTACATTGGCTGAAAAAGCTGTCGATTTACAATCGATTC
Organism: Candidatus Poribacteria bacterium; assembly: GCA_030748495.1. Taxonomy (GTDB): domain Bacteria; phylum Poribacteria; class WGA-4E; order WGA-4E; family UBA9662. Next base: position 33,284 of record JASMLX010000045.1, on the reverse strand, counting down.
CTTCTCACTATGACACTTTGGCCTACGTCTACTATCACTCTCAGCAGTACCGAAAGGCAGAAGAAGCCATCCAGCAGGCTCTGTCACTTGCACCCAACACACCGGAATATCAGTCCCGTCAACAACAGATAAAAGAGCGTCTCGAGGCTGATTGAGGCAAATCGTTAGAATATTAGAATAGTAGGACATCTTCTTTGTTTCTCGGCTCCAGCGCTTCTGTTAACTTCGTTTTTCTGATGCTACTGATGGTCTCACTGCGCTTGACAGGTCAAGCAGAGGTCTTCAAAGATGTAACCAGGACTGCTGGCATTCACTTCCTGCATACCGATGGTAATAGCCAACTGCGGTTGTTCAATGAATTTCTTGGTGCTGGTGGTGGTTTTTTTGATTATGACAATGACGGTGACTTAGATCTCTATTTAATGAATGGAGCGGCACAACTTGACCATCTCAAAGCTGGGACTAAGCCTACCAACGCCCTCTACCGGAACAACGGTGACAGCACTTTTACTGAGATAACTGCAATCGCTAACATCGGGGATCCACATTTTGGTCTTGGTGGTGCTGTTGGGGACTGCGATAACGACGGAGATCTAGATCTCTATTTGACCAATTATGGTCCGAACCAGTTGTACCAAAATAACGGAGATGGGACTTTTACCAATCGATCAGACCAATCAGGACTGACCGACCTCAAATTCAGCACTAGCTGTGCCTGGGCTGATGTCGACAACGATGGGTTTCTAGACCTGTATATCGCCAACTACGCCGACTATAACCCCCAACAAGATAAACGATGTGATGTGCGAGGGATTTGGGTCTACTGTGGTCCCCGCGCCTACCCACCGATTAGCGACAGTTTTTATCATAACAACGGGAATGGCACCTTCTCTGATTGGCTATCAGAGAGTGGTTTGAATGTTGAATCAACCGCACACGGCTTGGGTGTAACCTTCGCCGATTACGATAACGATGCAGATTTAGATCTCTATGTAGCCAACGATCAAGACGCTAACTTTCTGTTTCAAAATCTGGGCGATGGAAAGTTTGAGGAGATAGCACTATTTGCCGGCGTTTCTCACGGTCTTATGGGTAAGGAGGAAGCCGGCATGGGAACGGCCTTCGGTGACTTCAATAACGACGGTTTTCTGGACCTAACCGTCAGTAATTTTCAAGAGGAGACTAATACTCTGTATATTAACGAAGAGGGAGTGTTTTTCTCTGATGTCACCATTACGACCGGAGTTGCCAAACCGACGCAAGCTTTCTTGGGCTGGGGCATCCAATTCTTCGACTACGATAACGACGGTCTAAAAGATATTTATGTGGCGAACGGTCACGTGATGGACAATATTGATCAGATCAATGCCAACATCACTTTGGCGCAAAAAAATCTGTTGTTGAAGAACATGGGCAACCAAGTTTTTCAACCCGTTTCCGGTACAACAGGATTGGCGCTGAAGAAAGTTAGCCGCGCTGCCGCTTTTGGTGATTACGATAACGATGGCGACATCGACATCTTGGTGACCAACTGGAACCAGAAACCAGACTTGTTACAAAATCAGGTCGGTAATCAAAATAACTGGCTTCAACTGGATTTGGTTGGTACCATCAGCAACAGGTCGGCCATTGGGGCTAAAGTCAAACTTGTTACCGATAAGCGAACGCAGTTTCAAGAAGTACATAGTGGCGGTAGTTACCTGGCTTTCAACGACTTACGGGTTCATTTTGGACTGGCTCAGGAAACCGAAATCAAACTGCTGGAAATCCGTTGGCCGAGCGGAAGGATAGATAGCTGGTCGGCCTTAGTCGTTAATCAGCGGTATTTAGCCACCGAAGGGAAAGGAATCGCCAAACGATAAGCTAAGAAGTCCATCAGCAGCTAGGCACAAAAAAGAGGTTCAGGAGATTATACTCCCGAACCCCTCGTTCAACGACTTGACCAATCTAGCGCGACTGGCTAGAAACTTTTGATATTGGCCCAGGTAGTTGTGGTCTTACCCTTGGCGTCTACGGCGGTAATCGTTTTACCGGCCGCCAGTGACTTGACTTCGCTAACGGTCAAAGCACGGTTCCACATGTAAATTTCATCGACCATGCCGTCAATCCAGAAATCTTGCCCTTCTACCCCTCCTTGTTGACGACCAACACCAATTTCGACGGGTTTATCGGGGAAAGTATTCAACGGTGTTTCGATTGGTCTGGGATTTTTCTGACCACTAGCCGGAACGACAGTTCCTTTGGTGACGGATGAGGTCACGTAGGCTGTCGCAGTTTTACCGTCTACCACGTAACAACCGTGGAACCATTCCTCTTCCTTATACACGTTATCAGTGGCAAACCAACCTTCAGCACCCTTCCAACAACTGCCCCAGGTTAAGTTAACGGCGCTAGTGGTAGCTATCCGAACCATAAAATGGTCACCCCAGCCAATTTTGAGCCCTTTGAAGAATATACCACTATGGTTACGGCCACCACCTTTTTTGATATTGGCCCAAAACGAAATAGAGAAAATACCGTCGGCCTGCTCAAGGCTAGCAGAAGAGGGAATCTCCACATATTGGCCTGTATTCTTACCTTTAGCTGGATTTGTAGGATTGTCCAGCATCAGTGCTTTGCCCGCTTTGCCGCCCCCCGCTGTTTTGGCCCCATTCTTGAATTTACCGTGGTTGCTACCGACGGAATCGTTGGCGGATCCGTCGTCAAATGTCCAAGCCGAGATGAGACCATCTTCCAATTTGGATAGACCAGCGAAAGATACACTGGCTAGACAAATCAAAATTATAGATAGTATAACTGTCAATCTTGTGTTCACTAAGTTTTCTCCTTAAATTTATCGAGATGCTTAATGCATCGTGTTATAAGACTTAACTTGTCCCCAAGTCGTTGAGAGTTTCCCATGCGCTTTAACTAATAGCGCTTGATCCGGGCGCTTTCCTTTACCCAGTGATTTAACTTCGTCTTCTTCTAAAGATCGATCCCAAATTATAAGGTCGTCATAGTCACAATCAGCAAAGGTGTCTTCGCCGACATTCCCCCCAATGGCTCGCCCAGCACCAATTTCAATCGGTCGAGCTTTAAACAGCTTTAAAGGAGCTTTAGATGCCTTGGGATTTCCCTGACCACTGGGTGGAATTACAGTTTTTCCGCCCATTGTTACATAGCCAGTAGCCTCACTCCCATCATAGGTCTGGCAGACATGGATCCACTCCTTGTCTGTTATAGCATTATCTGTTGCAAACCAGTTTTCGTTGCCTTCGGTACAGGTCCCCCAGGTCATGTTGGCATTGCTATTCTGCAGAATGCGAAAAGTAAAGTTCGGCCCCCAGCCAACCTTCTCCCCTTTCCAAATGCCCGCATGGTTGGCTGCCTGACGCACAAAGACCCAATAGGAAACCGTGAATTCCTTTTCAAGTATTTTCTCTAGCCCGGGTACCATAATTTCGCCCCGTGTTTCTTTGCTGGCATCAGTTCTAATGCAACCGCCGAATTTGCCACCTTTAACACCCGACTTGGCCGCTTTGAACAATTTGCCGTGATGTTTGCCAACCGAATCTACAATTTTAGCCTGGTCGAAGGTCCAACCCGCGACAACTCCTTTGTTCAGGTCCGCCTGTACCAAGCCGACCATCAGGAAAAGGAAAAGGCTCAAACAAACCCCAACAATGGGATAATTCACGTTATTATTCATCATCTATAGTATACTCCTCTTTCGCAAAATTTCTGGAACTACTCACTCAAAAGTAGCTTACAACTGTTTTTCTTTTCGAAAGGTCATAAGTCTCATTTTTTAGACTAAAGACAGAAATTTACCCGAAATCTAACATCTTTCATTAAAAAATGCAAGGGTTTCTTATCTTTAAAAGTTCTTATACTGATGAGATGATAGACGTCGGTCGCACACCTCTTTCCAGTCTAATTGATCTGAATCAAAATAAATGAGGCGTTGCCTCTCAAACCTTAACTGCATCCTACGATAAATTAAGCAACTTGGTCGCCGACTGAAAATCGGATCTAACCAACAGGAGAACATACAGAATGAAGGTTACAAACATTGTGGACCTCACGGTTTCCGTTCTATTTGTTCCAGCCATACAGGAATACTGGGGAGTAGGTTACCTCCCTGATTTGAGTACACATCGATGAAGGTTTGACGAGCTCGGGCGAGAACAATCCACACCGTAACAACATTACTGACCAAAGCTGAAGCAATTGTCGTTCGGTGCGTGGGCAAGAGTCTCTGGGATATTAACCCATCTGCTGAGTTGTTTGTATGCAGTATACATTTTATGATCTAGCGGGGCAGACGTTAGGGAAGCCGGTATATAAGCTGATAGGGGCTAAATGCAGAGATGGGGTTAAACTTGCCTACAGGTCACCTCCGATGCCAGCTGAAGTCACAGCAGCGGAGGCAGAAAAAGCAGTCAAAATGGGCTTCAGGGTACATAAACTTAAAGCGCAGAGCGGGAACATCGTAGAAACCGCACGTCTAACTACAGAGGTGTGTGGGTCTGATTTCCAAATTGCACGATGCCAATCGACAAACTCCCATACATTCGAGTTGACGATCTATCGGGAGGTAGCATGAACCTATCCGGTAGCGCGATTACAATCTCGGACGTGCTTGGACTAGACATTACGCTCGGTATGGATGCTGTTGAGAAATACCGAACCCGTTAAAATTAGATTGACATTATCAACAAAGATGCAGGAGGGCACACCAGATTGGGATAACCACACCGCAACGCCTACCGAAGCCCTTGCATTGCTGTGAAAAACGGCATCTTAATATCATCAGGCGGAGCTAGCCAAGATAGAGAGCCGGTCATTTTTACAAAAGTTAAGAACTATATCTAACTAATGTTAGTGCATCAACATATTGGTGAATTTTCACCTAACAAAGGTCGTAATTCCAGGCGTCGAGCACCAAGCTATGTAGTAATTCCAGGTGTTTGAATGGGTTAATGAGCGTTGATATAACGGGGCTTATTTTTGTTGGGTACTGGCGAAATTGACTATTGTTTTCGCTTAATATCGCTCCAAGTGGCTGGCAATTTGTCCACCGGTTCGACGGCTAAGCCCCTCAATACTCGACCGACTTCGGCGAAAAAACCGTTTTTATTGTTAGCTTTATTAGGATAATACTTGACCTTCCGATCGGTGACATCGTCGAAGTGCAAGTTGAAGTAATCAGAACCTCCACTTTCCCCACAACGGAAAAGCAAAACATTTCCACCGCGGTTGAGTTTGACCTCTACATCATAGCTGACTTTGACGGCACCACCGGTCCATTTGGAGTTGTTATACCATTTTTCGCCATTAATCCAGACCTGGGCCCAGTCGTCATGAGCAGTAGACATGACGGCAACGTGATCTTTTGGCGATTCAATTACAAGAAGTGCCCAAGTGTCGAAATTCTTAAAGTCCTGCCCTGGTTTAAAGAGCCCGTAGGCTACTGACATATTATCGCCATTTTGGGGGTCGATTTCTAAAACGGTCCAGTCAGCGGTTCCGCCATGATTTTTACCCCAGTTCAGTTTGGTTGTCTTGGTTTTCAGTAGACCACCAACAGTAGAGAGGGACTCTTGAGTTAAGACGCCACCACTAGCAGCTTTGATATGATCGATAGGACCAGATACTGCAAATCCACGACTATTGATGTAGGTAGCTGTTGGCATATACCATCTGGTGATCCAAGGTGCACCCGGTCGATCTTCTTTTAATTCAGCTGCCGCCGGATTGCTGAGTAGTTGTCCACGCTTTAAGGGGCCACCTATCAGACGTTTGCCTTTGGCCACTGGTCCGTTATTACCCGGCTGGTTGACATTTATTGGCTTACAGACACATTCCAGGACGATCTCTTTACCGTTTTTCTTTTTTTCTTTGCAAATACAATCCAAGTCTTGTGCCATTATGGGTAATGAAATCAGAAAGGTTGCCACAACAACCCAAGCTAATATCAAAATTAGAAGCCTAATCTCTCTTGATTGCGACATGTAATTACCTCTCACTCTTTGCTGAAAGTATTTCTGGGCGTTGGGGTAGGCTCCAAAAATTAAATTTCTGTTGTGTTTACGCTAATCAACCTCACGCATAAGCAGAGGCTGGAGTTTAGCTACTTGGTCAGACGCATCCTTGAATAATTTTTGGGTTTCAGTGGACCACGTCATCTTTGGATTGCCGAACATGCCCCCAATTTCCTGTCGGATTTTGTTGGTCAAGATGACCGTTGTATTGAGACGGTAGTTTACACCACCTGGCTTTTGTCTTTGGATATCAGGCATGGTAGTACGCCTGCGTGGGCGTCACCCATCCAACCTTCAATTTCAGAAGGTCGGGGCTAATGCGGGCACCGCATCGATGATAACGATACTAACAGCTCCACTAAAAAAGGACACCTTCCAGAACGGAGGTGTCCTTTTTATGACTTGGCTGTAAAGTAACAGCCGTATTTAGGCAATTAGGTATTTGGATTACTTGGTGGCTTTGATGGCACCCCAAACAGAGGGCAGTTTCTCTTTGGCATCAACAGCAGTGGCGCCACCAGGTATTTCCTTAAAGAAGCCAGCTTTGTCTGTAGACGCTTTGGGGAAAATAGTAACCGCCTTGTTGGTTGCGTCATCAAGGTGCAGGTTGAAGTAATCGGATCCACCCGACTCACCACAACGATACAATAAGACATTAGTTCCCTGCTTAAAGTTAACTGGAACATCGTAGTTGACTTTGGTCGCACCGCCGGTCCATTTGGAGTCGTTCCAATACTTTTCGCCGTTAACCCAAATCTGAGCGAAATCGTCGTGAGCGGGAGACATAACGGCAACGTGATCTTTTGGCGATTCAATCACAAGAAGAGCCCAAGTGTCGAAATTCTTAAAGTCCGCTCCTTCTTTAAAGAGTCCGTAGGCTACTGACATATTATCGCCATTTTTGGGGTCGATTTCTAAAACGGTCCAGTCAGCGGCTCCACCATTATCTGCACCCCAGTCCAGTTTGGTTGTCTTGGTTTTTAGTAGGCCATCAAAAGTAGAGAGGGACTCTTGAGTCAAGTCGCCACCACTAGCAGCTTTGATATGATCGATAGGACCAGAGGTAGCAAATCCGCCACTATTGATATAGGTAGCTGTTGGCATATACCATTTGGAAATCCAAGGGGCATCAGGTCGATCTTGCTCCAGTTTCGTCGCTATACCGCGTGCATCCGGGTCTTTGAGGGCATCATCACCTTTGAGGATAACTGGTTTTCCTACTACAGCGGCTATAGCAGTCGTTGACAACCCTAAAAATAGGGATAAAACAAACACACTAATAACAATTGGAAGTACGCTTTTACGCATATTTTCGATTCTCCATGAAATTAATTTCTAATATTTAACGATGCTATTAAGCAACGTTACTACTGACTATAATGTCATAAATGTCATCTATTTTTAACACTAAAGACACCAAATCTACCCAAAATCTAACATCTTTTGTGAAAAATCGCAAGGGTTTCTTATCTTTAAAAGTTCTTATATTGATGAGATGATAGACATCGGCTACACACCTCTTTCCAGTCTAATTGATCTGAATCGAAATAAATGAGGCGTTGCCTCTCAAACCTTAACTGGATCCTCCGATAAACTAAGCGACTTGGTCGCCGACTGAAAATCGGATCTAACCAACAAGAGAGCAGACAAAATGAAGATTACAAACATTGTATGCCGTACAGTTTCCATTCCATTTATTCCAGCTATACAGGAATACGGCGAAGTAGATTATCCTCCTAATTTTGGGTCCACATAGATGAAGGTTTGACGGGCTTGGGCGAGAACAATTCACACCGTAACAACATTACTGACCAAAGCTGAAGCAATTGCCGTTCGGTGCGTGGGCAAGAGTCTCTGGGATATTGGCCTATCTACTGAGTTGTTTGTATGCAGTATACATTTTATGATCTAGTAGGACAGACGTTAGGAGAGCCGGTATATAAGCTGATAGGAGCTAAATGTAGAGATAGAGTTGAATTCACCTACGAGTCACCTCCGATGCCAATTAAAGCTACAGCAGCAGAGGCAGAAAAAGCAGCCAAAATGGGCTTCAGGGTATACAAACAAAGCACGGAGCGGGAACATCGTAGTAGAAACCAGACGTCTAACTACGAAGGCGTGTGGGCCTGACTCCCAAATTGCACGATGCCAATCGACAAACTCCCATACATTCGAGTTGACGATTTATCGAGAGGTAGCATGAACCTATCCGGCAGAGCGATTACAATCTCGGACGTACCCGGACTAGACATCACACGCGATATGAATGCTGTTGAGAAATACCGAACCCGTTAAAATTAGATTGGCATTATCAACAAAGATGCAGGAGCACACACCGCAACGCCTACCGAAGCCCTTGCGTGCTGTGAAAAACGGCACCTTAACAGGCAAGTTGACAGCCGAGCTGTTCTCCGGAGAGGAGGTCACTTAGCACTCGGCGACATAACTGTGGTCCGCGCTAATCGAACTTACAACCCGACACCAGAAGCATTTCGTTGGTTTGTTGATCAGAGTAAGCTACTCGGTATTGATAGCCCTGGGCTTGAGGTGCCATTTAGACATACCATCCAATGTAGATTTCCAATCATTCCGTGTTCTTATCATTCTTTTGTCAGTCCTATTCCCATAGGTCAACTCGTTGAGGAAAGCGACTACGTCCGTAAGCTTCCCTTCGATCAGGTTCACACACGCGGCTCGCGTTGGCTGATGAATATTCTTCACGGTGTTGTAGTGAAACTCGTGAATCACCTGATCCACAGCGAGAATCTTTTGCTTTGGGGTTCGCGCTTTTTCATACCTTATGACAAACGCCCGGAGATACCTGCCCACCCCACCTTCGCTAAGCTGTTTCCCTTGATATGTTTTTCGATACTCGCCCCATGTTAAGTGCCAGGAACATTTCGGACACCTGAGCACCTCTTCTTTTCTTGAAGTTTGTCTCTCTATGGTTGTGTCACACTCAGATCTAGCGCATCTTGGGCATTCGACTTTTCCTCGCTGGGCACGCCCTACAGTCAGGATACTCTGACAACGTAAATAGAGCGAAATTCCTACCTCATCGAGGAGAACTTCGTCCAGCAAGCCCGCCGCCTCGGATTGGTAGAGTTTGCGTATTTTCGATTTTGAGACGCGAGGCGCCCATTTAATCTCTGAAAGGGGCTCTTTCACGGTTTTTCCTTGGATGGCTAATATAGTATCAACCAACAGTTTTCGAGACTAGGATATATTATCACAACCTCAACTTCCTCACTCTCCCCAGGTAGTACTTATAATCCTCCAGCGGCACACCTGGATTAGGTGGTCAGACATGATGACGAAGCCACCTTCCTTCATTAGAGGGACGTGCTGCTCCAACTCAGCGTCAATGGCATCACGCCCTTTTTCGAGAACTCCTAATTGTCGTAGCCTCCGACAATTAGGAGTTCTCGGCCAAATCGTTTGCGCATATACTCCGGTGTTGCCTGCCAGATCCCATATTCAACAGGGAACTGAAGATTGACTCGGACCTCCATCCAATTAGAAACCAATGGCTCAATCATCCCGTCGGTATCGATGCCGAGGATATTGATGCCATACTCTTCCAGCTTGTTGCGCATCTTGAGGTAGCCGGGGCCACGTACTTGTCGAAAATATACGGTCCAACCAGCGGACCGTTTTTGCCACAGATATCTTCCCACCCAAAGCCAAGGTCTAGCTTCGTTTTCATTTTGGGAACTACTTGATCGATAACCCAACAGGTCAAGTCTGCTAGAGTCATCACCATATCACCATAACAGTCCGGGTCGTCGTACATGAGGTAGGACATATTCTCGACGCCCATCCAGTTTCGAATCCATCCCATCATTGAAGCGGTGCCGACTACAATTGGCAGGCCTGAATCTTCAGGGTGGCGAACGTGCCCTTCAATGTCTTCGGGGAGACGCTCGAGGATTGGCTGAAGCCGTTTCTTGTATTCCGGCCAGTCGTCGTCTGCCTTGAGGGTGTAGCCGATGTAGTGTGGGATACAACTCGTCTTTTTCCAGTCTTTCTGCACTACGCCGTCGCTTGCTCGAAAGATTCTATATTCGTCTGTATCTTCAATAACCTATTCTTCGAAGGCTGGAAGCAGATTATAGGCTACCGCCAACTCTAGTTCAGTGCGAAACCGCATCAAAGTATTCGTGGGCATTGACGCCTTCAGGCAGACCCTCCCTGTGCCACCGCTCCAGAGTCTCGGCCCAGCCGGTCCAGTGGATGACCGGCATCCGATCGAAATCAGACCCGAGTACGAAAGTCTCAGGCAAAACCATATTGGAATGTATGCATCAAGCTTGCGACAGGGGACCTTAGAGGGCCCGCTTGGCACAAGCTTGATGCACTAAAAATCCTCTTGAAGAGGTATTGGCTCCTGACCAAATTTAGAGACGAAAGCCCGCCTAATTGAGTTAATATCCAAAACCCGGAACTGCGTTTTAAAGTGTGATTGGCCCTTTTGAGAAGGATGTAGACAAATTCGAAATCACCACAATCTAGAAATACATAATCTTTGCTCTCGAACCGCTCTAAAAATCGCCGGGTGAGTTTGGATAAAACGTAGCCTAGCTCCTACATATTTCAACTAGAGGGGCTAATCCAAGTACGAAAGCCTCGGACCAACCCCTTCCCAATCCAGCGGTTGTTAATGATACTACACAATAGTATAGCGTATTTCTTCTTTAGAATCTAATTATGAATATTCATATCAATGCAAAAACTACAGTGCAAACAAGAGTTAAAAAAGGCTTTACTCTCTTAGGATATCAGCAGATAAATGCCATATTAGTCGCCTTACTGTTTGTAAATGGAAAATAGATCTTCCGGACGTGACGGCACAAACATGAATGGTGAGATTAATTCGGTTCGACGGTTTGGTCACAATCCAAGCTATATCTATCGGGGAATCAAGGCCGACATTCCAGTTGTGACACGACGACCAAAGATGATCCCGGCTGATGCAATCAGCCAAGAGGCAATTTGTCTGACAGATCTGATGAGAACAGTAGTTGAGATTCTCAGCGTTGGCCTGTCTAAAGACGCAGGCGAAGACAGCTACAATATTCTTTCCGCTTCATGTGGAGAAAATCTATGGCCCCAACATCCGGAGATTGTCAAGCAACTGGAAACAAGACTGGACAAATACAAAATGGAGAAACGAAGTCGCCCAATCCAAGTTATCCTACAATTAGATCTTCTCTCACAACAGTTACTATCTGACGCCGGGTTTAGCTTGGCAACATGAGTTATTGTCTTCTGTATCATTTTTTATGATACCCATATCACTTATATTTTGCCATTACCAAAGACCTGATAAGGAAGGGGTTTCAGCTGCCGTTACCTTGATCACAAGGCAATTTCATTAATCAAGCCGTATGAACGACTACTGACATTCGAGCTAACAGGAATATAGTATGCCCATTAAAATGCTGCATATGTCGGTCTTGCCAGCGACAATATGCAGCATTTTTAAAGTCGACTTTAGTAATAGCCACGCGAATGCATGCGGACATACATTCGCGCCTGAACTGTATCAGCTACGGGCTACAGGTCATACCCGCGTTCACCATGGAGAGATAAATCTAGGCCTTCTTGCTCGTCATTTTCATCTACTCGGAGACCGATGGTCACATCGACAATCTTCAAAATGATAAAAGAGAGAACACCACAATAAACGGTTGTCACAATAATGCTGATCAGCTGTGCACCGACCTGCTTCCCCATCGTCATACCTTCTGCAAACCCTTGCCCACCCAGGCTCTCTGACACAAAGACGCCAGTCAGAATACAACCGACAATCCCGCCGATACCGTGGACGCCAAATGCATCTAGTGAATCGTCGTAGCCGAGGCTCTGTTTCAGGCTGGTTGCCCCCCAGAAACAGATAACACCAGATGCGAATCCGATGACAATGGCACCCATTGGTCCAACACTACCGGAGGCCGGAGTAATGGCCACCAGACCGGCCACGGCTCCAGTAACAATGCCGAGGACACTCGGTTTCCCATGCTTGATCCATTCAATAACCATCCAAGCGATAGCCGCAGTCGCCGTTGAAAACTGTGTCACCAGCATGGCCATTCCGGCGGCACCATCAGCAGCCACGGCACTACCAGCATTGAACCCAAACCAACCAACCCATAACATTGAAGCACCGACAACGGTTAAGGTTAAGCTGTGGGGAGGCATTGGTGTATCAGGATATCCAATACGTTTGCCAATGAGGAGGGCTACAACCAGGGCAGCGATTCCCGCATTGATATGAACCACTGTCCCACCCGCAAAATCAAGTGCTCCTAGAATATCGCCAAAGTAAGAGCCGCTACCTGACCATGCCATGTGGCAGAGCGGAGCATAAACCACCAGCGACCAAATGGCTGAAAATAGCAACATAGCCGAGAACTTCATCCGTTCCGCAAAGGCCCCTGCAATTAGTGCCGGTGTAATGATGGCAAAGGTTAATTGAAACATAATGAAAACCGTCTCTGGAATCGTGCTTTCTGAAAGAATGGTTTCTGCACCAATTCCCTTCAAGAAGGCTTTGCCCATACCACCGACAAAGGAATTTAAATTTGTCGTCTTTTCCACCATACCAGCGGTATCAAAGGCCAAACTATAGCCGAAAAATCCCCATAGGATGGTAATTAGGCCTGTCAAGGCGAAGCACTGCATTAGAACCGACAGCACATTTTTGCTTCGGACAAGGCCGCCATAAAAAAGAGCCAACCCTGGAATGGTCATAAATAGGACCAAGGCTACGGAGGTAAGCATCCAAGCTGTGTCGCCGGAATCTAATTCGTCTTCGGCGAACGAAGCAGTTGGCAAGCCTAAAAGAATTACAGTCAGTAATACAACTGGCAAAATCTGAACTAATTTGCGTGCGAATAGACACGATATTGTTTTCATTTTACTACTCCCAAGTAGTGTTCAATGTAAAGTTAAATGCGGCACCTTCCCTTGAAACCGCATTGATAAAGAAAGTTAGGAAAGACTAAAAAAACTTAGAATTAACCAGCCAAGCGCTAAGCTTAAAAATCTGCGGGGAATTTGCTGGTTACACTCTTATTGGAGTTCGATGTCGCCCCCTTAACAAATATTAGCAAATATCTCCCTAGTTGTAAAGGACAGAACTATAGCAAAATGGTCTCCTTTGGGCAATAGAACTCACCTCTGACCTTTAGGTAAAAACCCAAGTTTCTATTATACCTCCAGATTTGAACCTTTAGATCTTCCGTTTAGCGGCAGAAAAGGTATCTATAAACCTTTTCATGTAGTATAATTCTTTGGATCAAAGCATAGTATGGCAGATGTGGTGTTGGATGAAAAAATTTGAATTGGTTGCGGATTTTCAACCTGGAGGTAACCAACCGGAAGCGATCGCTAAATTAACTGAAGGTCTAAAGCAAAACCATTATCTCCAAACCTTATTAGGTGTTACTGGTTCGGGCAAAACCTTTACCATGGCACACGTGATCCAAAACCTGCAACGTCCCGCTTTGGTGATCTCGCCTAATAAAACACTTGCCGCTCAGTTATTCAGTGAGTTTCGTCAATTCTTCCCACATAATGCTGTTCACTATTTTGTTAGTTACTACGATCATTACCGACCTGAAGCCTACATGCCTACTACCGATACGTTTTTGGAAAAAGAGGCTCAAGTTAACGAGGAGATCAATCGTTTTAGACTGGCGTCTACTACCTCTCTATTGACGCGACGCGATGTGATTATCATAGCTAGCGTCTCTTGCATTTATGGTCTAGGTGACCCCAGCAATTACAGGGAACAGTGTGTGACGGTCACGCTTGGTGAAACAATTCGAAGACGAGACCTCCTTTCGTCACTAGTAGCTCTACAATATTCTCGCAACGAGGTCGGTTTCTGGCGTGGGAACTTTCGTGCCAGAGGAGATGTGGTTGAGGTTTTTCCGGCCTATGCCGAAGTTGCTTATCGGATTGAGCTGTTTGGCGACGAAATTGACCGAATCACCGAAATCGACACGTTAACTGGCGAAATTTTAGGCGTCCATCAGGAGGTATCGATTTTCCCTGCGAAGCACTTTATGACTGATGAGGAGAAATTTGAACAGGCACTGCTCGATATTGAAACCGAGATGCAAACACAGATCGACCATTTTCGAGAAAACCGAAAGTATCTGGAGGCTCAACGAATTGAGTCTCGCACCCGCTACGATATTGAAATGCTCCGCGAAACTGGATATTGCAATGGGGTCGAAAATTACTCTCGCCACTTCACCGACCAGCGTTCGGGTGAACCGCCTTACTGCCTAATTGACTACTTTCCAGATGATGCGCTAATCTTTATCGATGAATCACATGTTGCTATCCCACAATTAGGGGGCATGTACGTAGGGGATCGTTCGCGGAAGCAGACCTTAGTTGAATACGGATTCCGGTTGCCGTGTGCGCTGGATAATCGACCGCTCCGTTTTGAAGAGTTTGAAGCCAAAGTGATGCCAGTCAAAAATTCGGCTGCCGGTTCTCCATTACCGGCACCTCGAAATTGCCGACAGGTCGTGTGCGTCTCGGCTACACCCGGTCCTTACGAACTGGAAAATAGCCAACAGATTGCCGAACAGATTATTCGTCCAACCGGCTTAATTGACCCTAGAGTTACACTTCACCCGGTTGAAGGGCAAATTGACCATCTAATTGGTGTAATCAACCAGCGAGTGGAGAAGGAACAACGTGTCATTGTTACCACGCTGACCAAGCGAATGGCTGAAGACCTGAGCGAATACTTTACCGAGGCTGGCATCCGAGCCAAGTACCTTCACTCTGACATAGATACGCTGGAACGGGCACAAATTTTAAAGGAGTTGCGTTCTGGCGTATTCGACGTTATCATCGGGATTAACCTGTTACGAGAAGGTTTAGATCTACCCGAAGTTTCGCTGGTGGCGATTTTAGACGCGGATCGGTCGGGCTTCCTCCGATCTGAGCGTTCTCTAATTCAAACAGCAGGTCGTGCGGCCAGAAATATCGATGGTGAAGTTATCCTATATGCCGATACCATTACACCCGCTATTCAAACCACAATCGAGGAGACTGAGCGTCGGCGAAAAGTTCAGGTTACCTATAACCAGGCAAACAACATTACTCCTGCAACTATTGACAAGGCAATTCAAGATTTGATTAAAGCGGCAGATCAACAAGAGGACACACACAGTATTTTAGCAGAGAGTAAAACGTCGCCATACGCCACCTCCGGGGAAACTGTCAGTGGAACCGACTCGATCTCGCTATCGGAACAGATCCAGGCCTTGGAAACTGAAATGCACGAAGTAGCTCAAAATCTAGACTTTGAGCGAGCCGCCGTTCTGCGAGACGAGGTTGCCAGTCTCAAATTACAACAACTATCACGCTAGATCAAAATTGCGACTATGCAAGATCCACAAGCTGCTACCGATCTGATCGCCTATATTCGTCAACACCTGTTAGCCAGTGTGATGGTACCACCTCATCAACAAACGACCCATGATTTGTGGATCTTTCGTAGCCACCTTCACGCGGTCCAGCACTTCTGTCGCCAAGCTGAGGCGGAGATAATTTTTACGCTACTCATCGACAATTTACTCTCGACCAGTGCCGACTATTGGCGACTGATTGCTGAGAATCGGTCCACTGTTACCAACTTGAAAGAGTATACTAGGGTTCGGACACTATCCGCTGAAGCGGAAGGACTGGTCAATTTGGAGGAACTGATTTCTGGGGAGGATACTTTACGAGACGTAATTATTAACAGCGTGGCCTTCTTTCTGAACTGGAAATCGAACACTATCTGGGTTGATAGTGCTAAGCGGAGTCAGAGAGAGTTAGCACAAAACTTTATGATTGAGATTCAAGATCGGATTTGGCAGTTTATTCAGGAAAGTGCTGGCACTGTCGAGAATCCAGATCTGGATCGGGTCGGTCAGATCCGCCGCCGAGCCGATGGGTTTATGCGGCTGATTCAGAATGAGCAACTCTCCACCGAAGGGCAAATCCTGATTTTACTGCAAATTTACCAGCTTTTATTACAGTTGCAGTTGGGCAAGCTGTTGCTCCAGTTGGAAACTGTCTCTAGCAACCAACCAACTGAAGCGATCACAGAAAACGAATCGGGATAATCGACTGAGTTTAGCTAGATCTACTACTCGGTTTTAATCGGCATATTGGGCGAGTCGTAGAACTGAACTAGCAATTTTCGTTGCCGATGGGTCACTTCATCGGGTAAAAGGACACGAACTTTCACAAACAGATCCCCCCGACCGACCTCTCCGTTCGATTTTGGAAGTCCATGCCGAGGGACGGGTAGAATCTGACCTGGTTGAACGCCGGGTGGTACCATCAAGTCGAGCGTGTCGTCGAGTGTATCGATCTTGACTTTAGCTCCCAACACCGCGTCGATAAAATCCAGATCAATTTCGCAAGTTAGATCATCGCCCTGACGAGAAAACCGTTCGTCTACCGCTTGACGGATGGTTAAGTACAAGTCACCGTTTTCACCACCGTGGAGTCCGCTTTTGCCGTGATTGGCGATTTTTAAGATAGTACTGTCCTGGACTCCTGGCTGAATATTGATTGCAATCTGTCTCTTCTGTTCGATTGCTCCCTTCCCAAAACACTGACGACACAAGTGGTCAATAAGCATCCCTTTGCCAAGACAAGATGGACAGGGCTCTTTGACCTCGTAGTCTCCTTGCAGGTTCTGTACCGTTCCTAAACCATCGCACCGGTTGCACCGTCTTGGTTCAGCTCGATGCTGCGACCCAGAGCCAACGCAGTGATGGCAAACATCTTCGTACTCGATGGGAACTGTTTTTCGGACGCCCTTGGCAATATCCTGGATCGTAATCTCAATCTCTCGATGAAGATCTTCACCTTCAGTCGGTTCCGGTGGAAGTTCAACCGGTCGGGGGGGAGATGAAAGGTTCCACCAACTTTGTTGTCTGCGCCGAGCCCTGGACCGATGCTGGCGCCGGGTTGGCTGCCTCCGTTGACCTCGATTGGAAAACCCAAACCAGGTCGGCAGAGAAATCGACTTCCGCTTGGCTGGGGTTGATTTCTTCTTTTTCTTAGCTTGGGGAAGAGATTCTACGGTAGTTGCCACCTGTTCTGCCGCCTTGGCTGATTCCCTTTCTTGGTCAAACTCGCTTCGGGTCTTGGGGTTAGAGAGAATCGTATAGGCTTCCGAAATCAATTGAAAATGTGTGTGTGCGTTCTGATCCGTCGGATTTTTGTCTGGGTGGAAATTCAGGGCTAAGTCACGATACGCTTTCTTAATATCTTCAGCGGAGGCGGCTGGAGTTAGACCTAGAACCTGATAGTAGTCGATCATTTGTGCGTTACATAACCGCTATAATTGGGTGATAGTATACTGTGATTCTGGCCTGAAGTAAACCGCTTTGTCAGATTAAGAAGTCGCCAGCCATCGTTTTAGATCCCGTTAGATTATGCTTTCTTTGTCTACTATGATCTGATACACTAATTTAGCGTATAGCCAAGTTACACCTTGGGTAGAAGGATGACAATCTATGAAACACAAGAAGATAAAATCGAGACCCTTAATTTTGATGACCGTACTAATACCGTTAATCAGCTTTAGTGGATTAGCAGTGGGAGGCTCAAAACTTCCCGAGACTGCCCCCTGCGCGGTTTGCACTGCTAATGGTAACACTTTAGAGATGCCTGCCAAGGCCCGGAGCCGATACCAGGGGGAGATCTTCTATTTTTGTACTGTCGCTTGCAAAGATCAGTTTGATAAAGATCCGTTATCAATGATACTTGGTCCACTACCCAGACCAATGCCTAAATTCACGGCCGAAACATTGAATGGGAAAAAAAACAGCCTGAAATCAAAAAAATACAAAGGTCAAATTATCTTGATCGATTTCTGGGCGACTTGGTGCTTGCCGTGTTTGGAAACGATGCCTGAGTTGGAGCGAATCCAACAGAAATATAAAAAGGGTCGAAATGTCACGGTACTTGGCATCTCACTCGACAGTGGGGCAGAAGCACGCCAAAAAATTCAGAAAGTGATCCAAGAAAAGAAAATTTCCTATCCGGTTTGGCAAGATACCAAGAAGCCGTCCGCTTTTGAAACTTTCAAATTAAAAAGTGTTCCTACCCTGTTTCTGATCGACCAAAAGCGACAGATTGTAGCCCAATGGGTCGGCAAAGCCGACCACAAAGCTATTGAAAAGCAAATTCAAGTGCTGCTAAATAAAAAATAGATTTACCTATTCGCATCTCTTGTGGAGGGTGTCGGCTAACATCTAGTGATAATACTGCTCAATCTATTGCTGGTCACAAGTCTAGCACTGTTGCTGGCGAAAACGGCTGAGCGAGCCAAACTTCCTCGCTTGTTGGGGATGATGCTAGCCGGAGTGATAGTCGGTAAATACGCCCAATCGGTATTAAGCCACAAGCTGCCAGCAGTGGTAGCGGAAACTGTTTTTCTATCATCGTCTGTTTTTCAACCCCTCCAACAGGATTCATTTCTCGACTTAAATCTGTTTTCACTCAGTTGGTCGGCGATGCTGAAAAAATTGGCTTTGATTGTGATTTTAATTCGAGCATGTCTTGGCATCGACCGCAAAACTCTGACTCACATTGGCCAACCCGCTCTCCGTTTAGGGCTGATACCGGGAATTTTGGAAGCCTGCCTGGTGGCCTATGCCTCGTCGATGTTGTTTCAGGTGTCGCCAGTTGAGGCCTTTATTTTCGGATGGGTAATTGCGGCGGTTTCACCAGCGGTAATCGTACCCCAAATGTTAACCTTGAAAGAGATGGGATATGGTCGAGTCAGGAAAGTCCCAACCCTGATCTTGGCCAGTGCCGCTGTGGATAACGTGGTAGCAATTACGCTGTTCGATAGCTGTTTAGATTTCAATGCCGCGGCGCCACAGCATCTGGTTATGACCATTCTCAGCATCCCAATCCGAATTGGGTTAGGCGTTGCCGTTGGATACGCTATCGGATACGCTTTAAGCCTGATTTTTCCCCGATTCAAGGGAAATCTGGGGCGGGCCGCTATCTTTCTGCTAGCGGCGATTGCACTTCATTTGGTGGAACTCGAACTGGCCTGGCCGGTTGCTAGTCTAATCGGGATCATGGCTATCGGTTTCGCCGTCCTTGCCCAAGACCCAAACTCAGCTCGCCAATTAGCCCGGATCTTTAATCAGATCTGGAAGGTGGCTGAAGTGGCCTTGTTTGTCCTGATCGGTGCTGAAGTTGATCTTAGCTTAGTGGCTGAAGCAGGTCTAGTTGGAATGGTTATTATTGGACTGGGGTTGCTGGGTCGGAGTTTGGGCGTGTTAATCTCACTCGCAGGGACAGAACTCAATTGGCGAGAGAAGTTTTTTTGTCAAATCTCCTATCTTCCCAAAGCGACGGTACAAGCGGCTATCGGCGGAATTGCTCTAACTATGGTTAAGAGTGGAGATCTACAACTAACTAACGGAGTAGAAACAGGGCAGCTTATTTTAGCAATAGCGGTTTTGAGCATTGTTATAGCCGCTCCGCTAGGAGCGATCAGTATTAAACTGACCGCCCCCCGTCTGCTAAAGTCCGATGAAGACCTTTATTGAACACCTGGTACTGATTAAGGACGCTCGCCATCGGCAAGTCTAGCATTGATCTGGTCCAGAATCGGTGGGACATCCCAGATGCCATCGACCACGTAGTGAGTACCTGTTTGCCACATCCGGTTGTAAGCCAGGTCAAGCCGCCGTTGTAGATCCTCTGCGTCCAACGCCTCAATCTCTGCTTCATTGAGTCCGATCTCATTTCCAGTTTTGGCTAAACCGATTGTCCACATACCAGCATTCAACCCTTCCTCGATGTCAGGTAAGGTATCACCAACTTTAACGATCGATTCCATAGGATAGATGCCGAGGCGTTTCGCGTTCTCCAAACACATCCAAGGCTCGGGGCGTCCTTCAGGAACATCGCCTGCACAGACCGACGCATCGGGTGTGTAACCACGGCCTGTAGCCTCTTTTTTGAGCAACGCCATCATATCAGGTAGATAGCCAGTAGTGGAACCAATTTTCAACCCGCCTTGCCGGAAGCTGTCGACAGCTTCTAGCGTTCCTGGAATTAGATCCGCATAATCGGCCAAACAGGCCATTTGTAAAGGTATAAACTGTTCGAACATTTGGACAACATCACTTTCATCAGGAGGTTGTCCATGTACCTCGGCCCACCGTTCGGCTACCGCCGGGATCTGTGAAATTTTGCGAATATGTACCTTTTTGTGTGCTCCCATCGGCAGTCGCGCTTCCGGCATGGTAATTGAGACCTGTTGGCGTTGAAAAACCTCAACGAAAACCACGGCCGGTGCATAGCAACCGTAATCCATCGTTGTACCTGCCCAGTCTAAAATGACAGCTTGTAACCGACCTCGATAGGATCGACGAAAAACAAAGTCCACTTTATTGACCTCTCATGTTATGATTAACGCTAAGCACAAACTCAAATTTGTGACTAGCTGGTTCGTATGATAGTTTTGGCTAGCCCGTTTTGTCAACCTTATCCACTCAACAACGTGCCTCTTAAACTGAAGGGAAAATACCAAAGGAATAATTATGGAAAAAGTAAGATATGAGGAGCTTTTACCACAGCAATTTCGAGTTCGCTTAGCAGATTGCCCTGTTGCATATCTCCCCCTGGGAACACTGGAATGGCATGGCGAACATCTTCCTTTAGGATCGGATGCTATTATCAGCCACGGCTTAATGATTGAGGCGGCTCATCGATTGGGCGGGATCGTCATGCCACCGATCCATTTGGGACCAGATCGCTCAACTTTACAGGGCGATGGAAGCCAACTACAAGGGATGGACACCGCCGATGTAACTACACCACATCGACAGTTAGACGGTAGCTGTTATTGGATTTCAGAAGGGCTGTTTATGGCCTTGGTCGATGCGATACTCGCTCAGATCAAACGGGCGGGCTTTGCCGCTGTTTTCGCCGATGGGCACGGCCCATCTCGTGGGTCCTGGATCCGTCATTTATCTGAACGAGAAACTCGCTCTGGTCTAAAATTGTTGGGTGTTACTGAAGATTTTCGTCAGACTTGGCAGAGCCAGATGGATCACGCTGCTCAGAATGAAACCTCACTGGTGATGGCGATGAGGCCTGACCTGGTCGATCTGTCTCAACTATCGGACGATCGGTCCGTTTGGCCACAAGGGGTGGGGGGAAAGGACCCACGGGACGCAACCGCCGAGATAGGCCAAGCTCACTTAAAGTCCTCAATCGAAACCCTTCGGCAAGCATTATCCGCGGCTGGCTTTTAGACCGTTAAGAGATGACGACAATGCATAGTATAGTCAGCGTAACGAGAGATGAGTTATCTAGACGCGGAGGAAGATCGACCTCCGGTATAGAAATCCAACCGCTAATTTATCAACTCTTCACTCTCAACTTTCCATCCATATATCCATCAAGCTATTAAACAACAAATCCGCATTGAACAATCAAAGCGGCTAAAGGGCAGAGGTATCATATTAGTTCAGCACTTTTAGTTCTGATGGCTGGAGGCTGGTGAGAAAGTGAACTTCTCAAGCGTTTTCTAAGACCTTTTTGGCCTGTAACTGCTCGTTTTCCAGAGGTCTGTTGGTTTCTGGTAGTCGGCATCTTTCGGGGGTAGAAACTGACGTAGGTGTTTGGCGCCATAAGCGATACCTTCCAGACCTGGTAGGCCCCGATCCTCGTTTTCCACACAGAGTGCATAATCATAACCCGATTCCAGCAAGGCACCAATAATTGTGCCCCAGTTCAACTGTCCGCGCCCTGGCACTCTGTATTGCCACCACCAGTTGCCAATGATTCCCTGGCGATAGAGCATCCGGGGGCTAACTTCACAATCCTTGACATCGGCATAGTACCATTTACCCGCGTAGTCACGAATCACATCTTCCGCTGGCATCATCATCATCCAGACCCAGTGTGAGGGATCGCAGGACAGACCTAAAGATTCTGACGGAACTGCATCTAAGACCTTCTCCCACATCTCCGGGTTACAAGCGATATTGCCCATCCGCACAGCTACATCTAAAGCAATTTTGACATTGACCTCTTCTGCCACTTCAACGACCGGACCAAACATTCGGCGGAAACGTTCCACCAATTCATCGGAACGGTCGTCCGGGTTTCCCGGTGTTGAGGAATACATACCGTAAAATCGACCGTTTTTGACCGGTGAACCGCTACCTGTAATGACCACCGGACATTCCAGAAGATTGGCCGACTTAATAGCTTTAATCAAACGGGTCTGTTCTGCTTGGGCAATCTCTTCATCGTCATCCAATAAATTGCAGTGTGAACTGATGCAAGCTAAGTAGAGATCGTAGTTGGCTAAAGTGATTTTGACTTCATCCGGCCCTGCTTCCAGGATAAGATCCGAATCGAGTATCCCGCTGTCTGATAACCGAATGCAATCCAAATCGTGTTCTTGTGTCCACTTAGCACACTCTTCCAGGCTCCAACTTCCGCCTCCAGCCGAGGTTTGAAAACTAATATCCATCTTTGATTTTCCTGTCCCCAATTGAGTTGGGGGCGTATTTGAGTTTGAAACTGAACTCGATCTTAACCGATTTCTGAGGGGCCTCAGGTCTATTTTCTAATTATTTTTTAACCAACATTGACCATCTATACTGCTTATTGAGAGTAATACGCTTGTATCTGATGTGGGTATACTAGCGGTTTCACCTCTGTAAGCTGTTATTTGAAGTTCATCTACACAGTAACCTTTGATCGTCTGAGCGGGCTTAAAGAGGCTCAAAATAAAGCAGATATATTGTCGACTCTTTCCCCGGTAAGGCCCTTTAGAGGTCGATTTAATTTCCCAACTTAGTTTGGGTTAGAATTGTTTTCAGCCGATCTGGATAATTTGTTAAAATCCCGTCAACGCCGATCTCAATATAAGACTGCATTTCTTCAGGTGTATCCGCATAGAAGACGTGAACGGCTAGACCTGCTTGATGCGCTCGCTGAACAAAACTCTGCGTTGTGATATCCCGCCCGGGTTGAAGTGACTGAAGCCCCATCTCTACAGATCGTTGAATATATTCTTCGGCTGTCCGGTGCCCACGACCGATTCGACATTTAATTGCCGGGTCTATTTCGGCAAAATGCTCAACGCTCTCGTCATCGCAGAGGAGAACTGACGCTTCAACCATTCGAAAGTGGTGCAAACCTTTAGCAACACTGTGTTTATAGTTCCCCGACGGATCGATAATCTCCTTCAGGTGAACGTTGAGTTTAACTTTCCCCTGTACGAGGTCTAATACCTCTTCCCATGCGGGTACAGATTCGCCCTGAAACTGTTGCCCGAACCAACTTCCAGCATCGAGAGCTTTGATCTCGTTAAAGGTTAGATCTGCGATCTTACCTGTGCTGTTTGTCGTTCGGTCTACGGTCGAATCGTGCATAATAACCACCCGTTCATCTCTGGTAAAGTGGAGGTCTAGCTCAATCTCGTCAACGCCAATTTCTAGTGCCTTCCGAAAAGAGAGCAAGGTATTTTCAGGGTAATTCCCCGATGCGCCTCGATGCGCAATGTTTGCAACCATATATCCGTCTATTCTCCTTTTGGGTTCGCAACAGCTTCTATAATACGATATTCGGCTTTCCATTGCAATCTCTCAAATTCTGATGGTCTACCCGAGGCTGGATTTTGGGGAGTATCTTCACCAGAGTTACCGATCGAGAGATAGAACCGGTCAACCTAAAATGAAAAGGCCAGGACTGGCGGACGTTCAGAACTTCCAGCCGGCTCAATTAAACAGAAATGGGCTGGAGACAACTGCGCCCCGTTCATCTTCGACTGTAAACAGGAAGAGGCAGCAGACGGTTGAGGGAACACTAGCAGTGATGTGCTGATCAATAATCTCAGCTGAAACGGTTTCCCATTTGCAGTTGGGGTAAGGCTCTTTATCCGTTGTAAAGTGTAGGTTTGCTGATCTGAGTTCAGTGACAGTTGAGATTTGGGCTCTTAATTGGCCCTGATAAACGGTCGGCTTCTCAATGGTTGGCAGCGGTGCCCCATCTCTCAGGTTTTGCGCCAGAAAAAGCTCAATCTCTGCTGGTGCCCATCCCTGATGGTGACCGTGTCCCATTTCAACTGTGATTTGGAAATTTCGTTCTCCTTTGACCAACTGGTATGACTGTTCGTAGATGTCAGGTAAGTAAGCAAAATCGTTGGTGCCGTTGACAAAGAAGGTCGGTGTCTGGCAACTTCCCAGATATTGTGATGGATCATACAGCTCAATCCAACACTGTCGATCTGAATCGCTCATGGATTCAAATTCGGCTAACCAGGGACCATTTTTGTAGATGTAGCCGCATCCATAGACGGGAACCGAGGCTTTGAATCGGTGATCCAAACCGGAAACGATGCTGGTCAGAAATCCACCCCAACTAATCCCGGTAATGGCGGTGCGGTCAGCATCGACCTCAGGAAAACTGCGGATCAACGAATGGGCGCAAATGACGTTAGCCACGGCATGGTAACACCAGTGTTTGGTTTTTTCAGCGCTGATTGTATGAAAGATATTTGGGTGATCCATTTTTGGCCCGCCATCGGCTAAACGTGAACCGTCCGGCTTGCCGCCCTTCAGATCCATGGCAATGGCTGCATAGCCTGCGCGTGCCCATTTTTCTACCCATTGATCGAAGGCGGTACCTCCACCTCCATGAACCAAGACCGCGGCTGGCAAGTTTTGATCTAGTTTAGGTTCAGAGTTAAGTGTCCCCGGTGTAGCGTAGTAGGCGAAAACCTGCGTGGCATCGATATCAGAAAAAGGTTCCCCTTGATAGAGCAGTGTATGTACCGGTTCTCTCCGGTCCAACCACTCGATACTTGGCTCGGTTTGTAATTGTTCAAGATCCCACGGGATTTCTTTCATGTTACTCGCCTCATTTTTGTCGGATAATTTTTAGCAATAATCTGTACACCACCGGCCTGAGTAGCAGCAGTCACCGATGCGGGTTTACTTCATCTTGTAGCAGTCAATCTTCAATGTTATTGACATTCTCAGTTTATTTACAAACTGCAGGGCGTAAGAGTCAACATTCTCCATCTCTCGAACTTAAGCCAGACACTAAAAACAGCTAACGGGAAGGAGAATATTGACTTGTAGCGATGACGTTACTATCATATATTATCGTATTGTATAGTACGGCATAAATACGGAGTCCACAAATAACAATCTGTCCTCGTTGCACTAGCCATGGTACGGTGGCTAACGGTTTGGTACGTGGTGAAAAGCAGATCTTACCACTACTCTACACGTGCTCGGAGCGCGCCGGCCAGTAGCTTGTGGTCAGACTACCAACGGTTAACCCATACCTGCATGCAGTCCCGATGAATGCTATGGACAAGTGGAATTAGCCCAAGCCAGGCGACGATCGTTGCGTTGAACTGGACGAAAGGTAGCATTTGATCGAAAAAAATGCAAATTTTGGGTCTGGAAGGCTTACATAATCGTGTAATCGTGATTCAGGGCGACTCATTGACGGGGAATGTCAGGATCACGATCAGGCTATCTCCAGCCTGATCGACCACCTTGGCTGCGGGAAAAGCGAGATCTATTGTACGGTAACTGGGAGGCATATGAAGGCGAGATCAAGATGGAGAAGTATCCTGTAACCAAGCCGGACACTACTGTCATCGAGCGGAATAATCATTGAGTGGAATAACGGAGGCCGTAGTGATTGGCGAAGCTGATTCGGACGGCGGTCGTCTCTGCAACGGTTGAAAGCCGTATTCGTGGCTGATTGAGCCAGTGGGGAAATCCGTGTTGCGGAAGGGAACTGGGAGAATTAATTCACATCTGCAACACAACGAAATCCGAAGCTGTCCCAAGGCCTCGGCCGGTCGTGGTTGCGAGCCGACACGCGCAGATATCCAGTTCCACCGTACCAAGCGCCACCACGCAGCATCCGGTCTGTACCAATACCTTTATATCCTTTAATTAGTTCCTCAATACTGACATGACCAGCCAGTGGATTCTTCTCCGGGCTCCGACTGTAATAGTGTCCATCAAAACCATCCAGGCACCACTCCCAGACATTACCAACCATATCGTAGAGTCCGTATCCGTTTCCTGCATAGCTGCTTACTGCTTTGGTTGTCCCCTTCCCATCATTCCAACTATCATAATGGGCTTTGGTCTTATCAATTTCATCTCCCCAGGGGTAGCGTTTGCCTACCAATCCTCCACGAGCAGCGTATTCCCATTCCGCTTCCGTCGGCAACCGCTTGCCTGCCCACGTTGCATAGGCCATCGCATCCCACCAAGTCACATAGATCATCGGGTGATCATCAGTAGGTGAGTATTGGGCCACATTTTTCCAATTCCCGGGATAGACGTAGCCACTCTGGTTGACAAACTTTCTGAATCGACCTACCGTCACCTCAGTAGCATCCATATAGAACTGGTCTAGGATCACTGCATGGACTGGTCGTTCCCATACAGTCCCCTCATTAAAATGGTCTCCCATCTCAAAAGGCCCCGCTGGTATTAACACCATTTCTGCTCCGTCGTTTCCTAAGGTAATTTTATTCGGACTTACCTGTAAAACCAAAACCTTAAGCTGATTATTGAGAAGGTCAATTTCAGCTCTCAGGTCATTCAGACTATCCTGATTTGCCTGTACTTTAACTTGGCTATCGAGAAAGCCAACCCGCGCTTTCAGATCGCCCAAGCCATCTATCCTATCCTGTAAAACACCTATTTGGCCGTTGAGAGTATCAATCGTCAAATTCAATTGGCCCAAACTGTCCAGATTTGCTTGCAAAAGCTGGACCTCATTTTGCAAGGCATCTATCTGAGCAGTCAAATCATTCAGAACCGAATTGTCTTGACTACCCCCTACCCAAACAACCAACACTAATAAGGCCAGTAACATCAAACTAATTTTCCGCATCAATCCTTCCTCCATTCCTGCTATGACTGAGACACGACACTCGTGTTGTGTCTCAGTCGTCTAAAATCATGCCGGTCGTTTCTAAAACGGCTGAAATCCGTCTTCATGGCCGGCTAAGCCAGCGGTAAAGGCCGTGCTTTTCCCCAATCACCCGTTCCCTCCAATTTTAGTGATAACCCTGATCCGACCGTCTGAATAGGCGTTTCCAAGATCACCTTTAATACCCCAAAGGTAATGGGTAATGGCGCGTAGATCGTTTTAATTCCAAGAATCATAGTTCTGACACAGTCTCGTCTAGTTATCCTCCACTATGATTTGGCCAACTGCCGATCACCTCTTCGAACGGGGCCACGGGTTCAAAATGCTCCTCGGTATTGCCATAGTCGGCTCCAGCATGGCTGGCTCGGTAGGAATCCACCCATTCACTCAATCGCTGGCGAGTCTGATGAATGAGATCAGTCTGTTCCTCTGATATATCGTTAGTTTCAAAACGATCAGCCATAAGATCGAAACATAGATCCCTTTGATTGTCGGTTCGATCGTCTAGCGAACTGAAATTGGCCAAGTTAGTTAAGCACTTGTAACGGTTGTCGGTCATAGCGAAGGTAGGCGAACCGAACATGGCCTCTTTTCGCTCGTTGAATCGATAGGGAGGGAATGGGTCTGGGTCGCACAGTCATTTTTCCATCAATCATCGGTGCCAGACTAACACCGTCTATTGGGCGTCGATCGGGCAAGGCGTAGTCTATCAGTTCAGTGACGGTGGGAAAATGGTCCAACGTACTACAGGGCGTATCGACCACTCGTCCGGCTTCGACTCGATCAGGCCAATACAGAAACGCTGGCACACCGACACCACCTGCAAACAGCGATTGTTCTCGGCCACGTAGACCAGCCGTAAAGCCGCGGTTGCGATCTATCGTGCCACGGTCCTCTGGCCCATTGTCTGAACAGAACCAGACCATCGTCTGTTCGGCCACTCCCAGTTTTTCTAACGTTCGATACAGACGACTCACCTGATCGTCCACAGCGGTAACACAACCGTAATAGTGCTGCTCGTCCTCACCGTGCTGGGCATACACGGCCCGATACTCCGGCCCGGCGACAACTGGGGGTACGGGGCATGAAACCAGATGGTGCTGAAGAAGGATCGGTCATTGGCCGCCGCTTTTTTAATGAACGGAGTGGCTCGATCCATCAATACTCTGGAATCACAACCATCCAGATCCTCGGTGGCCAGTTGACCATTCTCGTAGTAAGGCGAAGCCCAGGATGAATCTAGTCGCTGGTTGTCATTATCGATGCCGACGGTCGGACCCAGCTCGGAACGGCATATTTAGTAGCCAGAGAGACGTCATAGTCCCGTTCCCAGGGTGGAGCATAGTTGCGAGCGAGGGCCCGGTTGGGTTTACCGGAATAGTTTGGAGCCAGTGTACCCAGGTGCCACTTGCCAAAATGGCCGGTTGTATAGCCGTGCGATTTCAACACCCGAGCCAAAGTAATCTCTTGTGCGGGTAAATGGCCTCGGTTGGCGTGAGTGATACCGTAACGAAAATCGTGACGACCCGTCAGGCAGGTTCCACGTGTCGGTGAACAAACCGGCCCACCGGCATAGAAGCGTAAGAACCGAATCCCATTAACTGCTAATCGATCCAGACTGGGTGTCTGAATGATCGGATTGCCGTTAAAACCGACACTCCCATATCCCCGGTCAACGCACATGATTAAGATGATATTGGTGGCTAACATTATAATTCCTCATTTGAAAATAGATGGTGCATGATCCAAACTGAGATTGACTGGATTAGATTCTTCACCCTAGCAGCAACGAGGCCTTGGCTCAGAATAACATAACCGCGCATTTGTGACTCTGAGTATGCTGACTAACTCCAACGGTTCTTGACTCGCAGGGCTAATCCTGACATACTGAACTTTCTCAGCGCCCTGAGTATTAACAGCGATTTGATTTGACAAACTAATTTGCAATAGGAGTTATTGGATGACCCCCGAACAGCGTTACCTCTTTGACATCAACGGCTATTTACACCTGCCCAATGTCCTCCGCGAGAGCCAACTCACCGCCTCTCGGTCGGCAATTGAGCGTTATATAGCCACCCCCGACAATCAACTGCCAGAGGGCTTTTCACGCTCTGAGAATAAGAAGAATTACGAAAACGGTTTTGCCTTCGATAAAGTCCTTGAATCCCTGGTTGTACACCCTGTTCTTTGGCCTATCATTAAGGAATTCACCCACGAGCGACCCGCCTTCAGTCGTGGAACACTACTGGTAGACACTCACCAGCATGGACCGTCTCATCTACATTGTGCCCGCGAGGCCTATGGATGGCAAAGCACACGATATGATACCAGAGAAGGCCGCATCTACTGCGACGATTTTGCTATTTTTGTTTATTTCGACGACGTTTTTCCGGGAGATGGCGGTTTGTTGGTGGTACCGGGGTCGCACAAGGCGATGTTCGACCGACCGCCCAGCTTATTTAACAATGGGGCTATTACGGATCGGGCCGATTTACCAACAGGAGTGGTGAATGTAACACTAAAGGCCGGTGATGCGGTGGTAATGACAGAGATGTTAGCTCACGGTACCTTGCAGTGGAAGCCGAAAGATCGCTTGCGCCGTATTTTGGTACTACGCTATCGACCACAGTTCAAAGGGCAGCCGTCATTTGTGACAGAGGCCATCCGGGACCGACTATCGCCCGAGACCCAAGAATTGATGGCCCACGCCCACTACACTCATGTTAAAGAGATTGTCAAAAAGGAGGTGGTTCAACTCAGCTAAGCAAGCAGGTCCACAAGTTACTAATAAGCAAATTAAGAAATTAAGATTCCTGATTCGGATTAGGTTTTAAATTGCCTGCAGGGGCATTAGCTTTTTCCCATCAGTTGGCTGGCCTCGCCATGCGCTCTTCCAACTGGTCGGTGAACCTAGAGCGGTGGAAAAGGCAGCAATGAACCTCTCTTTGTCAGCTAGCTCCGTCCAACCGTAGTATCTGCTAGCCGTTCTCTATCCATTGCCCAAACGACCGTGTAACATAATGACCAGTGCCAGAAGCTCTTTCTGGTCCTTTTGGTATCCCTGTAGGATGTGCAGCAGATACTCGCGCTTTTGTTGACCCGACTGCATGGTTCGGTGCTGAGTGCCGGGGTTTTGAGCCAGGATTAGTTCGGTCAATCCAAGAGCAAAAAGCTACACCCGTAAGATAGCAAGGTGAAAGGTGTGTTTCGGTCTGGTTGTGATGGGATTCATTCCATTGACGTGTTCAGACTAGCCAATACCTCTTGAAAGCTTGTTAATCCAGCTTCTAAATTTTGAATAATCTCTTCTGCCAACACCTCTGGTTCTGGCAAATTGTCCAAATCAGCCAAAGATTTATCCTTTAACCCGAAAATGTCTAAACTGGTTTTATCCCTAGCCACTACTTCTTCATAGCTATAGCATCGCTATCGTCCATCAGGATTATTTTCTGCTTGCCAAGTTTCTTTTCGCTGATGCCTATTAGTTGGATTGTAGCACTCGATAAAGTCCCTTAAATGCTCTTGACGCATCGGCTTCTGTTTCTGTGTATGATGGACATTAGTGCGATAATCATAGTACCAAATCTCTTTAGTCTAGGCATCTTTTTGTGCCACTTTGTTGTCGAAGAATAAGACATTAGCCTTGACTCCCCCAGCGTAAAATATTGCCAGTCGGCAATCGAAGTATAGTGTGCAGGTCAGTAGTTTCCATTAGCTTCTGACGCACAGTTTCGCCCGCCCCCCTCAAATAACACATTATCTGGTACAACTACTGCCGCTCGACCTGTAGTTTTCAGCATAGTGCGAATACGTTGTACAAAGTTGAGTTGCTTATTAGAGGTTGTTGCCCAGAAATCTTGGCGGTTGTAGGTCAGATCATCGGTTTCTTGCTCACCTGCTTCGTTAGTAAAGGTCATACTACTTTTCTTACCGAAAGGCGGATTAGCCAGTACCATGTCGACTGTTTGGGTTGGTGGTGCAATCAGTGAATCATTACCACTAACTGTGGCTTCACCGTCGATCTCACCGATATTGTGCAGAAACATATTCATCAGGCATAAGCGACGGGTGTTAGCTACGATCTCGTTGCCGTGGAAAGTACCGTTTTTGAGAAAGTATTTCTCAGCCTTATCCATATGTGGATGGTTAGCACTCAAATAATCATAAGCAGCCAGAAAGAAACCACCAGTGCCAGAAGCTGGGTCAGCGATGACTTACCTTGGTTCGGGTCTCATACATTCCACCATGACTTTGATTAAAGCTCGTGGGGTAAAGTATTGACCTGCACCAGATTTGGTGTCTTCTGCGTTTTTCTCTAACAAACCTTCATAGATTGCGCCTTTGGTATCAGCACCCATCATCACCCATTCAGTATCATCAATCATATCGATTAAGCGAGAAAGTTTAGCTGGGTCTTGCACCTTATTTTGGGCTTTGGTGAAAATCTGCCCTAACATCCCGCTTTGGGTGCTTAACTCTCTTAATAGAGTGACATAATGAATTTCTAGTTCAGCACCTTTCCGACTGATTAGACTTTGCCAGTTATATTCTTCCGGCACACCGACATCACTCAGATAAGGTGGTTTACTGTATTCATCTGCCATCTTCAAAAAGATGAGATAAGTTAGTTGCTCTAGATAGTCGCCATAGCTAACACCATCATCACGAAGCGTGTTACAGAAGCTCCATACCCTTGAGATAACAGCGTCGGTATTCATTAGCTATTTTTCCTTTTCTTGCTTTTAGACTTTTCTAGTGGCAAATCAAGCTGTTTAGTTTGTTGTTCAATTTCAGCTTTTTGTGCTTGGATTCGTTTCAACAGTTCGCTAGCTGGTTCATCGTTCGGGTCTTGAGGCACTGGCTGACCAGAGAATGCTTGTTTTAGAATTGATTGGCGGAGGGATTCGGTTTTACTTAGATTGTTTTGGATTCCAGCCGTGAATTTGGTTCTCTTCGCTAGTAATAAAACGGTGGGCTGCGAAATGAGTTCAGGAGAAAAATGATGGATCGCAAACAGTTTTTGGTCGCTATGTCGGCATTTCCTTTTTTGCCCCGTCTTCTTTCAGGTATGACCTTACTCGATCAAACTCAGCGGTCGATGATCCCGATCTGGATGGATGGTGGAATGTCACATCTCGATACCTTTGACGGCAAGCCGGAGGCGTCTCCTGATATTACCGGTGTCCTAGAAAGCCGGGAGTCTTCACTGGAAGGGGTTTTCCTCAGCCAACACCTGCCCTTGTTATCAGGCAAAATTCAAAGATGGTATGGGTTCGATCCATTACTAGCCCGGAAGGTAACCATGACCGGGGTATTATTATATGTTGATGGGCCGGCGGCCCAATCCTGTATTGACATCCCCATCGGTGGGATCCGTAGTTGGCCATCAGTCAGTTAAGAATGACAATCCGGTACCTTCCTATGTAGCAATTCCGAACGCTCACATCTACGCACGCCAAGGATTCTTGCCCACCACAGATGCTCCTTTCGAGGTTGAAGGCCGCCTTGATCGTCAAAATTTCCAGGTCCGTAATTTAGAACCACATCCGCAAATGTTGCGAGCAATGGAGCTGTTGCGCCAAGTAGATCAACTGGACAGAGGGCCGTGGTCGCAAGCTGAAGCAGCCCGGGATCAATTTCTGAATCAGGCCTGCGCCATGTCCGTGAATCCCCAAGTCCGTAAATTGTTCGACCTGAAGCAAGGAAAACCGTAACTGCGCCAGAAGTACGGCCGGTACCTCTTGGGTCAGTCCTGTTTATTGGCACGGCGATTGGTTGAAGGAGGCGGACGTGACCACTGGCCACGTGCAAGTTCAGCCTTGCTGTTTGGCGCGGGTCTCCGACCGGGTACTGTCGTTGGTCGGACGGATGCCAAAGGAGAAGCGCCCATTGAACAGCCGGTTTCACCTGCTAACCTCTTTTCTACTGTGCTGTCAGCTTTAGGTGCCAATTTGCATCAAACCTTGGACGCGCCCAATGGTCGTCCTGTTCCGGTGGTTAAGGACGATGTTCGACCCATCCGGGAAATTCTGATCTAATAAATGGAATCCGGCGGATTCAACTATCAACCCGAACTTTTGATTATTAAGCAGCCAAAGCTAAATCCATCATCTCTTTGGGTGTTTTAAAGCCTAAACATTTTCTAGGCCGGTTATTTAATTTATCCTCAATCCACTGCACGTTGTCACTAGAAGCTATTTCAAAACTAAAGACAATTTAAACTTGCGTATCTAAAGGAGTTAGGTCTAGTTTTAGTTGGATCTAAAA
>JASMLX010000459.1 GCA_030748495.1 Candidatus Poribacteria bacterium | reverse complement strand
GCCTTTGGGCCTGAGGAGGGGCTACATATCGCAGATCTACACTCCAGCGCACACTATTGCTGCTATTGAGCTTACTATAGCAAACTAAATTAAGCTTGCATTTTTATCTATTCCCAGCAACGACTCCAATAGCTCTCTTTTTAGTTTATGTTTTCCTCTCAACTTTCTATACCAATATTTAAGCTGAGCCCATTTTTTTTCAATCGGATTAAGGTCAGGAGAATAAGCCGGTAAATACAGTAAGGTAATATCAAATTCTTCTGCTATATCTGCAATTGTTTCTATGCTTTTATCAGCAATTTCAGCTTTTGAATCATGATGAAATTTTGCATTATCTAGCCTTAAATAAGAACCTTTTGGAATATAGGGCAATAAATCTTCTTTGAGGTAGTTTTTAAATATATCCTTATCGATAGTTGATTCGTATATTTTAGAGAATAATAAATTATTGTTGGAATCTCTGGCGGCCAGAATATTTAGTCTTTTACCTCTTTTACCAGACCTTGGTATTTCAAGCCTTTTACCCTGTTGGCAAAAACCATATTCACTATTAATTTCCAGATCAATTCCGGATTCGTCAAAATCGTAT
>JASMLX010000458.1 GCA_030748495.1 Candidatus Poribacteria bacterium | reverse complement strand
GCGGTGTCATTTGCATCATAGTCATTACTTGAACCATCCATAACTTTGAAAGTTAGAATTGACGGGGCCACAGCTGTATTGCTACTAGTAGCAGTCAATATTCCCGTAAATTCATCGGCGATTGCGGAGAATCCAATCATCGTCAAAAAACAGAAAATAGCTAAAGAAATTGAAAATTGGGTTGTGGTCTTCACGTTAATATCCTCTTGTAGTTCTAAGCATGTACGTATCAAATCCAATTAGGCTAGTTAACTTATTCACAGCAATTTTAATTAGCTTAACATCTTGCCTAACACCGCACAAGTTCAAATCTCATAATAAACTAAGATGGAATAAGAATGCAAGGCACTTAATGGACAAAAATCTCCAAATTGGAACTTAGGATCGCTCATTTTACGGCTTTGTTGCATAAGTATTTTCCATTTAGCTTCGATAGGTTAATAACTAAGGTTGTGGTACAAAAATATCATCAAGCGTGTTTTGGTATTCATTCACTATTTGTCCTTTCCAGAGAATATGCATGGCTTCCAATTCCAGAAATCGTTTTGGCCGCCGTTTGTATTGATTGGAATCCTAAACTAGGCTTTGTTAC
>JASMLX010000457.1 GCA_030748495.1 Candidatus Poribacteria bacterium | reverse complement strand
GTAAAGCCGCCTCCTACGGAGGTGCCAGAGGTGAAATCCGATCCTGACACACATCGAAAGCCGAGGTTGTCGTACCTATTAAGCGAATTGTCCTCTTTACGGCTAGCCACCCGCAGGGAATCGGCATAGAGTAGCGTCTTGCTGAGCCAAGACCCGCCCCGTAACACTTTGCTGTCTCGGTCACTGTCATACCAATCCGCACACCATTCCCAAACGTTACCGGCCATATCATGCAAGCCATAACCATTGGCAGGATAACTACTTACTGCTGTCGGTTTGCCTACGTTCTTTCCGTAGTTAGCCCGACTTGCACTCGGCTCTTGATCACCCCAAGGATACACTTTGCCTCTCAATCCACCACGAGCGGCAAATTCCCATTCGCTTTCTGTTGGTAACCTTTTTCCGGCCCAGGCAGCATAAGCCGTGGCATCATGCCAACTAACTCCTACTACTGGTTGGTTGGGCTGATTATACTCTGAATCATTCCAGTATGCTGGTTCGCTATATCCTCTGGCCCTCATGAATTTGCCATACTGAGCATTCGTCACCTCGTAGACATCCATGTAAAAGGCATTTGTTGATGGGCCTGTTG
>JASMLX010000456.1 GCA_030748495.1 Candidatus Poribacteria bacterium | reverse complement strand
TAAAGCCTCTCGTCTGGAATATGGGGACAGTCAAATGACCCATGCCATGTTATTTACCGGTGTCGACCTGGGTCCCAATGGAAACCCGACAAAATGGCGGGTGGAAAACAGCTGGGGAGATAAGGCCGGGGATAAAGGATATCATATTATGACGGATGATTGGTTTGATGAATACAATTACGAAGTGGTGGTTCATAAAACCTGTCTGGATGATAAATTGGCTGAATTGTATGAAACTGCGGAAGCTGTTCTGCTGAAACCATGGGATCCAATGGGAGCGCTGGCTCGCTAATTGAGATACAATTTTTCCATTCCTAATTATTGAAGGTTTTGTCATCCATATTTTAAATATAATCATGAAAGAAGAAATGCTTATTTGCTATCTGGATAAAAAATTGATAGAAAAATTTTCAAAGGAGATAGTAAAGAGTAAATCTTAATTTTTACTTTATTCTCTCATTTGGTTTTTAATTACAGGATTAGCATCATGAAAAGAACAACAAAAATATTAAATGCATTTGTAACGATTTTATTATTAACAATGTTCTTGTCCTGTGCAACCTTCAAATCCTTTTTAGAGGCTGATACCGGA
>JASMLX010000455.1 GCA_030748495.1 Candidatus Poribacteria bacterium | reverse complement strand
ATCCTCCTTAGAGAAATAGAGATCAATGTTAGTTGTTGGTTTAAATGATTCGCCAACATAATCTACCTCGGCGCAACCGACGGCTAAAAGTCCCACCAATAAAACTAGACTTAGATATTTTTTCATATTCAGTGTCCAATCGGTTAGTAATATACTAATCCTACCATTCAAGCAAAGAATACGCACAGTCTAGCAGTAATCTTTTTGAACATTCAGAATCCAGTTGAAGATCTGATATAAGCTTAAGAGATCACGTCTATAGTCCTTCTCTTTCTAATTTAACCTCACAAAATACATTAATTACGCTTGATTTTCTACCTGTTTGCCTTCGGGTTAGGTAGGGTACTGGAGAGATGAGAACAGTTGAATTTAAAAATGAATGCTCTTTTTATTTCTCTGCCAATTCAATGTTGGTTCTTGCGTTTGCAGGATTTAACATCGATTTGACAGTGATCTAACCAGTTCCCCAAGATTCTGAAAAGGTGTCAGGTAACCTTTCTAGTACAGTTAATGGAACACATACCTGATAGAAACCTTGTTCTAGCTTCTTGATCTTCAATTGGCTAGGAATCCAATTGATTTTAATCCTTCAC
>JASMLX010000454.1 GCA_030748495.1 Candidatus Poribacteria bacterium | reverse complement strand
TGATTTTTTATTCGGGACCATATTTAGACTAGCATTCGTATTCTCCTTGCTCGTAGTCATACTCATATGGCGAAGCTTCCGCCTATCAAAGAAAAGAGAATATTTAAAATGAACAAAAACATTTTAATCTTTATCATTATTTTATTGCTGACGATTACCGCTCCGCACCTTATTCCCTCTCGCGTTGTGTATTTTACAACCCTGTCTATTTTCATCGTTCTGGCAATGACTTGGGATGTCCAAGGGGGGCAGATGGGATATAATTCTTTTGGCAACATTGTTTTTTTTGGCCTTGGAATGTACGTTTGCATATCCACTCAGGTCGGGTTGTTTTTTGATGTTTTTGAATGGAATGAATCAGGGGGGGAAAAAACATTTCTCCATACCCCTAATCAGTATTTTATAGGACTCGTTGCTGGTTTAATTCTTGCAGCGCTTATCCCACCGATTATAGCCTATTTAATTGGCGGAGGCATTCTTGGCTTGCGCGGTCATTATTTTGCTATTGGTACGCTTGGTCTGGGTGTGGCTGCAGCTGAACTAGCGGGGGGCATTGACACAATTGGAGGCACCGTGGGCATGACAGTTCCGGTTT
>JASMLX010000453.1 GCA_030748495.1 Candidatus Poribacteria bacterium | reverse complement strand
ATATCAAATCCATCCCTTATCGACTAAATTTATCCTTGATCTCTCTTTTTTTAGTTAACTTATGTATTTCTTCTCAAAACTAATATTTTTTGCTAAGGGAGGACTGATTATTTATGTGCCAGGTTTTACTTTTCACGAGGGGGGGTCAACTTTATTTCTGAACAATTTAGGAGGGGTCAACTTTATTTCGGAACAATTTAGGGGGAAACTTTTTTTCAAGGGAAATTACAAGTTACTAAAAAATATAGTATAGTTTGCCTCATTATTGCTTTTTATGCACTAAAATAGTTATTCGGGGTGGAGGAAATTTATTTTTAGAATATTTAGGGGGGCTTTTTTAGGGAAAATTTAGGGTGGGGATAACTTTATTTCGGCAAAATTTAGGGGGTAAACATTCGAACGTGAAAAAATACCCCCACCCCCGGACATAAATAATGAGTCATCCCTAAAATTAATAGGATTTTTATATTTTTCTTAAATCGGTATTTCGACAAAAAATACCCCATTTTTAGAAAAAGACAATTTTTTCCTAATTTTTCGATCATTTTCTCATGATTTTCCCAGTGCATATTTTATGCATGACACAAGTATCAACA
>JASMLX010000452.1 GCA_030748495.1 Candidatus Poribacteria bacterium | reverse complement strand
AACGCCCGCGACGTGCTGGCAATCGTCAAGTAGCCGCCAATGTCGAAAATCCTGAAGTTTGACGAGGAGGCCCGTCGCGGCCTCGAGGCCGGCGTGAACAAGTTGGCCGATGCAGTGAAGGTGACCCTCGGCCCGCGTGGTCGCAACGTCGTGCTCGACAAGAAGTTCGGTGCACCGACCATCACCAACGATGGTGTGTCCATCGCCCGTGAGGTCGAGCTGGAGGACACCTTCGAGAACATGGGTGCCCAGCTGGTGAAGGAGGTCGCCACCAAGACCAACGACGTCGCTGGCGACGGAACCACGACGGCCACAGTGCTGGCACAGGCACTGGTCCGCGAGGGTCTACGCAACGTGACCGCCGGTGCCAACCCGATGGGCCTCAAGCGTGGTATCGAGAAGGCGACCCGTGCGGCCGTTGACTCCATCGCCGAGCAGGCCGTTCAGGTCGATGACTCCAAGGAGCAGATCGCCAACGTGGCAGCCATTTCGGCAGCCGACGAGGCGATCGGATCTGTTATCGCCGATGCCATCGACAGGGTTGGCAAGGACGGCGTCGTTACCGTCGAGGAGTCCAACACCTTCGGCATGGACCT
>JASMLX010000451.1 GCA_030748495.1 Candidatus Poribacteria bacterium | reverse complement strand
GTTCTGTCTGGATGCCGTGATCGATGCCATCGACAAGTACGGCACGCCAGAGATCATGAATACCGACCAGGGCAGTCAGTTCACGTCTGTGGCATTTACCGACCTGCTCAAGCAGCACCACATCCGTATCAGCATGGACGGCAAGGGTTGCTGGCGAGACAATGTCTTCGTCGAGCGGCTGTGGCGCACCGTCAAGTACGAGGAAGTTTACCTTAGGGCCTATGACTCCGTCTCGCAGGCCCAGGGCTCACTGGCTCGCTATCTGGACTTCTACAACACCGGCCGCCCACACTCACGACTTGACCGGATGACACCAGACAGCGTTTACTTTAATGAATTGCCGCAGAGCATCGCGGCCTAACTGGCAGGGGATCCACTTATAAATCGGGTTTGGCTGTACAGACAACTGGGGCCACCTCTTAGGGTGTTGCATCAGCCAGCGTTACAAGTCACGCTGTAGAGCGTGTTTCTAGGGGATTACCTTTACCCCTATGCTTTCCCCCTAGTGATAGACACATACCATCAGAATCAGTCTGTACAGGCTGTCTACGGGGCTTATATGGCATAGGACGATAGGGGTGTAAGGCGCATGACTC
>JASMLX010000450.1 GCA_030748495.1 Candidatus Poribacteria bacterium | reverse complement strand
GCCAAAGTTGGACGATACAAACTTGTGCTCCAAAATGTTCTCCTGAAATTCTCTCATGAGTCACTGCACATTCGGCATTTTCATATACTATTCTGAAATCAGAAGATACTGTATCTTCATCAAGAACCATCTCAGTTAATTCCTTTTCGCGCTCTTCTCCTTCTAAGGTTCTGTTCTCATGAAGTAATCTTATTACCGCGTCTTCAGTAAACATGCTTAATACGCCGTCTAAGTCCTTGGCTTCCCAGAACTCTTGCAATTTTTCCATGTTAGTCATAATTTCACCGTAACAAATGATCGTCAGTAGGGATTAACCAGTTTACTTCAGAAAATGGCTAAATGGCAGGGGTTCCTGCTCTACATGTATTAACTTTTAGCGGTATTAATGATGTCCTATCCACCCCCACGCCTACGTTCCCATAGCCTCTTGCCCAACCACCAACCCAACCACCATAGAGGAAAAATCAGTAAGCAACACATAGCTGCCACCAGAAGACCGATGTCATACACTTTACTAGCTATCGCGCTGAGTACGAGGTAACAGAAGACAGGTGTAATTCTTTCTGACTTGATCATCCAACGATCAGTATCTTTTGTT
>JASMLX010000044.1 GCA_030748495.1 Candidatus Poribacteria bacterium | reverse complement strand
TGTAATTTCCTTCTTCTGGCCGCTCCTGGAACAGCTGTTAAAAAGCCAAAGCGGTTCCAGGAGCGGCAACGATTTTTAGGCCGCAATGTCAACTATTTTTATACATTGTTTCTCCTATTTGTTTGGTGAGACTCTAAACTCTAGTAAACTCTAGTTACTAATGTCAAAAGATAAAAATAAATCCCATTTAACAGAATTGAACTTAAACACAATTATAGAAATGACCTTAACAATTCAAAACCAATCAAACTATTACTCACGTTGGGACTGTAGAACTCGGCCAAAGACCCGACTCCAACGTCGAAAAATTCGGGGCGGGGACTTACTTCAAGGCAAGGTTCCGTCCGGCGGTGTCGGATAGCGGTTGAGGCAAGACACATAGGCGAGTTGAACGACGAAGTCCAATACCTACTGGGGCGAAGGCTCTCCCAGAACTCGCGATAAATTCGAATCTCCTCGACAATCTCGACCGGCCATAGATTCTTCCAGTGTGTTGCTATTCCCGGTGTAAAATTAATCTTCCGTCGGAAATCTGTCCAAAAAATCTTTGGTGAGTTCTACGCCCCATCCTGGCCGATCGGGTACTTCGAGGAATCCGTCTTCGGGAGAAGGCATCTGCTCGAATAAAGGTGACAAGTCGGTACGCAACGAGTCGTCGTGGACGGGATAGCCAGCTTTCGGGAACTGGGGGCGCGGCATCTCCAGCATCTCGAAGTTTACCGTGCAGGCGCCGAAATGAACCCCGACCAGGGTCGAGATGGGGCCGTTCGGATGTGATAAGGCTCTGCTATAGCGGCAATCTGGTGGAATGTGCTTTCGTTAGCGGGAGATACGGCTGATTCTCAATGCGATCTGCTGTTTGATTGATACCGATTGTTAGTAGCCAATGTTGGCCAAAGATCTCCCGCTTAGGCGAACGTCCAACTACGGCCAGCGTCTATTACCGTTATCAGAAATGGTGCCGAGAGGAATAAAGTAGTTTCTGATACGTCGTGCTTTACAACAATAACCTTGTGCCGCGTTATCTCCGCCTGTTAGTTAGGATTCGGTGACTTTATCTGTAGGCCAATTCCTCTGACAAATCCAGGTATCTCTTTATCGCCTCAGGCGGAACATTGAAGGGAATGTGGTTGCCGATACACATCATGTAGCCACCGGACATTTTTCCTGTTTCGACCATTAACTCGACCATAACCCGGATTTCGTCCGCATCATTTCGCATCAGAACACGGTTGTCGCCCTCTCCAGCAATAAAGCAGTTCTCGTATCGCTGTGCAATCGCCTTGTAGTTGGTAAACGGTTCACTGATGATGCCTCGTGCCCCGCAGGCCATGACATCATCGACAAAGGCATCTACACATCCATCTACCATGAAAATCACCTCTTTGCCAGCCTGCTTCAAGATGTCCCAAAATTCCTCGTAACGTGGGAAAATGTGTTTGCGCATCCAACTCGGGCTACAGGCCGGGCCACTCGAAAGTACAATATCGTCGTGGCACACGACGATATTCACCGGAAGTCTCGCAAACGCACGAAAGACACGACGGTTGATCTCGGCAAACTCCTCTATGACACGATCAAAATCGGGCTCCAAACACAGCCTCAGGAAATTCTCATACCCGAAAACAAGCAGTGGCCACATAAACATGGTATTATAGAATCCGACGGATGCGGATGATCCTGACGGGGCTTGATCTCCCCATTCGGCAGGGTAGTTCTTTCGATACCGCTCGTAGATCACATCCTCAGTTCGAAAATCACCGTCCACCACGACATTCCAACCGGTAAAGTTGCCCTGGGCTAGAGGGCTGAAGCTCAACATCTCTTCCCGAGTTTTGAACCGGCCAGCCGCTTCCTCCTG
Organism: Candidatus Poribacteria bacterium; assembly: GCA_030748495.1. Lineage (GTDB taxonomy): Bacteria > Poribacteria > WGA-4E > WGA-4E > UBA9662. The sequence continues at coordinate 44,403 of JASMLX010000044.1, read as the reverse complement.
TTGCCAATGGTCACGGTATGAGTCGCCCCAACGACCTTTGCTCTGATCTTTTTGTTCCTCGAGCCTTGGCTTGGCTTCATCGCTCTCGGGGATACCAAGGTTCAACTGAGGATACAATTCCTTCAATCTGAGGCGACAAAGACGGGGATGCTGGTAGTAGTCGATTCCTGTCAGATAGGTTTCAGCATCGGGGTTTGACCAGTGTTCCCAGTGTAAGATTCGTTTTGGTCCTAACCCCATGAAAGTTTCGTATCGTGGATCACTCATCACTTTTAATCTCCATGGCCTAATTATTTACATTGAGGCACGCGGCCAAGCGTTGCCTCGGAGGGTCGGGGCCGAGGTGCCAGGTTTCCTGAATTCGTCGCACGCGTAGTTCTGCCACTTGGGCTCAAGACCAATAGAGGCGTTGTCACCGTAGTATCCGGCAATGAATCCGCCACGCCCACGCCACAGCCTGTCCAACATCTCCTTGGCCCGGTTCCGGATGACAATCTCGTCACGCTGTTGTAGTGTCTTCTGTATGTCAACGGGGCACCAGAACGTGATTTTTCCTCTCTTCTGATGATCGGCAAGCATATTAATCCCATGAAGGTCAGGTTGGTCGAATTGCAGGACATCAATTCCCGCTTCCATCAGACCGGGCACAATGTCTTCGATCTTTCCGCACGAATGCATGAACACCTTGATTCCGAGATTATGCGCCAGGCCACATAATTTCTCGAACCGGGGGTAGAACTCTTCCTGCCACATATCAGGGTTAATGAGTGTCTGGTTTTGCGTTCCCCAATCTTCGGGGAACATGACACTGTCAACACCGGCGGCCGCGTAGTTGCGGATCATGTCTTCCAGCATCACGTCAATATGGTCGTGCAACTCGTGTGTACGATCTGCTTCCAACACCAGATCCATCAGATACTGATCCAATTTCCGCATCTTGCGGGCAATATTGAAGTCGAACCCCGGCATGCCGCCGATAAGCCATTTGTCAAGAGCTTGTGCACGCCGTTCACGTACGCAGGCGTAGTCCTCTGGACGAGAGTAATCGGGAAATTCGTAAGAGTCCACAGCCGAGAGGTCTTCCAGAACACCCTTAGTGACCTCACCTTTGGATGTCGGGTCGACACGTCCCCATGTGTTGCCCCATTCGTCTAATCTTTCCCACCGGCCACCGCCGATCTCCTCCCACTTTGTTGCGTGTGTATTGGCGGTACAGTGGGTACTACAGAAATCGGAATCCCCAAATGATCTGGCGACTCTCTCTGGTCCGGTATACTCAAGTGTGCGACGCACAATTTCTCTGGATGTCATCATTTTTCACTCCTATCTACTACAGCGAACCACTACACTAACTGTACACCGAGCGAAGCGGGGGCAACGCTCCGGTTAAGCGGTTTATTAGGTGTTTTTTCTGGCGAGAAACTCATCTAAACGCTTCTTTATTTTGTTGTACCGGGCTTGATGTCGCCGCGTTGTTGTTGCACTCTTGAGGCCTCTTACGATATCCTGATAGATATCCAGACCGAAAGAAATAGGGGTACAACTCCACAAAATATAGGTGCCACTCAATCGTATCGTTAATCTCCTTGGCGCCATACACACTTGCGCGCTCCGCTATACCCCTTATCCTCACAGGAAATGAAAGGTCATCGAACCTTTCATGAGACTCCCCGGCGACCGTGAACCGCGCAACTCGCTACTCCCCATCTTCATCGTGGTGTTTGAATGTTGCATCAATCTACGCCCTTAAATACCTGATCTCTGGGCTAATCTTATTGAGCCTACTGTTATCATCAAAACCTATATTCGCCCTCCACATTTCCACAGACTTCGTGCAGAGTCGTCATGAATTTACATAGGCCGGGGAAGGTCACAAGTGGTTGTATGCCGCGGTCACCGTTGGGAAAGTATCGACCCCGGCTGAGAAGAACTGGAACCTTGCTCCTGACTTCATGCTCAATGAGGGATTCATTACCCTCATTTACTGTTTCCTTCTCCAACCATCCGAAAAGCACAAGTTACGGAAAGCGAGTGCGCAACTCCAGCAGATCGTTTTCAGCCTTCACTTCACACGGGAAAAGTCCGTTCACGCCGTAGGACGTTGCCACTTCAGCGAATTCCATAATATTACCATTGGTATTGACGGCAATGAGCAGAATCTCGCACGATTGAGCGAAGGAACAGATTTCGCGATAGTACTGCCCACAGAATTCATGAAAAAATGCCGGACTAAGCAACATTCCGTGGTTGTAACAGAGATCTTCGCCCATTTGGACGATTTCGGGGAGCACCGCCTCAATCACGGGGAACAACTCCAACTGCGCCCGTTGGAGTTGCCATGTCATCATATCATGGATTAGCCCCGGGTCATCGAGGAACATGAGGCTGAGTCGCTCGGGACCGAGCAAACCGCGAAGAAAACCATACGCCCCACCGACCGCAACAACAAGAGGACGCTTGCGATCCGAGTATTGCTGAAGTTGCACGCGCATCTCGTCCAGCGGCATCATGCCGGTCGGGGTCATCCGCGGCTTCCAGAACTCCCGCGATTCACATTGCAGATTACGGGATCGGTTGTACCCCAGTAGCGCTTCCAGCTATCTACATCGTATGCTCCACGGTCAAGATCGTAGATGCCCCCACATGCGTGGGCATACCCGTCCTTACCAGTCGATCATGCGTCTTTTTCATGCAACCACGGCTCATACCCGGCGCACCGGGGAAACCAAATATCGGTATGTAGTTGGGCTTCTCACCTAGACAGATCGCCCTGAAGCTCACCAAATCGTTCATCTACAATCCGTTCCCAATATTCATGCAGATTTTTACACCTAATAATCTTTTTATCGTGCTTGTACAAAATGAAAATACCATAAGGAGTACTTGGAAGTCTAGGTATTTTCTAGGACCAAAACACCTTCCTTCATCATGGAAATTTGATCCTCATTAATGAATCAAATTTCCGATCCCTGGGGTAAATACTGGCCAATAAGTCCATTGCTATTCTCACGGTTAGTCAATTCTTGGCCCTTATCCCAGCTTATCCTAGGTGCCGTCGGCTCACGTCTCAACAAGCTGCCGTCGTTAAGTTCGAAAATTGTTCTCAGACAGTCAATCCAGACTTACTTTCAACGAGTCTAACAATGTCACTTCGCTATCTGGATAAGTACTGGGATTTCAGTCATTACCCTCAGGGAGAGTTAGACCTTCGGTATGAAGGGAAAAAGTTTAAGTATCACCAGACTCTTGACAGGAGAACAGGCTATTTGCCAGTTAATTACCTGCCATTTGTCGGTAAGAATATTCTATTAGCTGCCTATCTTGTTGGCTTTTGAGGACTTGCTGCTCTATTGTCCATGGATTCCAGCCTGACAGAAGTTGGCGTTGCAGATCTTGAAGAATTCCTTGATGAGACTCTACTAGCCCCAGGTCGGAAAATTCATTTGGATCTTGTACAAGATCATAAAGTTGAGGTTGATCGCCTAAACTATAGTGAAGTTTGTAACCTCCTTGCCGCAACATGGCAGTTGGACGAGCTACACCGTGAGCGAGATATTCTGAAAACGCATTATCTTTCCATTGGAGATTGTCGCCTTGCATTAAAGGGAGGAAGCTATCTCCGTCAAGTCCATCCGATGGTGCGTCAACGATATCGATGATTGTGGCAATTAAGTCAACCAGAGAGACCGTTTGGTCGATCGTATCGCAAGCAGATAAGTAACCAGGCCATGAAATTTGCAACGGTACTCGAACCGAGGCCTCGTAAAAGCTAGACTTGCGCCACATGCCGTGTTCACCATTCATCTCTCCGTGATCACTACAATAAATAATGATAGTGTTCTCTTCTTGATTTGTCTCCCTGAGTGTTTGCAACAATCGACCAATTTTCTCGTCCAGATAGGTAATCAAACCATAGTAACCAGCCCGCGCCCGACGCACCAGTTCTTCAGGGAAATCGATACAACCAAACATTTGTCGCATTCTTTGGTGTACTAGGTGTTGATTTTCTAGATGGTCAGGCGGAATATTGGGAAGATCTACTCTGTCCAAGGGGTATAAATCCCAAAAACGTTTAGGAACAACTAACGGGAAATGAGGGGCAATGAAGGAGACATTCAACGCCCAAGGACGGTCCTTGCGGGCAGGTTCCCGCAAATAGGCGATGGCATTTTTCTCAACTAGATCATCGACTTCAATTTCTAAGGTTGTTCCAGATTTGGCTTGTTGGGGGCCACCCCAAGGCTGATTGGCTATCGGGGTACCTTTCGTCCAATCGGGTGCGTTTCTTGGCACATTATCCTTGGTCCACAACTCGGCGTGAAGATCACGGGCTAGTTGCTGTCGAAATCCGTGGAATTGGTCGGGCCCACAAAAGTGTTGTTTCCCTGACAAAACGACATCGTATCCAATAGCACCTAGTCGATGTGCCCAGGTCACCTGATCTGACGCCAGAGGACTTGCATTATCCCAAGTTCCAATTTGGTGGACATATCGACCCGTCATAAATGACATTCTGGAGGGGCCACAGAGCGGCGAATTACAGTAGGCATTGGTAAAGACAAACCCTTGTTCGGCTAATTGATCCATGTTTGGTGTTTGGACCAAAGGGTGGCCATAAGTGCCACTGTACATTGGTGCATGCTCATCTGACATAATCAGTAGGATGTTGGGCCTATTTCTTAGATCTGACATTTTTCACTTCCTTAATATAGTGTGCAAAAAATCCCAATTTATTCTATTCTAGACTTGACGATCAGTCTAATTTATTAGCGAAGTGGGCCGAATAATGAAACAGCCATCAACTGAAAACTATCGCCATCTATCATAATCTCGCCAGCAAAACAGATATGGAAGGTTTCTGTTGAGATGATATAGTAAATTATACTTTTATGGTCAAGACCACCATTCAGTTTAGTCCACGACACCAAGTCAGGAGAACCACGCGTTCCCGATTATGGCCTCACTGAAATCTGTTTGCCGATTCCTCTATTCTTTTTTACTATTTCTGCTTTTTACATCTCGTTTCTCAATGCTGTGGCCTAATTGGCTGGATTCGTATAAGCAAGTGCAACACCAATCGTATAGGATGTTGCGATGAGAAAACAATATAACCATCTCTCTATTGAGGAAAGAGCGGTCATCATGACTGAACTGGAAAGGAAGAGCAGTATCAGGAAGATATCTACCCTTCTTGCTTGTTCTCCCTCCACGATCAGCAGGGAGATCAAGCGATTCCCTGACCCATCCAATTATCATGTCAGGACAGCCAGTCAAGCTGCCAATGCGCCAAGCGATCTGTTCGTACTAGAAAGCTTGCTCCAGAGACGGTTCTGTGGCAGATAGTCAAGACCCTGATCAGAGTTGGCTGGTCTCCAGAGCAGATTGCCGGCCAACGGAAGCGGATAAATCCTGAAGATCTCTCCAAACAGGTCTCTCATCAGACGATCTATGCTGCACTCTATGCGCTTCCAAAAGGTGAACGGCGCAAGGAGTTGATTGAATCTCTCCGCCCGGGGAAACAGAACCGACGCCCGAGAAGGCGTGGAAATGACCGTAGAGGTCAAATTCCCAATATGGCGAGTATCCATGACAGGCCAGCGGAAGTGGAAGATCGGCAACTGCCAAGTCACTGGGAGGGGGATCTGATCAAGGGGGCAAGAAATCAGAGCGCACTTGGCACTCTGGTCGAGCGACAGAGCCGATACGTGCTGATGGCCGGAATGGATGGCGCTGATTGCCCACTCGGCACTTCAGGCTTTTAGCAGAAGACTGAGACATGTTACCCGATGCCTGAGAAAGACGATAGCCTATGATCGTGGAAAAGAGATGGCGATTCATGAGGAGTTAGCTAAAATACTTAAGATCCAAGTCTACTTGGCTGATCCATACAGCCCATGGCAAGAGGCTGCAAAGAGAATACGGACGGATTGATCCGACAGGACCTTCTCAAAGGGATTGATCTCTCTGAATTCTCACCAACAGATTTAAACCAAATTGCTATCTCACTCAACACCAGACCCAGCGATGTCTCGATTTCCAGACATCGCTGGAAGTGTATGAGAGGATTGTCTCTGAACCTCAGAATCCATCAACTGTTGTACTTGGGATTTGAGACCAGCCCGACATTAGATGGTTGACATACCTCTAGCAACTCGATGTCAAATAGAACGCGACGCTGGATCGCCGAAACGTTATGGAAGAAAATGACATCTTTGTTAAACTGATAGATCATCCAATGACGTTTCCAATTGCATTCGAATTTATGGCCCCTTACATTCCGCCAGGTATGTCCGAGGTGATTGTCCGTCCACCAGATCTCGAAGGAAAGGGAACTTTACATACGGATGAAGGCTAGGCAATGCGGCAGATACGGGTAACAGGCAGCAGCCTTCCACTGCAAATCAAAACCCAGTACTTTTTGACCGATCTTCATGGTACGGATAGCGGGAATTTCACAGTTGTACCTGGTCGTCATAGGCGACCATTCCCGGAAAGCGGTTTTGAAGAAGGGCCTTACCTGGCCGATGCAGTTCAATTATGTGTCAATGCCGGTGACGCAGCAATTTTTTCCCATGCTTTATGGCACGGTTTTGTTGCAAATAAATCGGCTGACACGCATAAAACGCTGATTTATTGTTACGTCCAATAATTTCTGCGTGCCTTCGATTATCAATCTGCTTCAACAGAACTCTTAGCACGATGTACAGCAAGGCAGCATCGGTTAATTGGCGATATTGGGGAGTGGCGTCCTGGCTTTTATTTCTACTCTCCTCCAGACCAGGTTCAGATAGTGGCTGGGACCTAAGAGATTGGTTCTGACAAGTAAAAAAAGATAGATTTTCTGTTCCTATCTTTTTCTCTGTCCAGACCGGTAGCGGCTTTTTCCTGTCGGCCTTTATGGTATTTCAGCTTGGTTGCCTGTAAGCAAGTCGTAATTATTCCAATCACTTATACCTGCGAATTAAGCAATACACCACAACTACTATACCCACAATTCGCTGTGGTTTACCGATTCGGCGTTACTCCACTCCGTCATTTACTTGTATCAAAGATAGTTCCCCAGAGACCGCAACACACTCCGAAGGGATTTTACCGGTTTCATTATCCCCCCAAATATCTAACGTCGCTTGAATCTAGTTTCCAGTTCCTTCTGGGTAATCTCGATGATGATAGGACGTGAATGTGGGCAGTTAAAGGGGTGTTCAGCCTGCGATAATTCTTTAACCAGGTGAATCATCTCCTCCATTGTCAGGCGATCGCCAGCTTTTACGGCTGATTTGCAGGACAGCATCGTCATAGCTTGGTCGTGTACTTCCAGTAGTTCTACATTCCCAGTGACCGATTCTGACAGATGGTCGATTAAATCCGTGACCACAGTTGCCACCAATCGTGTAGGCACCATCGATGGAATACCCCGCACCAGCAGAGTTTGTCCGCCAAACTTCTCGATTTCAAAGCCGAGTTGATGAAATAGGTCCTGATGTTGCTCAAATGCACCGAGTTGTTGGGGCGTAATTTCCAAAGTGACCGGTAACAGTAGGCCTTGAATAGGAATTCCGTTCGACTGGAGTTGGGTCACCAATCGCTCGTAGAGGACGCGTTCCGAAGCGACGTGCTGATCGATGACAAAGATCCGATCACGGCCTTCGGCTAAGATATAGGTATTGAACAGGTTGGCCTTCAGTTGGACATCGTTAAAGTCGAGCAGTTCCAGGTTAGCTTCAGCCGAAATCTGGCGTTCCGGTGGTTGAACCAATAGGTCGATAGCCGGCAATTCTTTATCTGAGATTACTGACTCGCGAGCCAGCGACGGTACGGATAGGTCGCTGGGTTCAGGGCGAACAGGAAAAACTATCGGCTCGTTTTCCTCAGTAGAGGTCGAGGTGGTTACCGAACCCGGTGGATTGAGGTCGGTTGTGGATTCTGATGACTCGGTAGTAGGAGATTGAGGCGGTTCAATCGGAGAAGATGTGTGTTGGGCTTTCCACTGATTCCTGACCGGTGACACCGGTTCTGGATCGGAAGGCTGAGGTGAAGACTCTCTCTGGACCGGTGTCTCGTCTACGTCTGACCCATTAATCGAGGGAATAAATTTTTGCTGATAAATCCCTTTGTTTAGCAGGCGTACTACTTGAGAATAGATGGTTCGTTCATCACGAAATCGAACCTCGATTTTGGCGGGATGGACGTTGACATCGACCTCTTCGGGTGCCATCGTTAAGAAGACAAAAGCCACCGCGTGTCGACCTTTAGGCACGGTTTGGCGCGTGGCTTCGGTCAGTGCTCCACTTAAGATCTTGCTCCGGATAGGTCGGCGATTGAGAAAGAACAGTTGCCCGTTTCGAGTTGACTTGGTAATGTCTGGTTTTCCGATCCAGCAGTGGACCTGAAAATTAGGCAACCCGGTTTCGATCTGGATCAGGTTTTCCGCCATCTCTTTACCGTACAATAATCGGATTCGGTCAATCAGAGCGTCGCAAGGACGTACATCGATTACCGATTTTTGGTTGTGTTGGAGCGAAAAACGGATCTTTGGATGTGCTAAGGCCGCCCAAGTGATCTGATTGGTAATATGGTTCATCTCCGTGGTTTCGGTCTTCAGAAACTTGAGCCGAGCAGGCACATTGTAGAACAGGTTATTGACCGAGATTTGCGTTCCGGGCGAACACCCGCTTTCTTGAATCGACTGCACAACCCCACCTTCGATCGAGATCTGCGTACCCTCCACATCGTCGTGCCGTCGGGTTTGTAGATCCAGTTTGGAAACTGAAGCGATGGAGGGCAAGGCTTCACCGCGAAACCCAAATGTTTGAATCTGTTGTAGGTCACCGATGTCAGTCAGTTTACTGGTGGCGTGTCGTTCAACGGCCAGCGTCGCATCCTCCGTCGACATCCCGACGCCATTATCAGAGACGCGAATCAACCGCTTTCCACCGGCACGAATATCGACCTGAATATTGCTACTATCCGCATCGATAGCGTTCTCGACCAATTCTTTGATCACCGAAGCAGGGCGTTCTACTACTTCACCGGCGGCGATTTTGTTGGAGACCTCAGGTGGTAGGATCTGAACTGACATTTGAGTTTCTCTTAGTGAATTTCTGTGCCGTCGAGTGGATATTTCCCGTTTCAGTTTTCTTTCGGCCGGTTTTTGTAGAGTTTGTAAGCCAAACTTTCGGTCATCGCTTCCCAACTGGCTTGAATGATATTTTCCGATACCCCCACTGTCCCCCAAGAGTCCGTACCATCGCTAGATTCTAGTAGGACACGAACTTTAGCGCCGGTTCCTGATTTAGTATCCAGAACCCGTACCTTGTAGTCGGTCAGACGAACCTCTTTCAGTTCGGGGTAAAATCTTTCTAAGGCTTTGCGTAGTGCATTGTCGATGGCGTTGACTGGCCCATCTCCGTCAGCCGCCGTGTGTTCAATTTCGCCGTTTGGCCCAGTGACTTTGATAGTAGCTTCAGATTTAAGTCCGAATTCGCCCGACCGCTCTACGATTATGCGAAACCCAACCAACTCGAAACAGGGCTCGTAGTTATCGAAGATTTGGCTGGTTAAAAGTTCAAAGGAGGCTTCGGCGGCTTCGTACTGATAGCCCTGCCGTTCCGCTTCCTTCATCTGTTCAAATAAGGCTATGATTTCAGGCGAATTTTTGTCGTAGTCAGGATACCTTTTCTCGATCTTCTTGATAATGGTGCTTCGGCCAGCTTGATCGGAGACCAAAATCCGCTGCTGGTTGCCGACCGACTCCGGATCGATATGTTCATAGGTGAGTCGATTTTTACGGATTGCATCGGTATGCAGCCCTCCTTTATGGGCAAAAGCGGATCTGCCTACATAGGCTTGTCGATCGTCGTGGGGTAAGTTGGCTAGCTCGCTGACCAAACGAGAAACATCAGTCAGTTGCTTCAATTGATCGTCTGAGATACAATCGATGCCAAGTTTGAGCTTCAAGGTTGGAATAATACCCGACAGGTTAGCATTACCACAGCGTTCTCCAAAACCGTTGAAGGTGCCCTGTACATGGGACGCACCCGCTTGTACGGCGAGTACTGAGTTGGCAACACCAACACCAGAATCGTTATGAGCGTGAATGCCAACCGGTAAATTCAGTTCAGCTACAACTTGGCGAACTGAATCCTGGATCTCCAGTGGAAGCCGTCCCCCGTTGGTATCACACAGTACTAGGCACTGTGCACCACCATCAGCGGCAGCTTTCAGAGAAGCTAAAGCATAGTCAGGCTCATCACTGAAACCGTCGAAAAAGTGCTCGGCATCGTAGATCACCGACCGCCCCTGGGTGGCCAAAAAATCCACCGATTCCCTGATGATCGCCAAATTCTGTTCTGGGCTTATCCGTAACACATCCTGGGCATGCAATTTCCAGGTTTTACCGAAAATAGTGACAGTCCGTGCTCCTGTATCCAGGAGTGCATTCAGGTTAGGATCCTCTTCCGGTCGATACTTAGGATAATAGGTACTACCAAAGGGGATGATTTCCGATGTTTGCAGATCTAAGGTCTGTGCTCGTTTGAAAAACTCGATATCCTTTGGATTAGAGCCCGGATAACCACCTTCGATGTAGTGGATACCGAGTTGATCCAGTACTTTGATGATCAGCAGTTTATCTTCAATCGAGAAAGCAACCCCTTCGCCTTGACTACCATCGCGTAATGTTGTGTCATAAAGTTCTACCATTTAGTGTTCTCTCTATTCCGAATTTATTCCATATTTTCGATTTATTTCGTTGCTCAGGATAAGCAGTGAGGCCGACGGAATCAAGTCAGTGGTTGTTAGATATTTAGAGATATTTCAATCGTCTTCAGTATCTCACTTGATAATAAGTCTTTCTCTTCATAGCCTTGCCCGAATATTTCATCCTTGGAAATCTTTGCCCGTTTTTTCCATTTCATGTTTTTATACTACAATCGAAACCGGGCGGTTACTTGCGGCTTCTCCTATTGTTCCCGACAGTTCTGCTCATAGGCCCTGATCCAGTTCCCCATCATTTTTATCGTTTTTTGGCGAAAGAGTTCTTTTCGATTCCACCCATTTTCAATGTATAGTTTTGGTCTGTTCCAGAAGTAACAATCTACTAAAGAAAACCTTCTCTTGCCTTTCAGACCACCTTCCCCTTACCAAAGGGCTTTTTTTACATAGAGAAGGTTTGAAATGGAAGTAGAACCAATAACCCTAGAATCAATAATCTTTACGATACTACCCGAAAAATCACTAGCAAAAAAACAAGGAGTGTTGCTTTCAAACATCAACAGGTATAAAAAAGCCCCAGTTGAAGCTGGGGCTAAGAGTTAAAAGCCATAAATTCGAAAGTAAGAACTCGAAAGCGACGGCTATTTTTACAGTGCCAGGACGTCTAATTTTGTAACAGGCAACTACGTAGAAAAACGCCGCAACGTGTAAATCCTTCCGGTCGGCGATCACCACTGAAAACAGCGTCTTCGTGTTCGATCACCACCGGGCAGTCGATTTGCCGTTCGTGGCACATAGCGAAAAATCTCTGCCAATCGAAGTCGGCAAATCCCGGTAGCCGATACCGCCACCAGCCTCCCCGACGAAAGACACCGGAACGCTGTACCTGATCATCAAACACCTCTGTATCTTTGGCATGGACGATATGAACCCGGTCGGAAAATTCGTCTAGTGCCAAGTGTACATCAATTCCTTGCCAAATCAGGTGGGACGGATCAAATTCCAACCCCATTACAGGTGAAGGAACAGCTTCGAACATCAATCCCCAAGCCTCTGGTGTAACAGCCAGATTGCCACCGTCACTGAATGGGCCACCGCCGCCGGGCCAATTCTCAAAACCGATTTTGACCTCTTTCTCTTCGGCTAGTTCTGCAACATAAGAATAGACAGCTTTGTAAAGGGATATATTTTCTTCTAAGCTGATGTCCGGATTGTAACCCATAGGCCCGGCACCGGTGGCGACAGCGTCGTCCATCTCTTTGCAGACATCAAACACCTGACCTAGCTGTGCCAGGGCGTTAGGTAGATCTGCTTGACCGGTTCTGATCGAAGGCCAGTTGATCAGAAAAGACGCAACCGTTAGGCCGTTTTGGTGGATCAGGGATAAAGCGTTTTGACGGGCTATTGTGGCCTCTCCACTATCACCTACCCATTCGCTGGGTGGGCCAGAAATTTCGAGACAATCGAAAGAAGAATCCGCCCCAGCAAAGCGTACAATTTCTTCTGAATATCCGGTTAAAAAACCAACCTTCATTGTGAATCCTTTTTAGATTAGCCGTTTAGCCGATGTGTACATCGGTTGTCAGCCAATAAACCTTTAGTAGAACGGAAAAGTAGGAATTTCGTATTAGCAAACAGACAAGCTGCCCAACTCCTGTGGATAAAAATCAGACTCTCTTTATTCTTCAAAAGCCGAGTCAAAAGCGATATCTGAGGTAGGAAAGTCAACGTTGCGTGTGAAGGCACAGGCTTCAGCTGCACCGTGTTCTCGATCCATTCGGCCATCTTCCCATTCGATAGAGAGTGGACCGCTATAACCGATGTCGTTCAGTGCCACGATAATATCTTCAAATTCAATATCGCCGTGTCCCAGTGAACGGAAGTCCCAGAAACGGCGTGGATCGGTAAAGTCGGTATGCCCGCCGAAAACGCCTACTGTTCCGTCGCCATGCCCCCACCAAACGTCTTTCATGTGGACATGGTAAATACGATCGGCGAAAGTGCGAATAAACTTGACGTAATCGACACCTTGATAGCCAAGGTGAGATGGATCGTAGTTGAAGCCAAACCGTTTGTGTCCATTAACGGCTTCGATGGCACGTTCAGCCGAGGCGATATCGAAAGCGATTTCAGTTGGATGGACTTCTAAACCGAAGTTGACGTTGACTTCATCAAAGGCATCCAAAATCGGTGTGAATCGCTGACCGAAATCCTTGAATCCTTGGTCCCAATACTCTTGAGTGGTAGGCGGAAAGGCGTAAATCGAATGCCAGATGCTAGAGCCGGTAAATCCGTTGACCGCAGCCGGAAACTCTTCTCCGCCCGGTCGGGCATCAATAAACAGACGGCAAGCCTTGGCGGTGTCGATCATTTTTTGAGCCGATCGTTGACGAACTCCTTCCGGATCGCCGTCCCCCCAAACATCTGGAGGTAGAATCGCCTGATGTCGTTCGTCGATCCGGTCGCAGATAGCTTGACCAACCAGGTGGTTGGAGATGGAATAGGCAGTTAGCCCATGCGCAGCCAATATGTCCCAACGGCCTCTGACGTATCCATCATCGGATAGTGCGCTGTCAACCTCAAAGTGGTCGCCCCAACAGGCCAGTTCGATACCATCATAACCGAAACTTTTGGCTTTCTGGCAGATGGTATTAAAGTCCAAATCTGCCCACTGACCGGTAAACAGGGTAACTGGTCGTGCCATTATATTTTTCTCCTCTTGTGTAAGCCTAACCTTAGGGTTAGATAGAATGTATAAGTTTAAAGGCTGTTTATTCTGGTGGCGTGTAGCTGGCGTCGACCCAAGCTCGTACTTGACCGCTCTCGACCGCTTTGTGGATGAAGTGTACCCCGACAGCACCGTCCTGGACAGTCGGGAAGTCGGTGTCAAATTGCCCCGGTTCCTCACCGGCCAGTTTAGCCGAGATGGTTCGAGCCGCGTTGATATAGATGTTGGCGAAAGCCTCGATAAAGGCTTCTGGATGCCCGAACGGAATACGGGTAAAGTGCTGCGTTACTTCGGACAGGTAATCGTTGCCTCGCTTGTAGACCTGTTCCGGACCATCAGAGAACTTTAGCTGTAGATAATTGGGCTCTTCCTGTCGCCACCTCAAGCTGGCTTTAGTACCATAGACACGGATGTTCAGGTCGTTCTCTTCCCCAACAGAGATTTGCGAAGCATGCAAAATACCTCTGGCACCGCCCTGAAATCCGACCAGAATATTGCCATCATCTTCCAGCAACCGTCCCTGGACAAAGGTGGTTAGATCAGCACAAATTTCCTCCAGTTCCAACCCAGTAATATAGCGAGCTAAATTCTCGGCGTGAGAGCCAATATCACCGATGCAAGACGATACGCCAGCCCGTTGGGGATCCGTTCGCCAAACGGCCTGTTTAGCTTCTTCTTCTCCCAGATCTTCCAAAAATTCAGCCAGCCATCCCTGTGGATACTCGACCACCACCTTACGGATTTCGCCTAATTCGCCGTTCTGCACCAATTCCCGAGCCTGCTTAACCATCGGGTAGCCGGTATAGTTGTGGGTAAGAGCAAAAACAACATCGTGCTCGTTGACCAATCGGCACAGGTCTTCAGCCTCTTCCACCGTCAGGGTCATCGGCTTGTCGCAGACCACATGGAAACCGGCTTCAATGGCTGCTTTAGCTACCGGATGGTGGACGTAATTGGGGGTCACGATCGAAACGAAGTCAATCCGTTCGCCGTCCGGCAATCGGTTCTCTTTGTCGATCATCTCCTGGTAAGAACCATAAACACGGCTAGGATCAAGGAAGAGTTCTTCCCCTTGTTGGCGTGATTTGTTCGGGTCGGATGAAAAGGCACCAGCGACCAATTCAATTTCACCGTCGAGGGCGGCCGCTTTTCGGTGAACCTCCCCGATGAAAGCACCAGGACCTCCGCCAACCATTCCATAACGCACTTTTCTGCCTAGTGGCATATCTGTTCTCCTTATCTGTTGGAACTTGCGTCGAGCGATTGCATCAAAACGCATCCGTCCTTCGGTCGGCGATTATAGCATGGATTCGCTTGGATTGTCAATTGGCCGGTCTGCTGATGCCGGCCGGTTCAAGACTATATCAGCTGTGACTTTTCGGCATCCTCAAGAAGGCCAGTAACCCGGCTGTCAGGAAGGGCAATATGGACAACCCTCTCAGCAGACTGACTCGCCCAATTTGATCCGCCAGGCTCCCCAGCGGAATGGTGATCAGACCAGCCACCCCCCAGGCAGCACCCATCATAAAACTGGAGGCGATACTCTGATGATTGGGCAAGAGTTGCTGACCCATAACGATATTAACCGAAGATGAACTGGCTAAAACAAAGTTACCGGCAAATAGTAGGACGATGAAGGCAACCGGGTTATCGGTAATGGAGGCAGCTGACAAGTGCAACAGGGGGGTGGAAAAGACCAGTGAAACCAACAGCACTAAACTACCGCCCAATACATCAGACAACTTGCCACCAGTTAGAATCCCCATCGAACCGGCAAAAGTAAAGCCTGCTAAAATCATCGATCGCTTAGTATGAGCATACCCTAATTGGTCCAATAGCAAGGAGAGATAGGTGACGAAGCCAATGATGGTGACGGTTTTCAACATCGATATTAGATAGAGCACGAACAGTGGCAGAGATTGCCGTTTGATCTCCGGCCAAAGAGGAATTTTGGTCAGGGCGCGTTTGGCCTGTTGCTCAATAGTATCTTTCAGTAGAATACCACCCGTGATAGCCACTAGTAGTCCTGGCACAATCAAGGTACTCAACCACGGTAGTGATAGGTGGAGTTTATCGAGAAACAGGATAATCAGAAATGGGCCAACTGCTTGTCCAACATTGCCACCGGTAATGAAGATAGAGACACCGGTTCCCTTGCTCTTGGCAGACAATTGAGCCGCTTGAACGGTAGCTGGTGGATGGAAAATAGCTCCACCAACCCCTGCTACAGCCAGTAAAATAATCAGGAAAGGCAAGGAGGGAGCTAGCCCTAACAAGCAGATCCCGGCCGCTGGCAAGGCCACACCCAGTGTCAAGAAGTGAACCGACTTGGTTCGGTCAGCAAACCTGGCTGTTATTAGTTGACTAAAAGAGTTAAAGGCATTACCTGAAGCCATCAAGATACCAGCCAACTGATTTTGTCCCGTAACCGTACCTAACTTGGCCAGCAGTTGGGGCAAGATGTGAGGCAACAACGTGGTATAAGTATCCACTACCCCGTGCATGACGGTCAGGACGGCCAGTTTCTTGGAGGCTTGTGATTTATCCATTAAGCCAATGGATCAATTCCACGGTAGGCGCAATCGAGCAGGTCGATCGGGTGCATCACCTGCATCGACAACCGATTCGCCTTGATCCCGGCCTCTATCTGCAAGAGACAGCCCGGATTTCCAGTAGCTACGATTTCGGCCTTTGTCTCGGTCAGACACTCAATTTTCTGCTGTAGAAACTTATCTGCGATCTCAGGTTGTAGAATGTTGTAAATGCCGGCACTGCCGCAACACCAGTCGGATTCTCGCAGCGGAATAAGATCCAGCCCCGGAATCGACTGCAACAGTTCAAGGGGTTGACTTTGTACTTGCTGACCGTGGACCAGATGGCAAGGCGCATCGTAGGTTACTTTACGCTTAATTGGGTTAGTTGGAGACTGGAAGTCGATTTCGGCTAGAAACTCGCTGATATCTTTCACCTTACGACAAAATTGTTCCGCTTTTTGTTGATAGGCTTCTGATTCGTTTTTCATCAGGACTTCATACTCTTTCAAGGTGGCACCACAACCGGCTGCATTGATAACGATGGCATCCAGCACTTCATCGTCAAAAGCATCCAGATTCTGCTTGGCTAATTTGAGAGCTGTATCGTAAGCTCCGTTATGAACATGCAGGGCACCACAGCAGTTTTGCTGGCTCGGCACCATCACATCACACCCATTTTTGTTTAGCACCCGAATGGTGGACAGATTGGTATCGACAAAGATCTGGTTCATCACACAGCCCGGTATAAAGCCGAGCCGGTATTTGGCTTTCCCCTCAGCCGGCATAAAGTTGCGAATTTCCGCTTTCCTGGTTGGATTAGGTAGTTTGGGCAGCATTCCCTCCATCTCGCCCATCTTACCCATTAACTTCAGGAGACCCAACTTCCGGGTCAACGTCTGTAGTCCTGATTGTTGGTAAAACCACATCAACCCAAACAGTATATCAAGGCGGTCTTTATAAGGCAATAATTGGTTGAAGACCAGGTTGCGCCAAAATTCCACCTCTTTTGGACGCTCAACATTCATCTCGTAAATAGCGCGTGCCGCCTCGATAATCTCACCGTAATGGATTCCAGAAGGGCAGGCCGTTTCGCAGGCTCGACAGTCCAAACAGCGATAGATATATTTGGCGAAGTCTTCATTGACCGGAGTCTCTCCATCTATCACAGCCTGGATTAAGTAGATCCGGCCCCTTGGTGAGTCTGTCTCTAACCCTAGTTCCCGGTAGGTAGGGCAGGTCGGCAGACAGAGGCCACAGTGGGTACAAGCGTCCAGCGTTTGTTGCTGTAGCAGTTCTAGACCCTTAAGTTGTTGCTGATCCTGCATAGGTGTGCTGGTGAAAGCAGTGAGTGGAGGTTAGCGCAAGACCGATTTGTTGGTAGGTACAATCCGTGTTACCGAGATCTGCTCCCGGTCGATCATCTCTGCTACACGCGGGCTGAGGTTGTTATTCCAATGATCGGTTTCGTAGACGGCAGCGTAAAGGGCTTCCCGTTGCTCTTCGCTATCGAAACGGCGAATCCAGACATACAGCCCATCCTCACCTCCCTCCTCCTCACTCAGGAAACTACCGACAACGACCATCCCTTTAGAGAGTTGAAAGGGTAAAATCTCTTCTTCCATTAATTTAACCCAATTTTCACGCTGACCCGGCTTCAACACATACTGTCGCAATTCAAAAAACATCTTTTCCTCCACGGTGGCAAAAATTCCAATTCGATGCAAAATTATAGCATACTTCACAGAGGTGGGTACAAGAAATCAGGTATGAACCTATCTTGATAATCGGGAACACGCTTACTTATAGCTGTTTCACTCTGGAAGCATGTCATGGACAAAAAAGGTAACCCACCATCTGGATTTGGTAGCGCAACTCACAGACTCTGTTTCTTCGAGTTACTCTAGGTCGTATAGTCACGAAATAAATGGCATAAGGCCCGAAAAAAGATCCGGGCTAGAAAAATGAAATCCGTTCCAGACTACCACCATATATCCGACCAAGGTATTTCTGTTATTAGAGCCGCTATCACCTGGACCAAAGGGGGCTATGGGGAGCAATAGCTAAGAATAATTGTCCATTGATCAATGGGCTCTGTTGCATCTTCAGCACCGGGGTAGCGTGGGCGGATTGAACTGAAAGGTGTAGAGGGATGAAGCAGTAGCCACCGCCGGTTTATTAGCTGCAGAAACCAAGGTGTGGGGGGAAAATATTGGAACCATTAGCCGATAAGCCGGATGATTAATGGTTAATGATAGAGGCCGGTCAGATCAAAGTTCCGTCACCTGCGACGGCAGCGGAAAAAGGGAATCAGCAGATGAGTCGAACCAAAAAGGCTCAACACCGAAATTAGATCTGGCCCGGGATCAGAATGGTCGGCCTACCCGAGCGATGATTGCGGTAGGCACAACCGCCAATTGTTCTTAAGTTGAAGATCTGAGACCAGGAATTCAGGCTCAGCATTGACTGGCCGATGGGGGTTATGATGGCCAGGCTATTCTTCCAAAAGCCAATTAAGCTGAGATGCGGCCGGTTATTCAGCCAAAGAAAAAGAGAAAAATCAGCGAAATGACAACCCAGATTGAGATCAAAGGCGGCAGAGAGTCGAAAATGCGTTCCGGCATCTAAAACGGTGGGGTGGAATGGCCACAGGTGATGGTAAAAATTCAGACTCTTTTTTAGCCGCCATTCATAATACGGTGTATATTTTTATGGGCTACTCGTGACCATATTATATAGGAGTAGCCGCTACAGGTTTCGATGTGTGTTAAGATCGAATTTACCCTCGGATCCTCCGCAGGAAGGGTCTTTACCAGCGGCCAAGGTGCCTCTTTTGGAGAAGAAGCACCTTTTTCCAATCCATCACAATTGATGTCAGGAACAGGCCTTATATTTACAATGTTGGCCACTCAAAGTGGGACTGTTCACAAGCGGTACGACAGTCACTATAGTCGGGGCTAATTTTGCCTTGAAAGGAGATCGGGTTAAAAAAGCCGACAACCATCTTGAAAGACTCCGCTATTACCATCACCCTCAATCCACTCAGGTGTTAAAACAACATGGTCGATCGCTTGGCGATTATTAGTAAAGGTCAAATGGATCAAGCCATCGTTAGTCTGAATGATGGCGGGGTAATGAAAAGAGCCTTCACCTCGAATTAGATCCCGTTTGTGCAACCAAGTGTTCCCTCCATCTTGGCTCAACCCAAGTGTTAATGGATTTCGGTGTTTGGGATGATTATTCCAAACCATAACAATGCGACCATCTTGCAATAGAGTCGCATCTAAGGCGGCGTAAGGACAGTGATTCTCGGTTATTTCTACTTCGGACCAGGTGTAACCGTTATCATGTGAGGTGCTTTTCAACACGTTTGGATGTTGGCCCGAGGGGCGAATCAAGGCCAGGATTGATCCATCACTTCTCGGAATTAGTGAGGGGTGTTGGTTTTGCTCCCCGGGAATGAAACCGCGAATACCCCAGCTCTCTCCATCGTCGGCACTACCCCAGATTTGGGAGTGCCAGGTGGTAAATTCGGTGCCAAACAGGATCTCGCCATTTTGCAGGCGGACGGGCTTGCACCTGGGAACATGCCCCAAATCCTCTTCTATCATCTCCACATCTGACCAGGTATAACCATTGTCCTCTGAGCGTTTTAATCGTAAATCGCAGGTGACCCAGCGAACGCCAGGACCAGCTTTCCCGTCCAATTTACCGTGCATTGTGCCGTAGATTAGCAACACGGTTCCGCCGTGGTTCTGGAATAAAATTCCGTTTCCTTCTGGCTTGCCTAGTGTATCGGCAACGCAAGTCAACGGCTCGAAGTGCGGAGCATCAGGTCGGCGTCTTGCCAGGACCCAAGCTGCATCCGGACGGGCTTCCCCTTCACCGGCATAGTAGCCCACCAGTAAATCTCCATTCTCCAACTCAGTTAAAACTGAACAGTGACAACTCGGATAGCGTTCAGTCGGCTCGGCCACGACTTCCCAAAGTAAAATCGACAATTGTATTCACCTCCGTTGCGATATCGAAAAAAAACTGGCACCAATCGTTCTTCTTTTTCTCGTTTTATCAGTAAGTTAATTTTGTCTCTTAACTGTACGGTTTCATCTCTGGTGTATGAACCTATCCGGACTTCGATTTACACCATTAATCAGCTCAACATCTAACTAGTGAATAGCGTGGCAACTGAAGAAGATTACGTCGTCTGCCACATGCGAATAAGCACAGGCGGTAGTAGATACAGAGAGCAGGTTTCGGTTGATAGGTAGATCAGGAAAGGCTCTCGTTCAGCTTTTATCTCCCCTAGTATTTTACCATTATCACCATTTATAAGAAATACTATTTGAATGTAGACCTACACCGAGAAAGAGTAAATTGAGCGCGCTACTGGACGATCTGCGAATTATGGGCATTGTCACCGGCTTGTTGGGGGATGACTGCAAACTACACGGATAAGGAATATAAGGGATAGTAGTAACTACTTCGTAGGTGCTACAGGTTGGTACAAAGAGAGGCTTCACATCAAGATTGCCCCTACTTAGATCCACTACCCCGTGAGACTGTCTATTGTACGAATAAAAGTGATTATGGGTGGGCGTCGACAAGTAGTGAGTATGCCGACGGGTTGTCTGAATAGGAGTAGTAAGTAAGAATCAGAATCTATGGGGAATGTAGGTAGACTGAAATTCCTACGGATATGGTTGAAACACAACCAAGTATTATGATTTATTCCATACCCTAACCAAATACGTAGTTTTGGTTAAGGCAACTGACTTAGATATGTACTATAAGCTAGCTGTTACCAACGTTACCCTGAAGTCAGGCTATACTTTACACCGTAGTAACGTGCAATAAGGTGAGCGTTTTTAAAGGTCTGAAAACGGGGTCAAAGTCAAGAGTCGAGTTCTTGCTTGTAGCTGGTGTAGGTCTGACTCAAGCAATCAATAATAGCATTTTTGAAAGCTGAAAACTCGGAATCATATTTTGAATACAGGCATTTCTTTGGGAGAAATTTCCAGAAACCTTCAATCTGGCAGAGCAAATCACCGACACTTTCAGCCTTAATGTGAGTCTTATTAGTTACGGTTATTAGTTGGTCAGTAATGGCATTTAAGGCCCCGAAAACATTAAATCGCTTTCGGCCGGCCGGGGCTCGGATGAAAATTCGAATCAACGACCCGAGAAAACCGAGAAATGGTGCCGGTACGAAATGAGCGATATCGACAAAAAAGAGGGCTCTGCCACCAGTTGTGGCTTCCTCCAAAGGTGGCTGTAATTCTTTTTTTAACCGGCCTTAGCTGGGTCCCCACTTTGTAACGTTTGAGACTGATCAACTTTAGAAAGAGTCGAATACGATTTTGACAGCGCTTGATCCCGATCAATTCTTTGATTTTCGCTGCTGCTTGTTTAATAGTAGTCGCTGGGTGTTGGCCAAAATTAACAATTTTTAATGCTTCGATTCCACCTTCGAGATATTGAGACAGGTAAGCGGGTAGAGTATTGAGTGAAATCGAGGTTAAAGGTGCAATTTCACCATGGGATAGCCCCCGGCTTTTGAGCCAAAGTGCTTCCATTTTCTTCTGAACTCTGGGATGATGGTGATGAGAAGGTTCATCATCGAGAGCTTTGAGCTTTTCTTCAGTGAACGATATCCGAATCATACCAATTTCTCCACATTAGAAAGAGGTCTATTGAAGTCAAACCAACGGGGATATGCCAAGATCATACCCGATTTTCATTGCGTTTTAAAGCACAATTTGATACGTTGTTAAGTATAATTAGATCTCAAGAACCACGTGGTGTGATAATCGATCAGGATCAATTCATCGTTAAGCTAAACTCAGGGAGTAATACATGTCTTATCAAAGTTAGCCAAGGAATGGGAGGCTAGGGATTTGTAATTCGGTCTGTTGACGGATTTCCTTTGAGTGAAGGGGGCATATTGTCAGGCGAGTTAATTTTATAGGGAAAAATTAAGGCTAGTTTTCCCCTAATTCAACTTCAGGCTAGTATGGGGAAGTGGGTCAAGCCCAGCCCTGGTATCTAGTTTCCGACCAGCCAGGCCAAGCTGATCTACGGAAAATCTATGGTCGGCGCATGTGCGTGAAAGAAATGTCGAGCGATCTGAAAGGGCGCGGGTTTGACCTGGAAGCCAGCCAATTGAAGCAAACAGATCGTATTGGGCGTTTGTTCTTGGGTTTCGGTATTGTTTTTGTCTGGTTAATCACTCGGGGAAACTGGGTGGTTATCTACTTGGCCTCTGGTTTGGGCCGACGGTGGATTGACTAATCTGGCAGGATGGAATAATCCGAAACTACATAGTGCAGTCACGAATAACCCATAAAAATATACACCGTAGATGAGTGGCGGCTAAAAAGAGAGGGAGTGGAATCAACGCTTTACGCCATGGTGGTTGCCTGCTTCTGGTTGGATATACGCCCGATTACTATGCTATGCCCTGGAAGGAAAATACTTGGCTCAGAATGAGCTGGAATTACTCGGTACTAGAGCCGGTCGCAAACAGGATCTGATCAACGCAGTTTCCTTTATAGCTAGTGATAAAGCGAAATCGATTGTAGCTCAGACGTTTCCTATGAAAGAAGTCAAAGAGGCATTGGTTACCCTACAGTAGGATCTTGTGGTCGGCTTGTGCTGCTAACGTAAGTTGTACCTTGATTCGCTGCTATATAACCTAACCATGGATAACCAACCTCTAGTTGGTGCACTTCATCGCTAGATGAAGCTATCTCACTCTCGATCTGGCAGGCGTATCTGTTCTGGAGCGAAGGTGCTAACCTCTGATCAGAGGGCGCTCTTGCGAATACGTCCGGTTCCGAAATAAATTTTATCGATCGGAGAGTAAGATCCGTTTCCCCTGTTGGCGGGTTTTCAATAGAGACTTGAGCCGATCAAACTGGTCGGCAGGTATCAATGTCTGATTCAGTTTGAGTACGGACTTGATGGTCGCTCGATGCCTTGAACTGCTTGAGGTCAGTTGGACCCTCCCAATCTGATGTTGTAGCGCCAGGTTTTCTGGAATTTGATCGATTAACAAAGACTTACCTACGTTGATTTTGACAGATTGGTCGATGGTCATGGTAGTAGGCAGGGAAACCGGAGAGACTCGCTGATCGTCTTTCAGTAATTTATCATACTTCAAAGGTAGCAGAGGTAACTCTAACAATAACTGATGTCCCAGAGAGATTAGATAATCTGGACTTTGCCAATCAATAACTAAGCGGCTTTGAAATTGGTTTAGCCGGGTAAAGATCAATTTGTCTACCTTGACAGATTCATCTAGTTCCAGTAAATCTATAAAGAAGGATTTGGTTTCTAGCCCATCTTCATCTGGCGCATGTCGACAGGAAAGCGTATTGAAATAGCCAGAAAATTGGATTTCCTGACTAACCACTACAGTTTTTGTCTCCAATATCTGAATTGAGGTAGTCGTTCTCTGTCCATTATTATGCTGAACTGGAGTTTTAGCAAATTGATACAGTGGTTGTTGATGGGCAGTAGGTTCAACCAGATCCGGGTTCAGAATCATCGCCCATCGATTTTGATCTGAGATCGGTAATTGATTAAAGGGTTGACCGCTGGCCGTTGGGTCCAGATACAGGAAAGTGCCATCGTTTTCCACTACTGCCAAGATCATGTGATTAAAGTATGCCAGAGACGGCACCTGACGATTGACATATTTCGACTCCCCGGCCGCAATCAAAACCGGATATGAATCTACACCGATTTCAGATAACATTGTATGGAGTAGTGTCGATTTATCTTTGCAATCACCATATCCTTCCTGAAAAATTTGTGGAGCAGCATGAGGCTTGATGGCCCAAATACCGAGTTCAATACCGACATAGTCAATTTGATTGGTGACGAAGTCGTATAAACGGTGGATTTTGTCCTGACGGGTAAAGGCACCCACCGTAAGCTCTTTTACCTTCTCAGCGATTTCGTCGCTGAGAAGGTCTTGTTCCCGAATCAGTGTGGTGTACCATTCGATCAGTGGTTGCCAGGACGGAATAGTCGAAGCCGCAATTGAATAAGCCAGATCCTTTTGAGTTGGCATAAAGGATTCATCCACCAGAGCAGGAACATCTTCGATGGCAAACTGGTAGGTAGTCGTATAATTTGACGATTTAATTTCAGGCAAAATAGATAAGGTGGGTGTCCCTTCAAGTCCTTGATGTAATTGATAGTGGAGTTGCTTTTGCCGGGGAAGATTAATCGCTAACTTGTATTGTTCGATCCTGACACTTTCCTGGATGTGAATCTGTTGCCAAAATTCCCCGGCCAAAAGATGACCCCGATTTTTAGATACATAAGCATAGTCGATGACACATCTATTTCCCATCCGTGGCAATTCAAACTGCATCAGCCGGGCATCTACGAACATACCAGCCTCAATTGTGCCCGGAGGCATTAGGTCCTTTTTTATTTCCGATTGATCCAGGTTAAAGATGTCACCGTTGGGTAAAATTGTTCGTGCATAGGGAATTTCTATTTCATCGTTGCCCCGGGTATATGGAATCAAAATCCGACCGAGTTTACGGCCGTCGTCACCAACGATTTGTACTGTCCGGCGGACCGTGTGCGTATAGCTGGAGTCTTCGTTAACGTCGAAAATATCTTCTCTCCACAAAACAGTTGTTGAACGGTAGCTGTCATCATCGTCAATCGCTGCTCTTTCGACAAGTTCGAATTGACTAAAAGGAGATGCTATGCCTTCATCCTGTTGATTAGATTGTACCGGTTGGCCTAGATGGACCTGGTCTACCCGCTGTCCAAAGATTTGTGGATGCTCAGCTTGAACAGCCCCGTCTTCCCGGTACCATTGGGCAACCTTGGCCTCTGTCATCGAGAAGGTGTCCGCCAGAGATTGAGCTGGGTTCTGTTTGAGTTGCTCGATCATAATTGAGCCGAAACCGGATCTGGCATGCCCTTCGTTGGCAGAACTGGAAGTTATAATTGTCATCCCGGGATGAGACAGCAACGGTACCATCTGCCCACTGAACGGAAAGTCGAAAAACAGAATCTTGGACTGAGTTGGGATCTGTAGAATCGTGTTGGCATATTCGACAGCAAACAGATCTCTCCCCGGCAGATTGAACTTCAATTTTCGACCCGATTTGCTGGCATGGCCAGACATGAGCAAAATAAACCGATCCTTAGGGGTGGCTGATATGGAGATAGTGTGAAAGGCGGATACTACATTCGGAATTGTCGATTTATCGGCAACTGTCGCGAGAGACGAATCTTCGAAAAGAAAGGTAACTTGGTTCGGATCAAAACCGTAGGTTTTAGTCAACAGTTGGTAGAATTGCGAAGTAGTGTTCCAAAAACGATCGTAATACGACTTTTCCCCAGCAATGCCACCGATGATCAGAACATAATCTTTCCCGTGAGCATAGGAGAGAACAAGAAACAGAGCAACAACAAGGCGCCAAAGTTTCACCGAATTGTGCCTGTCTTAACTTGGATGATTTGCGTTGTCCTGATTATGTCCCAATCCATAACCTGTCAAGACGTGTGTGCCAACCGTACCATCAGTGATCTGAAAAATGGATGGGAATTGCTCCGACCAACCATCATTGGCAGAGGGACAAAACTGACGGGAATTTCCTTCAATAGCCGTGATACCTTTAACACGGGCGGCAATGCCAGCCGAATGTAGGAAAGAGGCACCGGGGCATGTTAAATCCTGAACAGCCAAGAACATGCCGTATTCCTGTGCAGCGGCTCCCATCAATAGGGCTTGTGATTGACCTTTACAGGCTTTCAGTGCTACACCTGAGTAACCCTGCTCGCGTGCCAGCAGAAATGTTTCCAGATCGGTCAATGATTCGTCGATAACCACGGGTTTAATTTCAGCCACCTGGTGCATCTTATTTTCGGGATGAGATTTAAGATCGCGATCCGTCGGTTGTTCGATGTAGGCTAGTCGGTCAAAGGCATTTCCTTGACCTGACCGAATTTTCTCCAGAAAGGCCAACAGATATTCTACGTCATCACAGGTTTCATTGAAATCCGCCGAATAGTACCAGTGCTCAACACCTCGTTTAGCCTGGGTTTCCGCTGTTACCGCTTCAATGGAAAGAAGCCGGTCTACATCCCAATCTAGATCTTGGCCATTGAGCTTGATTTTGAGGTGCGTAAGCCCATCGGCCTGAATCCATTCCGGCAGTGTTTCCGGTAAATCGTCGTTCAGCTGTTCCGAGATATCCTCATCGGTCAATGGGTCTAAGGCACCAATCAGGTGGTAGAGGGGCATCCGGGGTTGGGGGGCAGTCAAAACGTATTGATCTAGATATTTGCCTTTGAACATCTCGGCCTGGAACTGACCCGCGACAGATCCAGCTTGACTAGAGTTTAGATAATGAGACAGGTCGTAGTTCATAAATTCGGCCGACAAACCGTGATAGCTATTGATACCATTAGCGTGTCCAAATGCGTCGTGGATGGCAGCGTCAATTGGGCTAGTCGTAACGGCAGTACACAGTTTTGGGATTGGAACCGACAAATTCATCTGATCCGAAATCTCGGCGGCCAACTGTAGGAAGATGGGTTCCAGCACTTCAGAGTGGTCGATGGGATGAGCCATTAGTTGATGGCCTTCCAGTTTGGCGACAGCTTTCGCTGCAAGTGTCTTCATTGCCGCTAGGCTTTGATCGAAAGGGACGTAACGCGGTGGAAAGGCCCAAACGTTTCCGAGTGGCATAGATCCAAACCCGCGGCCGATTTTTCGATCGCGGGTCTCGACTGTCATTTGAACATTAAACAAGACACAGTGATCGGTCGGAACACCACCAAACTTTAAAGGGGTTCGGTACTGGTGTTGCTCGAAATCGCAGCTAACTTCCCTGATACGAATATCCGTGGCTTTAGCCATAAAAGATCCTCCCTGATTAATTCACTATTGATGATAAGGCAAGTACTTTTTATATCCAGCCTTCGCTATCAGCCATGCTACGCCGGTATAATTAACCGGAACCTTCATTCATACTTCAACTCTCTGGTTCTCTCGAAGTTCGGTAATGTCAACAGTTCTTTTCTCTTTTGTCCTCTGGATGCCAGCAAAGACAATGGCTAACGGTTTTAGGTTACCTTTAGCGCTACACTCCGACTCGAGAACTTCTTGTAGCACCGAAACAAATTCAGCCGGGATCGCGTCCTAGCTGCTTAAAGCCAGATTATCATGTCCCAGTTCCTTCAATCCGCCAATCCCCATTCCACGACGACTGTTCACTCCCTGAACTACCCAAGGCGTGGTACGTGACAACCACGTTCGGATATCCGTAATCAAGCAGGTGAGGCATAGTTGCACAATGGATGCTAGGTGTGCGATCCAAGCTCGGTTGAAACCAATACTAACTTGAAAGAACCCGCCGATAATACCTTCATCTAGATCTGACCCATTTAGGCTTTAAAACTGTCACTCGGCGGCTTCTCACCGATCAGTAAAACCTGCTCTAAATGCTTCCATAGCGACAGTTTCGTGGGATTTAGGTGGAGTTTTACGTCTAAAAGCAAAATCCACCTCTATAACGAAGGCAGTAGCAAGAGATTTAAAACTTGTGCAGATGGTAATCAATATTAGTCTTTCATCTGCTCTCTGCGTTCAGCCAACGGCTCCACATAACCGACCAGTTTCACGCCCTGATTCCGTTGGCTGATGTCAATCCAGTTTCTGGCTCGTCTGCCTAAACTGACTAAAATACTTTGCCTAAGTGAGCCTTTCTAACAGCAAACCATTAAATTATACTAGCATGGATTGAAAAATCAAGGCTAGTCTGGCTAATGCCAGAACAGGAGCTTTAAACCTGTCAGTACTACGATCGACAAAATAACGGTCGAAAAGGCGGAACTGGAGACACGTCGATTCAGGTAGACTCCAAGCCCTGTACCCAAGAGAAGAACAGGGAATAGAGGTAATAAGCGTCTGAGAACCGATACATCTAAAACTTGAAGCTTAAAATAGACAGGGATTTTACAGAGGTTGACCAGAAAATAAAATGCGGTTGTCGTGGCCACAAATGTTTGATTGGCCAGTCGTTGGGGCAACAGATACATAGTGGTGACAGTACCACCGATATGGGCCAAGGTAGAGACAAAACCTGTGATAAAACCGGCAACTGATCCATGCCATCTTCTTGGTTGAAAGTGACTCTCAGATTGGCCAAACAGGTTACGATAGATCTGAAAAAAGGCGAACCCGATGGCGACCATACCAATACTAATTTTCAGATGCTCGTCGGAAACAGAATCCAGCAAAAAGTAGCCGATGCCGATTCCAACCACTGCCCCCGGGAATAAGACGATCAAGTTGCGTGTATCCCATTTACGCCAGTAGAAGAAGAGTGAAGCGATGTCACAGGAAAATAGCAGTGGTAACATCATCCCAATTGTCTCTTTAGCCGGGAAAACCTGAAGTAAGATCGGTCCAACCACGAGACCACTTCCACCACCGAAGCCGGCTTTGGTCAGCCCAACCAATAAGGCTGAGAGGTTAAGGAGAATTAACTTGATCATTGGATGGGTATAGTATGCTCAGGCGTCCGGATAAAAAATTTGGTGTAAATTCATACTCACAACCAGCTTATTGTAAAGGTGCAATTAATTTTATCAGTTCGAAGCGATTTCAGCGAGGACTCCGCACAGTTGGCCAACTCACTAACCAGTACCAGCAAAGGCCGATCATCCTAATTACTTTGATGTGATCAGCTTGTCTGTAACCAGCTATTCCTTATAGCTTGGTAATCTGAAGCTCTAGATTAGGTCGCAACTTTGATCTTATTCTGTTTTTACATTTAGCCGTTTATAAGTTGCAACTTGGGTTATATTTTTTAAAGTTTATCCCAAATTCTAAATTTCTCTTGAAGCCAAGACTAACTTCTTACAACCTCACCTGCTTTTTGGCCCAATCCTACTCTATATCGCCCTTTTTTATTATCTGGACCTATCTATGTCGTTGCCTTCTGTTGTATTAAATGTTAAATCCTCTTTGTCCATTGAATGCCACCTGTCTGAACCAGAGATCTATATTATTTTTGGCTCTCGTTGTGAATCTGGCTGGCCGTTATCATGAAGATGACTTACATCCAAAATATTGTTCGACTATAGACTTGGCCTGGGATATTTCCTGCTTCCGGTCTATCTCCAATTCTGTCAATTTGGCCTTTATCTCACTCTTTCTCATGTAACTATCTTTAAAATCGTTAATGGCTAAGAATGATCGGTTGGGCATACCGTGAGCCCCTTTATCCCCAGACTCAATAGCCTCTTTCATCTTCTTCGAAGTCTCCTGGCTTCAGTTTTTCTTAGTTCGGAGTGACTTCTCAAAATCAGCAAAGGTAAGATTTTTTGCTTTGGTTTAAATGCCGTTTAGCATCCTCTCATTTATACTTTTCTCGCCATTTCTATAACATCATGAGACGAATTTTCAGTAATTATAATGGATTATATTAATAAATGGCTATTTTTGATTTATTAATTTCAATTTTGTAAGATGGAATTAATCAAAGATCTCTTTAATTGAACTTCAAAGTAATGTCTTTCGGCCAGACTCAGATGTCGATCTATCAATTTATCGTTTCTCTATTTTAGGTTTGGTCGCTGAAAACAAAGTATCTCTGAGTCTTGTTACTCTCAAAGATATATATGTTTGCTGCAACCTATAGAGGTGTTGCTCTTACTTATACGAATCCAGCAGAAGTAAATTCTTATATCAGACAGGTTGCCCATTTGTTTTCATCGAGTGGATTGGTGGCGATTTTCAAACTATAGAACAACGAATGCTGTACCAGTATAAGGCGCCGGATCCTAAAACGGATGAAGAGAACTGATCGTCACCGACCCGCAAAAGTTCGGTTACTCTTGGTTTGCCCAACGGTAAACACAATTTTTCTATTTTTACTATTTTACCATTTTAATCTGAGCTAGATCGTCAGCTTTGTGATGGAGCAATCCTACCGAAGGGCAAATAGTTGGCAGCCACCGGCAAAAAATCCTGATTCGGGGGGCGGTCAGCGATAAAGACTTGGATGAGTTTCGGGTTGAGTTCTCACCAATCACGGACCCACCGGTATTTCAGCTAATTAATGAAGCCGGGGTTGAAGTCGAACAGGACCGAGCACTGGGATTGTGGAAAGCTCAGGATTTACCCGAAACCCAATACCTGATTCGTCTGTTGGCCCAGAATAAGTTGGGTCACCAAAAAACAGATCAAATTCGTCTTACGCTGGATAATACACTCCCGGCTGTGAAAATACAGGCACCAAGAGATAAAGCGCAGGTACTGAAAACTTTCACCATTTCAGCTTTGCTTGACGACCGTCATTTGGATAGCTATTGTTTTGACTACTCAATGGCCAATGACAGCACAACCAGCGATTGGGAACAGGTCCACATGGAAACAGGTTTATACCCGCCTAAAGATGAAACTAGGCCAGGAATAGTTAAAATTAACGAAGACTAGGTGGTGCCAGTTAAAGAGGAATGGGTTTGGTTACGTTTGACGGCAACGGATGAAGGCCGGAAATACGGCTACTGATATAATTCAGGTGGAAGTACCTACTACCATTGAAACTCAGCGTGGTGGTACCATTAGACTTGACGACCAACAAGCCCACCTCTACTTTCCACCCCGCACCTTGGCCCAAGACGAAATTGCGGTCGTTAACGCTTTAACTGAGGTTAATATTGAACTACCGGTGCGCAGAATCAGTCCAGTCTATGACTTTGCTCCCACCACACTCATAGTATCAAACCGGCCACCTTAACCATCTCCTATGACCTTTCATAACTCTCAGCAGGTAAACAACCCCTGATCTTCCATCGCTTGGACAGCCCCTGGAGGGCAATCGATGGCACTCTTGCCCCAAATACAAAGACTATTTCAACTGGCGTTCTACAGTTAGTCTAGTACACACTGGGTGAGATTGATGCAATTAAACCCCAATGACTCGGCTAATTTGCTGAAAAATTCCCTAACCTGTCAACCGAGAGCCTTTTCACCACTGGGCTCCACTTTCAGTCAAACGACGACTATCTCGCTTGAGATAGATAGACCCGCCAATACAACAGTTAAGGTCTATAATATCGCTGGAAATTTGGTCAATCTAATTGCTCATTAACAGACACTGGGCGAGGACAAACAGGCACTGGGCGAGGACAAACAGGCACTGAGTTGGGATGGGCGTGATCGTCGAGGAGAAATTGTATTCACCGGCTTGCTATATCGTGGCGGTGACGGTTGGTGACCAAACAGAGACAAAGTGGTACACGTCTTAAATCGATGAGGCCTTTTGGCTTGGAGATCGATACCTATACTTTGGCTTGTCAACAGAGCGCTAAAAGACATTTTTCAAAACTCGTACGGTTGGATAATAAGAGGCCATTAAGGTCAACCGCCTAGCTGGCGACAGATCTAGATCGACAGTAAAACTAACGTTTGGTGTTTGAAAATCGCAACCAAAATGGCTCGAAGACGATTCGCCTCCAGACTCCTTGCGCTCGCCAAGGATCTCAATCCGTTTCCCAATTAGGATTAGGTTCCAACAAGCGTAAGGGACAACCTTTAGTGATTCTGAAAATCGTATCTGTTTGCTGACACCAATCTGTAGATTAACTTTTACGACTAACTTATCGACCAGGACTTGGCCAGTTTCCGTCGCCCGGCTAAGTTGCAAGTCACCATAAGCACGGCTAATCAGATCTACCTCTAAGCTCTCAATCGGATAAACCGTACTCAAACCACTGCCGATGATGAAGGGGTATTCGATCTTAGCCGAGTGACCTTCCAAACGAGAATCGCTTAGGAGCTCTTCGTCATCCGATACTAAATTTGTACCACCTGTCAGATGAAACTCAACCGCGTCAAAGACACCATAAGACAATACGGGGGTGACCCGGATTGTTTCGGCTAACCGGACTAGACCGGTCTGTCCACTCAACCCAAAGCCAACCTGCCCCTGCTTTAACTGGTGCAGATCGACTTGTGAGTGACTGATCAATACCGGTAAGATCAAAAACAACATCCAAATAGGTCTTTTCATTTTGTTCTCCTGAATTGTTCAATAGTCTCATAGATCCTGGGTTGACGGAGTGGTCGCTCCTGACAAGATCACATAATGTTTTAGTCCTGATACTCCCCGGTCAGATGGCCGGATTGATATTCGCCTAGAGTGACGGATCGGCTCAAGATCTGTCCCGCTCGATTAACGGTTAGCCGAACAGTAGTTCCAGGCGGTGTGCCTCGCACCCGCTTTTGAATCTCGGAAAAGGTTGAAACAGAATCTCGATTGAAGCGCAAAATCACGTCGTCAGGTAAAAGTCCCGCCTGATCGGCGGGGCTATCGGTAAGCACCTGGGTGACCGTGATCCCTTGGGGGCGCTGATCCAGTTTGATACCCAACCAACCACGTAAGACCCGTCCCTGCGAGATCAACTGATTGGCAATCTCAGAGACTGTCACCATTGGGAACGCGAAGGTAAGGTGATTAGATCTAAACATTGAGGTCCCCGTTATTTGTCGAGGTCCCAGGGTTGCACGGATCATCCCCACAATTTGGCCTTCGGTATTAACTACCGCCCCACCGATGTTGCCGGGACTGATAGCCGCGTTGATTTTAATGCCATCATAGGTGGGCAGACGGGGTAGACTCTCCAGGCCACTAGCTATCCCGAAAGCGAAAACGGGGCTTGTACCGTAGGAAACACCAACCATGAAGAGCCAGGCGCCAGCCTGAATGTCGGTGCCTCCTGATCCGATGTTACCCGCAATGGTTTGGTCTGTTTCAAGCGTAGTTGAGATGACGGCAATCCCCGTCATCGGATCTACAGCCACTAACTGCGCGGGCTGACGTCGTCCAGTATCGGTGATGACTTCAATTTTTTCACTATACTGGATAACCTCATCAGTGGTTACAATATGTCCAGCCACCGTATCCAAAACAATACCAGATCCGATGTTTTCTAAGATCTTGATCTCAGTAAGCTGATCGATAGCCACATTAGTCGCATTAGTCGCATTAGTCGCGTTTGATCGGTCTAATGGACTGAGCCGGTCTGCTAAGAGGGAGCGCGATGCAACCACTTTGACCACTAAAGGGCGCACTAACTCGATAATCTGCTGGGATTCTTGTTCCAGTTGCTGGAGTGTTGGTGCCCGCAGTCGGAATGTTTCTGCGCTAAGTGGTTGGGAGAAAAGAAAAATCCAAACCAATAAAATGAAACTGTAATGATACCAGACCTGCATCGTTTAGAGTCTACCACCGGTACTGAGAGCTGAATAGGTTACCGTCGGGAAGACATAGTTTTGTTGGATCTCCACGGCCGGGTCAAACATTGAGTCCGAGGAAAAAGGGAAACTATCGCTATCCTCATCAACCAGATCCCTTTTCTCGATTGACTGTACCTGAGGATTGGATTGCTTCTCTGAAGACGAAACTAGAACCACATCAATACGGGTAGCCATCAAATAGACAGCGATCACGACAAAGGCTAACACAGTACTAACCACCCATCGCCATGATCCTATCAATTGCCAGAACTTGCCTCCAACTTGGTCGAGGATCGGGACCCTTTCGGGAGGTGGCATCATTTCTGTCAATGCCAATTGGATCTGCAAATCGGTGTCAAAAAAGGCCGATGGTTCGATCTCCGGTAGTTGCTGGAGAGCCGATACGGACTGTTGAAACAGGTCAAATTCCCGCTGGCAGTTTGGGCAAGATCTAAGATGATCAGCCACGCTTTGTCGCAGTTTAGCCGGCAAACTATCTTCGAGGTAATCAGAGAAATTGTCTTCGATAGTAGTGCAGCTCATCGTTCGGTGGGGGAAACAACCGGTTTTAATAGATCTTTTAGCATTAATCGGGCTCGATTGATCCGCGACTTGACGGTGCCGAGCGGCAGTTTTAGCGTAGCCGAAACCTGGTTATAGCTCAACCCTTGAATATCTCTTAAAACCAGCGGTAAGCGGTAGGTTTCAGGGAGTAACGAGATCGCATTTTGGACGGCGCTCTGCTGCTCTTTTTTGACCAGTTGCTGGTCAGGTTGTAGTGCAGGGTCGGCAGGTGCAGTAGCGATTAGATCCTGGTCCAATCGCAATTGATCATCCGTCTGTACCATAAAATGACGTTGGCGACGATTTCGATTGCGTAACTCATTTTTACAAAGGTTGGACGCAATATGATACATCCAGGTGGTAAATTTGGTCGATCCTTCGGCCTTGTACCGATTGGCAGCGCGGTACATTCGGAGCAGGGATTCCTGAGCCAGATCTTCTGCCGTCTCGCGATCCCCCAACAAGCGGGCAATGAAGGTAACTAAGGCAGTTCGGTGTCGCTGCACGATCTGGTTAAAAGCTTCGGCCTCTCCTTTTTGGCACTGCAACATCAACCGATCGTCTAAACAAAACTCATTCTCAATTGAGTTACGAGGCATCAGCGGTTTCCTTAATAGTTAAAGTGTGAAGTGTAAAAGACGAAAGGAGGTTTCTTACCTCTAACTTCACACTTGTTCAGGGTGGCCGGTTTGGCTTGGCTACTAAGCTGGCCAATAAAGGCCGTAGTGTTTACTCCAGCGTTTTGGAGAATTACTCCTTACCGGCGTTTAGTTCGCCTTGAAAAGAGAGTGCTACCACCCGGTCAGCTTAAAAGGCGGGTTCTTCGTTGCAAAGATTATACCGTACATACTTCTGTTTACCAGCAAACGCGCTGTACTCAAAACAGTGGGAAGGGTGCCGGATTAACATCGAACTGCCATCCTGTTGGGGAATTGTCACGCGATCCTTTCCCACCGTTAACTCCCCAGATCCTCCGGATAGATCTTCATTGAATATACCTGCGAGCACACCATAATCTTTTGTTGAATCTTCCGTTGCCAATTCCGCTGATTCCATTTGTGGCTAATGTGGGCTTACACCCCAAGTTGCATTAAAAGTTGCACCTATTTTTACTAAACTTTCGCCCCCGGCTTTAGGTTGACATCACAAAAAGGTACTGACTACAATTAACCTTTGAATTCCCGGTAGCTTTGCTCTTGTGGTTTGAGATGGTTGATCGACATTGAATAGAGAGAGGTATTAAATAGATAGATATGCAATCGATCTATCGTGTTCGCCCCATCGGAGACATCTATGTGCCGGTGGCAATTCGATCCACGGTATCTGACGGCGCCTCAATTAAGTTTTTTGACAGTTCAGATCTGAGTCAACCCAACCGCATTTTCAATCACCTCAAACGAGATGGACTGGCACTAGTGTTGGGTAGAGTGGAGCAGATCCAACAACTGACCGATTATCTGCAGCGAAAGCGACGAGAGTTATCTGATGTTGGCAACCGACAGCAGAAGAGAGGTCGAGCGTTAGATAAACGATCCTCCAAGTCCGAACGGGTTACGGCAGTAGACCCACTTCAGCGGGTGATGGTCTTAGCCGATGCAACAGGAAAACTACAACTCGATCCTGTACCAGACCTCCCTTTTTTGATCGAGTTGATCGGTGAATCTGCTGCTGCTAACGGAGAGTATCCATTTATGCTACCACTGGCCAAACTAGACAGGATTCAGACTGCGCTGTCAAATGCATTTCAACCAGAAGGGTTTTCGATACCGATAGTGGCGTCTGATAACGTTTTGCCACCTCAATCGCAGGAGACGGCCACTCTGTTTCGGCAAGGTCTGGAAAATCTACCCCGGCCCTCTGGCCTACTGGATTTGGGATGTGGATCTGGTCTGTTGTCCATCATGGCTGCCCGGTTATTTCCTCAAGCCCAAATTATTGCCACCGACATCATGCCCGAAGCAACAGCGACCACCAAAATCAACCTGCAGAAACAAGAACTGCAAAATCGGGTCGAGGTCTGTCAAGGCGATCTATTCCAGAACCTTAAGGGGCAGACCTTCGATGTCATTATCTTCAACGCCCCGTGGGTGGTGGCTAGAGTTCGGAGTCGAGCAGAAATTCCAACCAACGATGAAAAGCAGCAAACTATTACCTGCTTTTTTGAGCAGGTTGATCGACATCTGGCACCACAAGGCCATCTATTACTCGGATATGCTGATCACTCTGGCGAAAAAGCTATTAACCGATTAACAGATTTAATCAATCAGGCTGGATACAAAATTGGCCAACTATACAAAGCCCGTGTGGCCACCCATCGCTCCAAAAAGAGACGGGAAAATATCATGGTCTACGATTTGGTTCGGTCGGATGACAATGAATAAGAACGAGTCTTAACGGAAGGCGAACTAGAATTAGAACAATTTACTACTGTCGAGAAGCAGGGTAACCGGGCCGTCGTTTACCAACTCAACCTCCATCATGGCCTGGAAGACGCCCGCTTGAACCGGAATACCCATCTGGGACAATTGATCCATGAAGGCTTGATATAGAGCGTCGGCTCTCTCCGGTTTAGCCGCAGCGGTAAAACTGGGCCGGCGGCCTTTACGGCAGTCGCCGTAGAGGGTAAACTGCGAAACCACGAGGGCCTGACCGCCAACGTCGAGAAGGGATTGATTCATGCGTAACTCGTCGTCTCGAAAAATACGCAAGTTGGCAACTTTGGTTGCCAGGTAATCGATGTCAGATTGCTGGTCAGTTTCGGAGATGCCTAAAAAAATCAGTAGCCCAGATGTAATTTCCGATACCAGCTGGCCATCAACATGGACACTGGCAGACTTGACACGTTGAACGACAGCTCTCATAAAAACTTCTGCCTTTACCAGGAATTGTTTACTATATTAGTCAGACGGCAAATTCTAAATTCAGTTGACCAACCACAGGAATTACGATCAGGGACCCGTGTCGATATTTCCAACTATTTCAGGAGATTAACATGCTTAAGCACTTCAAAAACAGTTTAGCTGCCAAATTCAAATATCTGTTTCCATTTCGTTACTCATGGTTTCGGGTACTACTTATCCTCCAATCTTGTTGTTTATTTCAGCTGGCAACGATTGCACAGGACCCACTGATAGTGAAGTCGGAAGGTGGTGGTCCCTCAGAGAAAATAGCAGTGGAAAAGGCGCGCATGAAAGCAATTATTGGTCAAATCGACGCCATTGCACGGTTGAAAACAGTCAAACGAAGAAGTGTCCATAAACAGATCTTTATCAAAGCTAAACCAGACCGGTATATTCTCAGCCACGAGGTGGTCAAATCCACTAATCAAGCCGGGGTGTTTCGTGCAGTAGTCGATGTGGAATTGGATTTGCCTCAGTTGATCGCTCAACTCATCAAGCTCAAAGCAGGAAAAGACTTTCGCTATAAACCGCGAGTAGCCGTTGCGGCCGACCACCCCACCTTCTCTACCGCTGTGGGCAAGTTTTTGATCGGAAATGGATTTCGAACGGTGGCAACTGAGATGGTGAAACCATTCGCTGCTGAATTGGAAGAGGGCGTCGCTGCCGGCCGGTTGGTAGAAATTGGAAAAGAATTGAACGCTGACCTGCTATTAAGTGGAAAAATGAGTGCCAAAGGCGCAGCCCAGAGCAGTTTTCTCAAAGGTTCGGATCTGCAGTCGTTTATCATCTCCGGTTCACTGCGCGTTGTCCATTTCGCTAGCGGAGAAGAACGTTTTTCCACCAATTTTAGCCAAGCGCAATCGGCTGTCTCTCTGGAAAAAGCAGAACAGGGAGGGTTGACTAAATTGCTCAAAACAGGAAATGCTAAAGGTTTGGCCCGCCCCGTTCTAGAGGGACTTTTGCAACAATGGACGGCCGAGGTGGCCGTCGGTAGCCAACGGACGACACCGAACCCACAAGCCAGTGATCCACCCAAACTTAGTCTGATCGCCCCTACCGACAAGAGTGTGACGACCAGCGAAGCCGTTCTGCTTAGAGCCGCCGCCAAAGATGACGTCGGGATTGACGGTATCAAATTATGGGTCAATGGTATTGAGGTGGTGGTTAAAGATGGTGAACATCTAGTCAGCCTCTCCGACAGCAAAAAAAAGAAGACCCGGTCCGGCCACTCTGGTGGGCATCAAGCCTACCAAATCCAGCGCATGACCGCTTTATCGATGGGTGAAAACGCTATTCGAATGATGGTCACCGATTTGGATGGAAACGCTACTGAGCGGCGGCTGACAGTTAACCGCAACCCGGAAAAAGAGGCCGAAGTTGAGATTGAAATTACGGTCAGTAGACCGGCCAACGAATCAATCATAGACGCCTCTTCGGTCATACTGAGCGGTCAGGCCAAAGTCGCAGGGAATGCATCCGGTACCCGCATCACTTCGGTCAAAGTTTGGATCAACAACAAAGAGATGCCAATGGCCAGGGATTTGAACCTGGTACGGAAAAAATCGAACTATAAAATCGATCGTTCGCTCCCTTTGGCGGTTGGTCGTAATACAATCCGTCTGTTGGCTGAGACCTCTACCGGCCAGACACAAGAGCAGTTCCTGGCCGTCACCCGTCAGTCGGAAACCCGCTCAACTCCGGTACAGATTGCCCTATATTCACCCAGGGATGGCCAGAGAACCACGCAGGGGCAGGCTGATCTGCGCGGCCAAATTCTGGGTGATGGCACTGCCAATACCACGGTGTTACTAAACGGCCAACAGGTGGCAACCGGGCCGCAGTTCAATCAATCGGTAGATCTAAAAATGGGAGAAAACATCGTCACCGTTGACGTCACCGATAGTCAGGGCAAAACTTTTCATCAGACCAGTACCATTACCCGTGTGAATCCTTCCAAAGTTCCCCTGATGGTTGAAATTACCAGTCCGGCCAACGGTGAAACTGTCGCTGAATCCGCCATAGACCTAACAGGCCAAACCATCGGCGCCAAAGAGGCAAAGGATGTGCTGGTTACCATTAACGGGGTGCAAACCAGAGACCTGAAACTGGTGCGAAAAGTCAAGAAAAACCAGATCCGTAAACAACTGCACCTGGCCCCGGGCGAGAACCAGATCCAGATCGTGGCTGTCGCCGCCGACGGCACCCGGTCGGAACCGTATCAATTGACAGTCATCCGCCAACTGGCCAACAGCGGTACGTCCAGAGAAGATAAAGCGGCAATAGACGACGATCTGTCGGAGAAATACAATAAGTATGCGGTCATCATCGGCATCGGCGATTACGTCGATCCGGGGATTCCGGATTTGACTTATGGTAGTGTCGATGCCAAGGCCATCCACCAGAAAATGATAGATCCAGCGGCAGGAGGTGTTCCCGCCTCCAATGTCAAAGCCCTCTTTGACCAAGACGCTACCTTAGCCAATATTCGGCAAGCGATTGGCGAATGGCTGCCCAAACAGGCCAAGGCTAATGACCTGGTTTTTATGTATTATTCAGGACATGGTGGGGTGATGCCAGATGAAAGCGGTGAGGAACCTGATGGCCGGAGGAAATTTATTATTCCACACGATGCAAACCTGGAACAGATGGACAAGACTGCCTTACGCAATAACGAGTTGAGTCTCATGCTGGACCGAATCGCTGTCAACAAGTTCGTTTTTGTGATGGACTGTTGTTTTAGTGGTGGTCAGGTAAAAGACAACACAATAAAATCAGTTTCACCGGCCAATACACCGATCGGCACCGATATCTACGGCCAACTTTCCGCGGCTGGTCGGGTGGTCATCTCTGCCAGTCAACCGGACCAGGTCTCCTTCGAAAGTGCCAAACTAAAACACGGCATCTTTACCTATCATCTGCTGGAAGCCTTGAAAGGGAAAGCCGATATGGACACCGATAATATGGTCAACCTACTGGAAACCTATATGTATGTTCAGCGGGAGGTGTCCGAAGCCGCTCGCAACCTGGGCCAGGTGCAGCAACCCAAACTGATGGGCAACATTAGTGGATCAATCGTGTTGTCAAAAACACAATAGAGGCATGGTATGCCTCACTCGGTACTGCTTATTTTTGCACAGGTATGTTAAAATATGGATACTTCTGCCAGGCCAGGCCTTAACTTGGTAGTAAAGTATCCTTAGATCTGGGGAATCGAGGGTTGGACATGAAACAACAAGAGATAAATCACAAAAATCAGAATCGGCATATAGCTATTTCTCTGTTTCTTCATTAGAGACATCAGATCAATCGCAGTCTTTTTTAGTAATACAACGGCCGGTGACGCCTATACTCAGTTACTTAACGGAAGTATTTGCCGCCCCAGACTAGGCCACTCTCGCTAACGGGTTGGCGCGTACTCCTCCAGCAACCAATATGAGGGGATTTCATGCAGATACCCATTTTTTCACTTTCCAACCTGGCACGGTCTTTACGCCAAAATCGAATGCGTTCAACCCATCAAAAAAATCAGACCAGTCATAGTCCACATCCTTTTCTGACGCCTCTAATCGTTGGGGTTAGTCTCCTCTTTTTTAGCTGTAGCGATAAAACCGAACTCGGTATCGAAGGAAAGGTCTTGGGGGAAGATGGTCAGGCGATTTCAGGTGCTAACGTCGCTATTAGTGGACCGGAAAGCCACTCTGCGGCAACCGATTCGGCCGGTAAGTTTTTGTTCGGTGATATTGTGGCCGGCAGTTACGAAATTACGGTCAATAAGAGTGGTTATAAACCTTACTCTAATCGGGTTACAGTGGTCGATACCGTTGCTACAGCAGATGCAGTGTTGGAGAAGGAGGATGCCCAAACTATCTCTGGCACTGTTCTCAATAAAGAGACCAACAAACCCGTCTCCAATGTCCAATTGACCACTGTTCCTGTTACCATCTCTGTTACCAGTGACAATAACGGTGTTTATCAGTTCGCCCAGAAATTAGATCCAGGCAACTATGTAGTAACGGCTGTGGCTGAGGGCTTTGAAACGGCCAAAGTCGAGGTATCAGTTCAACCTGGAGAACCTGCTCGTGTGGACATTTTGATTCAGCCTTTGCAACCGGTTTTAGCCTTGTCTGAGACCGGCCTCGATTTCGGTCAAGATAAAAACAGTATCGTACTGACTATCAAAAACGAAGGAACTGGCACCTTAAATTGGAGTGTCGCTGTTCCCAAAGAACAATGGATCAAGCTGGAGAAGTTGAAAGGAACATCAACCCGGGATGTTCCTGACACTTTAGAGATCGAGATTAAACGAGAAGGCCTGGAACCCAAACCACACGAACTGGACTTGGCCTTTACCTCTAACGGCGGCACTAAGAAAATTACCGTTACCATCAATGTCGAGGAGGCACCGGCTCTCTTTGTCGAGCCCGAAACAGTGACATTTGGATTGGATAAGGCGACCTTAGAGATTACTATCGAAAATCGAGGCACCGGGGCCTTGAAGTGGCAGATCAACACACCGGAGAACTGGATTACCGTCGATAAGATCAAGGGGGAGACCCGAAAAACCCCAACGGTGGTTAAGTTAACCGCTAACCGATTGGGGAAAAAGCCCGGTAGCCATAAACAGGTATTAACCATCACCTCCAACGGGGGCAAAATGGATGTTGGTGTTTCAATGGAGGTGTCAGAGAAACCTGAAATCGAGGTTTCTGAAAAAGCACTCGACTTTGGTTCAGATAAGACTAGTCTCGATATTACCATCAAGAATGTCGGTACAGGACAGATCAACTGGCGGATTGCCGTTCCAGAAGGCTGGTTAATTCCCACACTAACGGATGGAATCGCTACTACCACTAAGTCTTCGGTAGTTAATTTAAGTGTCGAACGTCGAGGTCGTAACCCTGATAAATACAAACAAGAGGTAACGATCTCCAGTAACGGTGGTGACCAGGTAGTTTCCGTTACCATGCTGGTCGACCGGCCCACCATGGAAGTCGACAACCGTAGCCTCCCTTTTGATCCCAAAACGGACCAAAAAAGTTTCAAGCTTTCCCGCCAGGGATTTAGTACCATCGATTTCGAGATCGAATCTAATAAAAAGTGGCTACAGGTCAAACCGCAAGCTGGTAAGTTGGGTGACGATCCGGTTACAGTTAATGCTTCCGTAGTTCGTACTAGCCTACCGCAGGGTAAAAGTGAAGCCATCTTAAAAATAACTTCAAAACAAGCGGTTGAGATCTTGGAGATACAGGTCTCTGTCAAGGTCTTGCCTACCTTCCGTCTGCAGGTTCTCAACGCTAAAACAGAGAAGCCAATTGCCCAAGCCAGCACTATGGGTCAAAAAACGACCCACAGCGGTGTGATAGAGATCCGGAATACCGATCTGGCCACTCAAAAAGGACAAGTTGAGGCTAAGGGGTATCTGGACCAATCCTTTTCAGTTCGGTTAACTAATACTAGCAAGCAAATTGTAGAACATACCGTTCGGCTGACCCCAATTCCAGAGAAGAAGGCGACTATCCAGAGCAGAGACATAGACCTGCCCACAGAGATTGCACTTTCTGGTGATGGTATCTTTGCTTATGTAATCAACAGCGAGACGGCCAGTGCCACCAAGATCCAGGTCGGAGCCGATCAAGTTGTTCGTAGTATTGACCTCTCTGCCGATGGCCGTGACCCTAAAGATGTGATAGTCCATCCTACAAAAGGCGACATCTACGTAGCGAACAGTTTTGTTAAACCGATCAAGCTTGGTGGTATACAAAAAGATTCTGTCTCTGTAATTGCTGAAAACTTCAATCGATCGAATGCTATAGAGGTTGGAAACCATCCGTCCGGATTGGCGATTGACCCAATCACTAATCAGCTCTATGTCAGCAATCGAGATGCTAAAACAATTTCAGTTGTCGATCTCGATCAACAGAAAGAAATTGGTCTGATCCCTCTCAATGGCGAATGCAATCGCATGGTTTTGATAAACAGAGACCTATATGTTATCGTTGATAACTTGGTTGTCGTCATTGATACACGATTGAAAAGAGTTCTCAAAACCATCAAAAAAGTGTTCATGCCAACGGATCTAGCGGCTTCTACAGACCAGCGGTTTGTGTATGTTGCTAATAGCCAAACAGATAGTATAGGAGTAATTGACGTCAAGACCCGGTCTATAGTGAAGGAGCTCACCGTCGGGGCAATTCCAATTCGCGTGGCTGTTACCAAAGGATTCCGACCACAAAGCGACCTGATTTTTGTTGTTAATCAGGGAGCGGCTACCATCACTATGATCGAATCTCATCAGGGAACCTGGCAGGTCTCGAAAGAACAAGACTGGATCAAGGTTGGGTTTATGCCGCTTGGGATTGCAGCCACACAGGATAAGGTTTACGTCGTTCTTCAGGAGGATTCGATCATCGAAGTCCTAGAGTTTTAATTATACGATGTTCATTCAACTGGCGGTTGAACACTGCTGCTTCTTCATCCAAGGAGGTATATTTTGCGAGCGATTGGATTTTTAGTCTGTATTCTTAGTTTTTGCGGTTGCGGGTTACGTCAAGCAGAGTTTGGCAATTGGGTTGTTCGTCTACCCGAAGACAGTGACTACTTCTATGCGGTTGGTGGGCCGAATCCCGACCGTACTGCGGCTAACGATAATGCACGGGCAGAGATGGCCAAATTTATCTCGGTTACCGTCGATTCAGAAATAGAGCGGGTCACGGTCGAGCAAGACGGCGAAATCGAGACCACGGTCGTAGACCAACTTCGACTTAAAGCCGAAGAGACATTGGAGAATGTCTCGATTGTCGAAGTTCGAAAGACAGGCGAAGGTTATTATACGCTAGCTCGAATGCCCAGCCGGCCGATTGAAGACATTCTAGAGTCGCTTCGATTCAAGAAAGTACCGCCCACTGCAGGCGAAATTGCCAGATCTGTCCTCTTACCCGGATGGGGGCAATTTCAGAAGGATCAATCGCGAAAGGGATTCGGCATTTTATCCGGTCAAGCACTTACCATCGGAAGTTCAGCGCTGTTTTATGTCCTCAAATCATCTGCTGAAGAGGACATGATTTACGCCAAAACTCCCGGCGTCCGAAAGGCCTACCAACAAGACTCACAAACCTTAAAAAGTTTAATGATCAGTTCCTTAATAACAGCAGGGACAGTCTATATATATAATCTGGTTGATGTAACCGCCGTTCCCAAGAAAGTGCCTATTAACCAGGAATAGCCTAACACCTGGCTGAGACGAGGGTGGTTAGCTAGCTAATCTCATCAAAGGGGAAATCAAATGAACTTGAATTCAAAGAATATGCTAAAAGGTTCAATAAACAGGATCTGGTTATTCGCAATCTCTATGCTATATGGCTTAAATGCCTTGGCCGGCATCGGCGGTATTTCCATGAGAGATATGCGTGTGGACCAATGGCAGTGGTTTACACTAGACATAAACATGAGTGGCGAAGACGTTCACCACTTTGAAGCCACTTTGTCCTATGATCCACAAATGCTTGTGGTTAAAGAGGTCAACGAAGGCAACTTCTTAAATCCAACGGACGAAAAGAAAACTATATGGTCGGCTCCAGCAATTGATGAGAAGGCCGGCACCATCCAAATAGCGGGCTCTCTTGAAAAACTAGCTCAACCTGTTTCAGGTTGGGGCCAAATTGCCAGGATTGTTTTTGAACCTAT